>CAJWHS010000048.1 GCA_913041415.1 uncultured Acidimicrobiaceae bacterium | reverse complement strand
TTGGAGCGCTGGATGGCCCGCTCGTCGGTCCCAAGGTAGCTGGAGATCACTGCGTCATTCTCGCGAACCTCATCGGGGGTGCCCTCTGCGATCACGATGCCGCTCTCAAGGCAGTACACCCGATCGCTGATGCTCATGACGAGGGGCATGTCGTGTTCGATAACGACCACGGCAGCATCAAGCTCCTGCTGGATGCGCTTGATCAATGGGCCGAAGGCCTCGGTTTCTCGTTGGGCGACACCGCCAGTGGGCTCGTCGAGGAGGAGCACTGAGGCGTCAACGGCGAGCAGGCTGCCAAGCTCCACGATGCGGCGGGTACCGGTCGAGAGGTTGCCTATGGCCTGATCGGCGTAGCGACCAAGCCCGAGGTAGTCAATGATCTCGTCGGCCTCAGCGGACTTGCGACGCTCCCGAGCTGGCGAGGGCGGCAGGCCGAGCATCGACGGGATCAACAGCGAGCGTTCGCGAGCTTCAAGCGCGACTTGGAGGGACTCCCTCACCGTGAGTTCGGGATAAAGGCGGGCAGCCTGAAAGCCGCGTCCAAGCCCGACCTCATGTCGCTTGGCCGCAGCCATGTTCGTGACATTGATGCCATTCACGAAGACCGAACCGGTCGAGGGCACAAAGCCGCTTACGGCATTGAGCAGAGTCGACTTGCCCGCACCGTTGGTACCGATGAGACCAACGAGTTCGCCTTGACGGACCTCAAACGACACACGGTTGACCGCAACGTTGCCTCCGAACCGGACTTCGATGTCCTCGGTGCTCACCGCCGGCGCATCACCGACTATCGGAGCGCGACTGCCGCTGCTCGGCGCTGGCTTGGCAACTGCCGCCGCGGGAGCGGTCGGGGCCGCTTCCGGCAGACGGGCCTCGGCTCGTTGAAGGAGAGCGTCACGAGCGGCGTACACGATCTGCAACAGGCCACCCGGGAAATACACGAGCAAGACGAGCAACCCGATATTGCTCGTGAGGAGGTTTTGGAGATCGCGGAGCCCATCCGGAGCGATCTCGGGGATGCCGCGAACCCACAGCGCCCCGAGGATCGGACCAGCGACCGAGCCGAGTCCGCCAATGATCGCAACCACAATCGCCTGCAACGACTCCGCAGCGGCGAAGTTCCGCTTGGGGTCGAGGCTCGGGGAGACCGTGACGAACAGACCACCGGCAAACGCCGCCATGCCGCCAGACACCGCAAAGGCCGACAGCTTCACCGATGTCGGTGAGACCGTCGATGCGGCGGCCATCTCCTCGTTGTCGCGCACGGCAATGAAGGTCCGGCCGACACCGGTGGCCCGGATCCGCGACGCGAGCCACGCCATCACGGCCAGCGAAACGAGGCAGAGGTAGTACATCGCCCGGCGGCTCTCGCCGAAGTCGATGCCTAAGACATCTGGCGGTGTGACCGGCCGCGGCACCGAGGTCCCGCCAGTAAAGGCATCCTGCACCAGCAACCAACGGGCAGCGGCGACTGCGAAGGCGAGGGTGACAACAGCCAAGAACAGCCCCCGCACCCGCAGCGCAGGAAGCCCCACGAGCACGGCGGCGAGCACCCCCACGCATGTGGCCAGCGCAATCGCCGCACCCCAGGGCAGGGTGACCGAGATATCAAACAAATCGAACGGCACTGGAAGGTCATGGCCTTTGGTGAAAGCCAACGTGCTCATGCCGCCGACGCCAACAAAAGCAAACTGACCGAGCGACAACTGACCGGACCAACCGGTAAGAACTGTCATCGAAAGGGCGACCATGGCCCAGATCAGGATGACGGACCAAGTGAACAGCCCGGCGCTGCTGGTGGCGAACACTGGGAGCACAGCGAGTGCCCCAAACAGCGCTGCGAAGCCGATGCGGTTGAGATTGCGGACCCAGAACACACTGCGGAGACGGTCTGGAATTGGCTTCGCGCGCGGCGAGAGTGTCCATCCGCCCTCTTCGCGCTGAGACCGTGCGAGCCACAACACGACGACAAGCACAGCGACGAGCATGAATACGTCGACGATCGTCTGGTTGGTGGTGGCGACGTTGCCCTTGACGATCGTCTCGATTACGCCGACCCCGATGCCCGACGCCAGGACACCCGGGATTGACCGCATGCGCGCCAGCAACGAGACGATCAAGACTCGAAGCAGGAGCACCTCGGCGAGTGTCTGTCCGGTGTCATCGACGAGGGCCGCCTGTACACCGCTGAACGGGGCGATGAGGATCGCTGTGGTTGCAGCGAACGCACCAGAGATCGCCCACACGATCGTGGAGACCCGACGGGGCGAGGTACCGAAGACGCGTGCCGTGTCGGGGTTACTGGCCGACGCTCGGACTGCGAGACCGAAGCGCGTCCGGGTGAGGAAGAGCCCGAGGGCGGCAACGATCGCTGGCACGAGGAGAAGGACGGTGATCTCGCGCGCTTGAACACGGAGATCGTTCGTGGGTTCCCAGAGGGTCGTGAAGGCCGTAGGGACAGGTCCGCCAGTGGTGATGTCGGGGATCCAGAGAGTGCGGGCAACGAGCAAGATCTGGCCGATGCCGATCGTCGCAATCAACAACACCAAGCGCGGTGAATCGAACAGCCGACGAACGACAATTAGTTCTGCAACTGCCCCTACTGCGGCACATGAGGCGATGGCGAGCACGAAGGCGAGCCACCAGTTCAGCCCGTAGTTGGCGATGAGAAGTACGAACACAGCGAGGCCGAATGCTCCCATCTCTCCGTGCGCGAAGTTCAACACCCCGGTCGACCGGTAGATCAACACGAACCCGGCTGCGAACGCGGCATAGGCCAGACCGGTTACGGTGCCGATCAGCAACGCCTGCTGGCTGATCTCGATCCCGAGCAGCTCGATCATCCGCCCTCACCTCCGAGGAAAACGGCCCGGGCGAGATCGCCTCGCTCGGCGAGTTCTTGAGCCGGGCCGGAGAAACGGACTTGACCCTTCTCCATAAATACCGCCCGGTCGGCGAATGCGAGCGCGACGTTTAGCGACTGCTCGACGATCACCATCGCCTGCCCGTCGGCCTTGAGTTGTTCGATCACCCCGAGCAATTCCTGGACGATCACCGGGGCGAGGCCGAGGCTCAGCTCGTCGATCAGCAAGACTTCGGGCTCCTGGATAAGCGTCATCGCTAGCGCAAGCATCTGCTGCTGGCCGCCGGAAAGCGATTCGGCGTTCTCGTTCAGCCGGCCCTGCAACGCTGGGAACCGCTCAGCAGCCACATCAACCCGGCGTTCAATCTCGTCAGGCTCGAGTTCTATCCCTAGAAGCGAGGCCCGAAGGTTGTCGCCGATAGAGAGACCAGGGAAGATCCCTGCACCACCGCGGAGTTGCACGATACCCACCCGGAAGCGGGTCTCGGCCTCGGCGTAAGTGATCGTTCGGCCGTTAAGTCTGACAACGCCCCGGTCAGGAATGCCGAGACCTGAGATCGCCCGGAGGAGGGTGGACTTGCCAGCCCCGTTCGTCCCTAGCAGTGCGACGACTTCGCCCGGTGCCACGTCGAAGGACACGTCGAACAGCACCTGAACCGGGCCGTAGCTGAAGTCGAGGTTGCGGACCTGTAACGCTGGGACCTCGTCGTCGCCGGCCACGATCTTTCGAGCCTCCTCCTGTTCTTCGAGAAGTTCCTCGACAGACAGCGAGATGTCGCGCCGGATGTGATGGGCACCGCGCCGGATCAACCAGCCTCCGAGCAACGCGCCGGGCGGGCCGAGGATCAACATGGCCGCGCGATTGCTGTAGACGTCGGAGATCTGTCCACCCAGGAGACCGCCGAAGAAGCCGCCCATCAAGAAGATGAAGACAGGCAGGAGCGCGAATGCCTGAGTTCGAATCCGGTACGGCGAAACCGCTGCGATGATCATCGGTGCAGCGACCAGCGCGGCGGAGATCATCGCCTGAGCGAGCGCGAGGCCAAAGATCAACAAACCGAGTGTCTTGACCGGAAGCACGATCAGGTAGAGGAAACCCGCCGCCATGATCAGGGTCCCCATGATGCGAACGACCGAATCAGGGTCCTCACGGAACTTGCGCCCGAACACCCTGCCCGCGATCGGGATCGAGACAAGCGATCCGACCCAGATGAGCGACTCGACAATGCCTCGCTCAAGTGCATCCAGCCCGTACTTGCGGTCAAGCAAAAGGTTGAACTGACCGGGCACCACGATCAGGGCGAACCCAACGACACCAATCCCGGTCGCAAGCGCGTAGAACGTCCTAATCTTCCTTAGCCGAGCAAACGCCGTACTCATTGATGGCTCGAGTTCATCGACGTCGAGTGCGTCTTCACCGCTCAAGACTGCGTCCTGTTCAAAGCGACCGCGTTCCGGTTCCCGCAGTCGCAGCGCGGCGAGGCCAAGCAACACTGGCGGCACGGCGAGGATGAAGAAGGCGTACCGCCAGGCGTCATCACCGCCGATCGACACGGCGATGCCACCGACGAGTAACGGCCCAAGTAGCTGGCCGATCGGTCGGCCGACCCCTTCGAACGCAAAGATCCGGGACCGTGCCTGGATCGGATAGGTGTCAGTGATCAACGAGTTCGACACCGGGATGCGGTACGCCTGACCGAGGCCGGTGGCTGCGGTCGACCAGAACAGCTGGAACGGGTTGACCACGAAGCCAGAGAGGAACGTCGCCACCGCCCAGAACCCGGACATGATCGGGATGAGCGCGACTCGGCGGATCCGGTCAGCGAGTGCCGCCATAGGCACGGTGCCAAGCACGAGCGCAACGCCGCCGAAACCGAGGACACCAAACAAGACGGTGTCGGAGATCCCGAGGCTGCGCTGGATGTCGGGGGCCAGCACACGGATCGTGCGCGGCAATTCGTCCACGAGGTTGAGCAGGAGCAGCAGGATCGCCATCCCTTTGCCCCCGACGGCGAAGGCCTCGCGCAGCGACATCGGTTCCTCCCCGACGCCGGGAAGGAGATCGTCGGGGAGTAGAACGCCGGCCTCGCGCTCGGCCTGCTCGGCCTGACGCTTGGCCTCCTCGTCCAGAACCGCAGCCGCCAGCGCAGCGGCATCCTCGGTGTGGCTATCCATAATCGTTCCCCCCCGGCTCCGCCATCATGGCCGGGCTTCTAGACTCGGATCAAAACTGTTGTGACTTGTGTAACAGCACCGCCCCGACCACAGTTGTGTCGAGCCGGGTACAACCGGCCCGTGACCTGAGGGGGTTCTCATGCATATGTTCAACCTGCGAGCGTGGCTCGCCGTCCTGCTCGGCCTAGTGCTGCTGGCGTCGGCATGCGGTGGCGAGGTAACCGAGGATGCAGGCGAAGACGACAGCGCCATCGCCGGCAGCGACGACGCCGTCGAAGACTCGAGCGCCGTCGAAACCACCACTGACGACGAAGCCAGTGGCGACGATGACGGTGGCGAGGCTACCGACGGTGACGCACCGAACATCTACGTCGATCCCCGCGGAGGTGTGTTCGCCGACTTCCAAGCCGGCTTCGATCGCGGTGATCACCCGTTCACTCAACTCGACAGCTACTGCGTCGCTCACGACGCCGCTGCGGATCGTGTCGATACCGACGACGGCATCGGGGCTGACGAGATCTCGATCGTGCACATCAAGTCGCGCCTTGAGGACGCCGTCAACATCGGCTTCGGCATTCCGGTCGGTGACATGAACGAGATGTTCAGGGTGTACGTCGACCACATCAACGAAGAGTGCGGTGGCATCCGAGGTCGTCTGCTCTCCCTCGAGACGATCGAAGTGTCGTTGTTTGGTCCAACCACACAGGAGGAGCGCAACGCCGCCTGCCTGCAGGCCACCGACGACTACAACGCCGTTTTCATTCTCAACAGCTCCGGCTTCCAAGGCTCTGCCACGCTGTGCATCGTCGAGGAGAACGAGACAATGTTCATCTCCACCCAGGGCCAGCCCGACGAATTCATGGAGCGCTCAGGCGGACGACTCTTCAGCCTCTCGAACACCAACTCCGAGAATGTCCGGTTCGCGGCACAGGATCTCCTGGCCTCCGGTCTGTTGACCTCCGACGACGTCGTTGGCGTGGCATCGCCCGACACGGCGGGTCAACCCGAAGACATCGAGGAGAACCTCGTGAACGTGCTGCGTGACGCCGGGCTCGAGGTCGTGTTTGACATCATCGGTTGTGGCGGCAGCACGGTCTGCACCGAAGGTGTGTCAGAGTCCGTCACCAACATGCGCAACGCCGAGATCACCGCCTTCTTCAACGTGATGGGCATCTTGACGGCGCCCGGCTACATCGACGAGATGGTCAACCAGGGCTTCCAGCCCGGTGACGTCCAGTTCTTCGCCAGCGACTTCAACAGTCAGGCGAGCGAACTCGTCTCCGGCCAGATCGCAAACAGCCCAACATCAGGCGATCTCTACAACGGAGCAGTCATCATCGACTTCCGAGACACCGGCCTCTATCGCGCTGAGGGCTACCAGCCAGCACCACTGCAGGAGATGTGCGCTGCGCTCTACAACGAGAACAACACGGTCGGCGCCCTTCACTCCTGGAACGACCCGGGGGACTCCTCGTACGGCATGTCGGTCTCGGTTTGCAACATCGTCCGGACCGCCGCCCGCGCGATCTACGACGCCGGCGACAACCCAACTCGCGACGACGTCGTGGCGGCGATGAACGCCCTCGGTCCGGTCGACTTCGGTGCGATGACGCCAGCGAGCATCGAAGAAGGGAAGGGCGCGCTGCCGAACGTCATTCAGACGCTCGACTTCAGCTTCCCGTGCACACAGCCGATCCCCTACGAGCGATCCAGTGGCGACCCGGTCTGTATCACTGGCCGCAACGACTTCCGTCCATCGCCTCGCTAGACGCCAAATTTTAAACGCTGAAACGGCCTGGCTGCCGGTTGCAAGGACCGATGGCCGGGCCGTTTCGCGCCTAGGGAGACTCCGGTTTAGCGACCGGTGAAGTCGGGGTCTCGGCTCTCTCGCCGAGCACGACTGCTCTCGTGAAAGTCCTCGGACCGGCTCGACAGTTCGAGCGCAAGTCCTTCCTGGGCGAGGTGTGGCTCCAACTCCGACGTGGGGGCGCCGTGAATCAGTTGCTTGGCGAGGCCCAAAGCGACGGTGGGCCGATCGGCCAGTTCCGCAACGAGTGCTGCGGCGGCGTCGTCAAGTTCAGAGTTTGGCACTGCGCTGTGTATCAGGCCCCAGTCGCTCGCGTCCTTGCCCGACACCTTTCTCCCGAGCAGGATCATCTCTTTGGCTCGGGCGATGCCGACGAGGCGTGGGATGAGCCATGACCCACCCGAGTCGGGGGTGAATGCCGAGTCGACGAACGGCGCCCAGAATCGGGCGTCGTCGGCTGCCACAACGAAATCGCTCGCGAGGGCGATATTCATTCCCAGGCCAATCGCCCACCCCTTGACCGATGCAACGATCGGCGTCTGACACTGCTGGATCGCTGGCACAAGGCGATTGATGTGCCAACGCATCTGCCGTTGGGTGGCGCCTGCGCGGGGCTTGTCACCGCCGCCGCCTCGCAACGAGAGGTCAAAGCCGGAGCAGAAGTGCTCGCCGGTGCCGGTGATGTGGATCACCCGCATGGACTCGTCCGACGAGGCAGCGTCGACGATGTCGATCAGACCGAGCACGATGTCGTCGGTCAAGGCGTTGCGGCGATCGGGCCGATCGAAGCGGACTGCCAACACGCCACCGTTGTGTTCGACGACAAGGCCATCGATCGCTGCTGGATACGATTTCACCGATTCCGTCATGCCGCATAATGTATACAAGATGCGTTTGGGGGTCAGCCGCACCGACGACCACGACAAGATTCGTGCCAGCGCACGAGCATGGGTCACGGCGAACGTCCCCGAGGCCTGGCGCGCTGCTTCCGCCGGCGGTCGCGCCGCAATTCGGGCCGTACGCCCACGGTCGGACTACGAAGCCTGGTATCCCACCTTCGCCGACTCAGGCATGGCCGTCGCAACCTGGCCGGTGGAGTTCGGCGGCCTCGATCTCACCGTCGAGCAGGCCAAAGTCATCGAGGACGTGATCGGGCCATTTAACCTTGGGCGCCTCAACCCGCTCGGACTCCACAATGCGGCACCACCATTGTTCGCGTTCGGTACCGAAGAGCAACGTCTCCGGTTCTTGCCGCCGATCGTCCGAAACGAAGAGCGCTGGTGCCAGCTCTTTTCCGAACCTGGCGCTGGATCTGATCTTGCATCGCTTTCGATGAAAGCCGAGATCGACGGCGATGAATGGGTCCTCAGCGGCCAAAAAGTCTGGTCGACGTGGGCGCACCAGAGCGAGTTCGCGATCTGTCTGGCTCGCACCGATCCTGATGCTCCCAAGCGCCGGGGAATCTCGTACTTTCTAGTCGACCTCCGATCTCCCGGTGTCGACATACACGAGCTTCGCCATATGGGAGGCGAAGTCGACTTCAACGAGGTGTGGCTCGACGAGGTGCGGGTGCCAGCCTTCAATCTCGTCGGGCAGATCCACGATGGCTGGCGGGTCGCCGGCGCGACCCTCGCCGGTGAGCGGCAGATGGTCGCCGGCTCCGGGTCCGGCGGCGTCGACCGCATCGGCGGATCTGGCGCTGACCAGCTCCTTGCCACCTACCGCGAACTCGGCATCGATCATCCAGTGACCCGCGACCGCCTCATGCGGCTCCACACCGAGGAACAGATTCGCCAATCAACCAACGCCCGAGTGCGGGCCACGGTCAAAGCCGGCGGCACACCCGGCCCCGCCGCCTCGATCGGCAAGGTCCACCAGGGCCGCCTCAACCAGCAACTCCAGCTCGCAGCCTGTGAGCTCTCCGGCATGGACGCGATCGCCTGGGAGGGCGACTGGCTCGACGACATGCCCTATGCGACCAAGGGCATGATCCGAAGCCGGGCCAACACGATCGAAGGCGGCACCACCGAGGTCAACAAGAACGTCCTCGGCGAGCAGGTCCTCCGCCTGCCGCGCGAGCCCGATCCTTACCACGGTGTCGCCTGGAAGGAGACCCCCCGGTGAGCTACCAGCACCTGATCATCGAGCGACATGGGCCGGTCGGCTGGCTGATCAACAACCGGCCCGACGTGCGCAACGCGATGAACAACGCCATGCGAGACGAGTTCGCCAAGGCGTGGACCGAGCTGAACGAGGATCCAGCCGTCCGCGTGATCGTGCACACCGGCGAAGGTCGCGACTTCCAGACCGGTGTCGATGTCGGCGAACTCGCCACCGATGGCGTCGGCATGGAGCGCTACCGCCAGTCGATGGAGGATTTCGACGTCCACTTCACGTCCTGGCACCAAGACGTGTGGAAGCCGGTCATCACGGCAGTCAACGGCATCTGCTGTGGCGGCGGCTTCCACTGGGTTGCCGACGCCGACATCGTGATCGCAGCGAGCAACGCCCAGTTCTTCGACCCCCACGTCTCGGTGGGCCAGGTGGTCGCCATCGAAGCGATCGGGTTGATGAAGAAGATGCCAGTCGAGGCGGTCATGCGCATGGCGTTCATGGGCAAGTACGAGCGCATGGATGCCGAACGGGCGCTCGAGTTGGGAATGATCTCCGAGATCGTCGACCCTCCGGAACGACTTCGCGAACGGGCGCAGGAACTCGGCGAGACCATCGCGAAAAACAGTCCTGCGGCCATGGCCGCAACGAAGAAGGCGCTGTGGGGCGCCCTCGAACACGGGCTCACCGATGCCTGCAAGGCCGGAGCGCAGCATCTGGTGTCGATGTGGGGTCATTCTGACCAGAACGAGGGGCCGATGGCCTTTGCCGAGAAGCGCAATCCGAACTGGAAACCACTGTCGTGAGTTTGCTGGACTTGCTGCTCGACCATCCGTTTGCGGATGACGATCCACTGGTCCATACCGTCGCGTCGTCCTTCACCAAGGCCGACGTGATCGAGCGGATCGAGCGTTACGCCGCCACGCTCGACGTCGCCAACGGATCGCCGATCGCCGTCGTGGCCGAAGGGATCGATGCGCTTATTGCGATGTTTGGCTGCTGGCGAGCGGGAGCTATCTATGTGCCGATCAACCCCCGCCAGCCCGAGACAGCGATCGAGAACGCAAAGGCCCGGACCGCTGATCTTTCAGCGCCCGACGCCGCCTTCGTGCTGTGGACCTCGGGCACGACGGGCGAACCGAAGCCGATCCTCCATACCCACGACGCATACCTCGAAATCATCGACCGGGTACTCGCTCCGCTTCGAGCTGCGCCGGTCGACCGTTCCCGCCCTCCGACCCCGAACCTGATTCCGGTCTCCATGGCGCTCAACGCCGGCATGTACAACGCCCTGTTCGGACTGCGAGCCGGCGCACCGCTGGTCCTGATGGATCACTTCGAGACCTCAACGTTCGCCGAACTCGTGCAGCGCCATGAGATTCGCTCGACGGTGCTGCCTCCCGCAGCGATGACCATGTTGAACGACGACGTGTCGATCACCTCACTTCATCCCCTTCGCTACATCCGCTCAATCACCGCCCCCCTCTCCCCGTTTCAGGCTCGGCGATTTACCGACCGCTTCGACGCGTTCGTGCTTAACGGCTACGGGCAAGCCGAGATCGGTGAGGTCATCGGCTGGACTGCCGCCGAGGCCAAAGCGCATCCAGATCGGATCGGTTCCGTGGGCCGTGCCCATAGGGGAGTCGAAATCCGCATTGCTGAACCCGACGACAACGGTGTGGGCGAGTTGCTCGTCAGGCCGCCGAACACAGCGATCGATCTTGCCGAAGATCGAGTGACCACGGACGGCTTTGTGCGGACGGGCGATTTGGCGAGGATCGACGAGGCCGACTTTGTCTGGATCGAGGGCCGGGCCGGCGATCTCATCAATCGCGGCGGCAACAAGGTCTTTCCCGGCGAGGTCGAAGAAGTCCTCCGCTCGGTCGCCGGTGTCGACGATGTCGCCGTCTTCGCCGCGCCCGACGAGCGACTCGGCGAAGTTCCCGTGGCCGCGATCGTCGGCGACGTCGACGACGAAATCCTCGACACGACGATTCGAGCCAACCTTGCTCCTTACAAAGCTCCCACCGTGTACCACCACGTGACAGCGCTCCCCCGCTCCGAGGTCGGCAAGGTCCTCCGGCGACGTCTTGCCGAGGAGTTGGCGTGACCATGCGCGGCCTCGAGGCAGGCATCGTGACCCACGACGGCGAGAACCTCAGCCGCTTCTATGAGCGCGGACTCGGCTTCACACTCGACCGCATACTCGAGTTCCCGCAGGGCACGGTGCGCCGCCTCCACAACGGTCAGGCGATGCTCAAGATCTTCCAGCCAGCCAAGGCACCCCACGACGCCGATGGCTCCGGATGGAGCACCACCAGTGGATTCCGATATGCCGCCCTCCACGTCGGTGACGCGACAGCGACGGTGCAGCAGGCCATCGACGCCGGCGCATCCGTGCTCACCCCGGTGACACCGCATCGACCAGGTGCCGCCTTCGCCTTGCTCACCGACCCCGACGGCAATGTGTTCGAGATCCTCCAGGAGGACCCGACATGACGATCGAGATCCATCACGACGGTCCCGTCGGCTGGCTGATCTTTGATCGTCCCGACGCCGGGAATGCCATCGACGCGCAGATGTTCGTCGACCTCGAGCAAGCGTGGGCCGAACTCGATGCGGACGACACCGTCTCTGTGATCGTGAACACCGGCAACGGCCGCGCCTTCCAGTCCGGGCTTGATGTCGTACAACTGGCTCAAGATCCGGAGGCACTCAAGGCCAGTTCGCGCCAGACGAAGCGTGCAGAGCTGCGCCTCACCGCCTGGCATTGCGGCGTGACAAAGCCGGTGATCGCGGCGGTCAACGGAATCTGCGCCGGCGGCGGACTCCACTTCATTGCCGACGCCGACATCGTCATCGCATCGAGCAACGCAGCGTTCCTCGACCCGCACGTGTCGGTCGGGCAAGTCACCGCTTTCGAGACGATCGGCATGCTGAAAAAGAGTCCGGTGGAGTCCATCGCCCGCATGGCCTACCTCGGCCGACATGAGCGCATCACTGCGGACCGCGCCCGTCAGCTCGGAATCCTTTCCGAGGTGGTGGAGCCCGAACAGCTCCGGTCGCGGGCGCAAGACATCGCCGAGACGATCGCACGACATCCCCTCGACCAACTCCGCCAACTCAAACGGCAACTGTGGGCCGCCCTGGAGGTGGCATGAGCAACGATCGCGCCTACATCCACGAGTTCATCGACATTCGTGGCGCCCACAGGGCGAACTACATGCATCACATGGCGGCCAACTGGTCACCGATGGCCCAAGAGGATCGCAAGCAATCGTGCTTCGGGATCTGGGCCGTCGTCGGTACCACCGGGCCGTGGCCACAGGTCTGCAACATCTGGGAAGAGCCGGGACTCGATGGGCTGGCTCGATCACTGACTGGAGAGAATGTCGGACAGGGGCTGCAAGATCCCAAGCTCGAACGGTGGTGGAAGGAAGCGGCCGAGTTCCGACGCGGCGGCTTCGATCGCGTTCTCCTTCCCGCCCCCTGGAGCCCGACGCTCGACGAATCCTTGAGCACCGGAATTCGAGCCGAGGTCTGCACTCACGAAATCATCAAGGTCACCCCGGGCACTGCACGCGAGGCACTGGATTTGGTGCGATCGCACGCCATCGAGGCCTATGAGCCGCATGGCTGGACGCTCGCCGGCGCCTGGTGGACGACAATGCGCGACGAGGACGAAATCATCGTGTTGTGGGCTCTTCCCGACGGCTACGCCGCCTGGGCCTCCGGCGAACACGCACAATTCTCCGATTCTGCGGTGTTGAGCTGGCGCGCCGAAATGCGGGCGCTCGCCACCGACTGGCATCGCATCTTGCTCGCCGCCGCACCGCTTTGTCCGTGGCGCACCGGCCGTCAGCCGCACCGCAACGACCGCATCGACTGGCAGGACCCATCGTGACGACCGATGACAACTACCGAGGCCCGTTCGATCCGGATTGGACGCTAGAGCGGCTCTCGCGATCGGCCCTTGCCCGGCTCTGCCGGGAACGAATGGTCCTGTCAATGTTCCACGACCGAGCGCTGATGCCACACGTCGCAATGCGCGCTGGCCAAGAGGCCACAATCCGCCAGGCCGACAGCGAGTGGATGGGAGCTAGCCCGATCTACACCGCTCGAAATAAAGTGAACCTCGGTATCGCAGGAGACGGGCCAGAGGCTGCACTCAAAAGCTTTCAGTTCGACATCGGAGCGCCGCATTACTTCCTCGACTTCCGGTTCGAGCTGGTCGACGACAACCTCGGCATGTTCTGGCTGCCGTTCTGCGGCGCTCACGACTACCTCCGCCAAATTTCTCGTAACGACCCAGCGCTCGTCACCAACATGTGCCACCACATGGAGGACCGGACCTTCGATGCCACCCTTGCTGTCACGAATCCGCGGCTTCGTGCCGTGCCGGTTCATCGGCCCCCTAAACCTGATGAGTTCACTGGCGACCATTGCCGCTGGCGGGTCGAACTCGTTGACGATGAACAGAGCACCCGGTCAGGAGAGCCGAGCCTCGACGTTGTCGCTGAGTCGGCAGCGGCATCGTTCGCCTTTGAGCTCGGTGACACGTTCGAGGACGGCGGTATGCACGACTACGCCGGTCCGATCATCCCTGATCTCCGACTCGAGGATTTCGCGCACCCGGTGCTCGTGCGCCAGGCAAAGGAGTTCGCTCTCGACATCCATCTCCTCATGCGGGCCGCCTACTTCTCAATCGACGAAAACATCGCCGTCGACCTTCTCGACGAAATAGCCCCCCAGCACCGGGCGGCCATCGCCCCCGCCGTCGTTCGACGCCTCCGTGATGCACTGGCCATCGAGGGTGACGACATGACAACAATCGCCAAAATGTTGCAACTTGACCCTTTCCTCGTTGAGGACTACATCGACTACCGGGTGGAAGTCCACGACGAACGGACTGGGGTCATCGAGTTTTTTGGTGGCGCAGGGCTCGACGACAGTGTGTGCCGGAGCCCAATGGACTGGCTCGACGGCTTCATCCACACGGCCCAGTCCGTTAACCCCCGCTGCGTCGCCGAGCAGGTCGGCCCACGAATCTGGTCGTTGCACATCAATCCAGACGCCGCACCGGTTGAGCCGCACTGGCTCGCCGACATGGCTGACGGCGGGGGTCTACGCACCTTTGATCTCACCGAACGAAGGGTGGAGATCCGATGAACGGCGCCGTCACCGACCACGCGCTCGCCCGCTTACGGGCCCGCATCGGTGTCACTCAACCCCATCCGCAGCCTCCGTGGTACCGCGATCCAGGCACTGACGCGTTCCGTCACGTGGCCGAGGCGTGCGGTGACGACAACCCATTGTGGTGTGAGCCGACCTACGGCCCCACCACACGATGGGGCGGCCCGATCGCGCCGCCTCACCTCAACGGCGGCGACACAATGATCGGCGAGAACGAAGTCACGCACCTCGATCCCGACACCAAAGCTCTGCTGAAGGGCGACCCCCTGAAGGGCGCTCACGCGTATTACGCAGGTAGTTTCCGCGAGTGGTGGGCTCCGCTCCGGCCCCACACGAGCGTGACACGACGTAATGCCCTTGTCGGCGTGCACGACAAAGGGAGTGACTTCGCGGATCGCACGGTGCACGAATGGTCGGCCGAGGTCTTCGGCGCACCCGACCACATGCTGTCGGCCCAGTTCCGCCTCATGATCCGCACCGACCGCAAGATCGTCGAGGGTAAGGGCGACCGTGGCAAGAACTTCGGGGTGGAGATCGAGCCGTATACCGAGGAGCAAATCGAAGACATCGCCGCCTCCGTCGCTGAGGCCGCTGGCCGACGGCGGGGATCGATCCCGAGGTACTGGGAGGATGTCGAAGAAGGCGACGAACTCGGGCCGCTCGTGAAGGGGCCTCTTCGCGTTACTGACATTGTCGTGTGGCATTCCGGCGTAGGCATGGGCCTGTATGGCGTGAAGTCACTGAACCTCGCCCATGAGCAGCGAGCGCGGATCCCCGGCTTCTTCCGACCCGATGATCTCAACATCCCCGACGTCCATCAACGGGTGCACTGGGATCCCGAGTGGGCACGTCGGGCGGGCAGCCCTGCCATCTACGACTACGGCCGCATGCGCGAGACCTGGCTGATCCATCTCTGCACCGATTGGATGGGAGACGACGCCTGGCTCTGGAAGCTCGATTGCGAGTTCCGTCGATTCAACTATGTGGGCGACACTCACTGGATGCGGGGCCGCGTCACCCGGCGCTACCTCGCCGGGGGCGAAAGACCGGCGGTCGATCTCGAAATCTGGGGCGAAAACCAACGGGGCGAAACAACGTGCCCGGGCCATGCCACCGTGCTGCTGCCGAGCAAGGAACATGGTCCCCTTCGGCTCCCCGAACCACCAGGTGGTGCCACAACCTGTGCGGCGACGCTCGACGCGCTCGTGCACCGCTTTGCCGAAATGGAGGCAACCCCGTGACCGAACTCTCCATGCGAGACGCCGTCTCCGAACGGGCACCGCGCCCCTACCGAAAGAGCGCGCCAAACATTGTCGTCATCGTGCTCGATGATCTCGGCTTCGCTCAGGCTGGCTGCTACGGATCGGACCTCGAAACCCCGAATCTCGACCGCATCGCCGAACGGGGTATCCGCTTCACGAACTTTCACACCACGGCGATCTGCTCACCGACGCGGGCCTGCCTGCTGACCGGGCGCAACCACCACCGAGTAGGCATGGGCATGCTCCCCGATCTGCCGGTCAACTTTCCTGGCTACACCGGTGTTTTCCCAGACAATGCGGCGACAATCGCCGAAATCCTAAAGGCCGATGGCTACGTGACCTCGGCAATCGGGAAATGGCACCTCACCGCTCGCGACCAACGCGCCACCGGCCCCTACGACATGTGGCCGACCGGCGTTGGCTTCGAGCACTACTACGGCTTTCTTAACGGTGAGACCAATCAATGGACACCGAACCTCATCCGTGATCAGCAGCACGTCGAGCCCCCCGCCACCCCCGACGAGGGGTACCACCTCGATGCCGACCTCGCCGACGAGGCCATCCACCGCCTCCGCCAATGGAAACTCCACCAGCCGGACCGCCCATTTTTTCTCTGGTACGCCACCGCCGCACCCCACGCTCCACACCAAGCCCCCCCAGAGTGGATCGACCGATTCGCCGGCCGCTTCGACGGGGGCTGGGACGATTGGCGAGAAAGGACGTTTGCGCGCCAGAAGGAGATGGGCATCGTCCCACCGGACGCCGAACTTTCCGCTCGGCCGGACTGGGTCGAGGCATGGACCAACATCGATCCCGATCGCCGACGGCTCTACGCCCGGATGATGGAGGTCTACGCCGGCTTTCTTGCGCACGCCGATCACCAAATCGGCCGCGTGCTCGACGCAATTGAGGCCAGCGGGCAGGCCGACGACACGATCGTGGCCGTCATCTCCGACAACGGCTGCTCCGCCGAGGGCGGGCCGAACGGCACCTGGAATCAGCTGCGCCACTATGTGTCGGACATCCCCGACGATATCGAACTCGAGCTCGAGCACTACGACGACATCGGCGGACACCGTTCCTCCGGCCACTACCCCTGGGGTTGGGCCTTCGCTGGCAACACACCCTTCCGTCGCTGGAAGCGCTACACGTTCGAGGGTGGCGTGCGCGATCCGTTGATCATTTCGTGGCCAGCGAAGCTCAGCGATGCTGCCGGATCGGTCCGCAATCACTACGTCCACGCCGTCGACATTCCGATCACCCTGCTTGAACTCGCAGGGCTCGATGCGCCGAACGAAGTCGGTGGGATCGAGCAAATGTCATTTGACGGCACATCGTTCGCCTCGCTCCTCCGCGACGACGCTGCTGCCCCGACTCGTCGCGAGCAGTACTACGAATGCTGGGGCAGCCGAGCCATCTACGCCGACGGCTGGAAGGCCGTGACCAACCACGTCAACCAGCTCACCCATGCCGAACGCACCCTGGTTGAGGGCAGCGCAGACTTCAACGACGACCAATGGCTGCTCTTTCACACCGACACCGACTTTGCCGAGGTACATGATCTGGCCGAGGCTCACCCCGAGCGACTCGAACATCTCGTCGAACGCTGGCATGCACTTGCGATGTCGAACCAGGTCTTGCCAATCGACGACGGGAACCATCGCATCGCCCACATGCACACGCCGTGGTTCCAATTCCGCCGTCACTATGAACTCGCCTCAGGCGACAAACTCCACGAGGTTCAGGCACCAGTGTGGTTCGGTGGATTTCGAATGGCCGCAACCTTCGCTGCACCCCTCGAAACCACAGCGAGCGGCATCATCGCCGAACAAGGTGACTGGAACGCTGGCTGGGCCTGGTTTCTCGCTAACGGGACCCTCACCTGGGTACTCGCGCTCAACGGGTCAAAGTACCGACTTGGCACACCGATTCCAGCCGGTGCCCGGGCTGTGGTGCTCGACATGACCGCCCGAGACCAAGCCTTCGATCTCGTTTTACAGACGGACACAGGCCAGACCAGTCATGCGGAGATGGCCGTCGGATTCCCGCGCGTGTTCAGCCCCGACGGTTCATTCCTCACGGTCGGCTACGGACGACCCTTCCCAGTCTGCGACGACTACGTACCACCCGCACCCGCCCCGGCAACGTTGCAGCGCCTCACGATCGATACTGGCCCCCAGCCGGAGGTCGACTTCGACACCCTGCTCAACGACGTCATGAGGCACCAATGAGCGACGTTGCACCGATTGATCGAAGCTCGACCAGCGATCAAGTCGCCGCCGCGGTACGCCGTCTCATCTGGACAGGCGAACTCACCGCCGGTGAAAGACTCAACCAAGACGAGCTCGCCGCCCGGTTCGGCGTCAGCCGCATCCCCGTTCGCGAGGCACTCATCGCCCTCGCCTATGCCGGGGTGATCTCGATGGCACCCCACCGAGGAGCGTTCGTCGAGTCGGTGACCGCCGAGGCCGTCGCCGACATATACGAGCTCTACGCGCGCGTTGACGGGTTTGCCATCGCCAAAGCCGTCGAGCGCGGCGCCGAACTCGACCAGCTCATCATCGAGTTCCGCGCAGCGGAAAGCGCTACCTCGAACGGCGAGCTGTTCGAATCGGTCATCACTGCCCGCCAACACCTCCACCTCCTCGGCGGCTCCCCTCGCTTCGACGCGGTGGCCCGGGGCCTGGTCGGATTGGTTCCCGGCAACTTCTTCGACGAGGTGCTAGGAGCGGGAGCGGTCGCCCGCCGACGGCTACCGCTCGTCGCCACGGCGCTCGAAGACGGACGGATTGAGGACGCAGTCGAGCACTACGCAACGATGCTGCGAGACCAGGCCGAACTTGTCGTGTCCAGCTTGCGCGCCAACGGTGCGCTCACCGAATCGGAGGATGCGTGACCACCCTGCCCCCCTCGACGCTCGTCGAGCTTGTCGACCACGCAGCAGGCCGCTGGCCCGACCAGACGATGCTTCTCGCCCGGCAGGGCGACCAGTGCACCTACGGCGAGTATCGCGACCGTGTCGCCCAGATGGCCGCAGGCCTTCGCGATGTCGGCGTCGGGCCCGGCGACATCGTGTCCTGGATCCTCCCAACCTGGGTCGACACAGTTGTGTTGGCTGGTGCGCTCGCCCGCCTCGGTGCCGTCCAGAACCCGATCATCATGATCTATCGCGACCGCGAAGTCGGCTTTTGTTGCCGCCAGGCCGAAACCTCACTCCTGATCACGCCGGGCGAATTCGGCGGCTACGACTTCGCAGCGATGGCCGAGCGAATCCAACAAGATGACCCCGACCTCCGCACCTTAATGGTCAGCCCCGGCTCGTTCCCGGCCGGTGATCCCACAACGCTGCCCCAGGTGGTAGCTCCTGCCGATGACGATGTTCGATGGCTGACCTACCCCTCCGGCACCACCGCAGATCCGAAAGGCGCCCGACACACCGACGCGACCGTCGGCGCCTTCCCGTTCGCCATGGGGCAGCGACTGGACGTGCAGACGGGCGACCGCTACTCCCTCACGTTCCCGTTCCCCCACATCGGGGGCATCGGACTGCTCTTCATGGCGCTGCAAACGGGCTGCACGCATCTGCTCGATGAGACGGTTGACCCGATCGCCACGATCGACTTCCTGTCGGAGCACGACTGCACGCACGCAGGGACCGGCACGCCCTTTTACCTGATGTATCTCGCTGCCCAAGATCGCCGAACAGCGGAGGGGGCTGGACCACTCTTCCCATCGCTGAAGGTATGCCCCGGCGGCGGCGCTCCGATCCCACCTGCGCTCCACCGCCGAGTCGTCGACGAACTCGGCGGCGTTGGCGTGTGTTCTGGATGGGGTCTCACCGAGGCACCGGTGCTAACCAACGGTGCCGTCGGCGACCCCGACGAAAAGATGGCGAACTCCGAGGGACGGGCACTCCCCGGCGTCGACCTGATCGCCGTCGCCGACGACGGCGCCCGATGCCCAGCCGGCGTCGAGGGTGAGCTGCGGGCCAAGGGTCCTCAGGTGATGCTCGGCTATGTCGACCCTGCGCTCGACGCCGACGCGTTCGATGCCGACGGTTACTTCCGAACGGGAGACCTCGGCATCATAGACGACGACGGCTACGTCACCATCACCGGCCGACTCAAGGACATCATCATCCGCAACGGCGAGAACATCTCTGCGAGAGAGGTCGAGGACCTCCTGTTCAGCTCGGGCGAGGTCGCTGATGCCGCTGTTTTCGGGATTCCCGATGAACGCACCGGCGAACGAGTTATCGCTGCGATCGTCGCAAGCGACGGGGCGTCACCCAACCTTGGATCCGTCAGCGCGTTCCTGCAGGCTGCAGGCCTGCGCACGCAGGCTGTACCCGAACGGGTCGACATCGTCGACGCACTGCCGCGTAACCCCGCCGGCAAGGTCCTCAAACGCGAACTTCAAGAAAAGGGCTGACGGTGGAACGAGCCACCGGGCAGGTGCAACGATGAGCCAACACGACCGAACGACGAGCGGAGGGGTGACCACATGGACAACGCGCTGACCGGAAGACGGGTCCTGATCGTTGGCGCATCCGCCGGTATCGGTGCTGCGCTGGGGCACGCAGCGATCAA
>CAJWHS010000047.1 GCA_913041415.1 uncultured Acidimicrobiaceae bacterium | reverse complement strand
GAGTCGATGCTGTTGCCCCGCCATACGGCGACTGCCGATCTCACCCATCACTTCGGGGGGCGCCTGCCAGCCCGTCACACCCGACCCGCAGTCGTGACGGTCCATGACATCCAACCGCTTGATCTGGCGGAGAATTTCTCGGCGGCAAAGCGAGCCTTTCTCGCTCGATCGCTCCCGCGCACCACGGAAAGGTGCGACCTCATCCTGACCCCGACCCAGTGGGTCGCCGATCGGGTCAGCGAGCGGCTTGGGGTGCATCCGGAGCGTCTTCGAGTGGTGGGTCCGGCATTAGGTCGGCGCCCCGTGCCGAGCGAGCGTGACGCATACGACTTCGGTGACCGGCCGGTTGTGCTGTTCCCGTCGGTCACGCATCCCCACAAGAACCACGCCACCCTGATCGATGCGATGGTGCGGGTGCGCCGCGCGGTTCCCGATGTCGTGCTCGTTCTCACCGGCGGGGCCGGGTTCGCCGCCAACGACGTTGCCACCCGTATCGCTGAGGCCGATCCGGAAGGGTCGTTCATCCGACATCTCGGAAGGATCGAGGAACGTGAGCTCATGGGCCTGCTCGCCGACGCCGACCTCGTGGCGTTCCCGTCCCGCTACGAGGGCTTTGGTCTGCCGGTGCTCGAGGCAATGCATGGGGGAACGCCAGTCGTCGCTGCCGACTCGACCTGTCTGCCCGAGGTCGTCGGAGACGCCGGGCTGCTCGTCGACGTCGACGACGTCGAGGCGTGGGCGTCCACTATCGTCGAGCTGCTGGGCCGCCCCGAGCACCGCGCCGAGATGGCAGCGGCCGGCGCAGTCCGAGCAGAACGGTGGGCCGCACCCGTCGCAGCAGCGACCCTCGTCGAAGCCTGGCGCGACGCCGCCCGGTGATCCACACTCCGCCGATGCGCGTCCTCGTGCTGTGCCCACACTTCGAGCCCGACACTGCGCCGACCGGCACGGTGATGAGCGAGATCGTCCGTCAGCTTGCCGCGCAGGGTCATCAGCTTGATCTGGTCACGTCGCTGCCCTGGTACCAGCATCACGAGGTCGAGCCCGCGTGGCGAATGCGCTTGTGGCGAACCGAGCGCACTGCCTGGGGCTCGATCACCCGAGTGCACCCGTTCCCGACCGACAAGACCAAGATCTCGGCGCGTGCACTGGCATTTGCCGGGTTCACCGGTTTGGCCGGAATGCTGGCGTTGTTCCGACGGCGGCGCCCTGATGTCGTGCTGGTCATGTCGCCACCGCTCACCCTGGGGTTGCCGGGTTGGGTTGTCGCTCGCCTGCGCCGCGCCGCCTTTGTATTCAACGTGCAGGACATCTTTCCGGACGTGGCGGTCGAGGTCGGGGCGATCACCAACCGTCGGCTGATCTCGATCCTCCGATGGCTGGAGCGGTTCGTGTACCGCCGGGCTGATGCGGTGACGGTCTTGTCGAGTGATCTGCAGGAGAATGTCGTCGAGAAGATCGGATCAGCTTCGACCGTTCGGGTGATCCCGAACTTCGTCGATGTCGAGCGTTTCACGGTTGGCGATCGAGCCACGGCGTACCGGGAAGAGATCGGCGCAGGCGATCGCACAGTGGTCATGTACGCCGGCAACATCGGGTACTCCCAGCCGCTCGACTTGGCGATCGAGACCGCCCGCCGCTGGCACGGGGTACGCGACGACGTGCTGTTCGTGATCAACGGCGGAGGCTCGGAACGGCCCCGCCTTGAAGCGCTCGCTGCCGGGTTGCCCAACGTCGTGTTCAAAGAGTTCCAACCTGCTGAACGTCTCGCCGAGGTCTTAGCGAGCGGCGACGTTCATCTCATCGCGCTCAAGCGAGGCCTCGCTCGCTCGTCGGTGCCGTCGAAGCTGTACTCGATCATGGCCGCTGGTCGACCAGTGTTCGCCTCGATCGACCCGGACACCGAGGTGTCCCGGGTTCTGGCCGAGCACAGATGCGGCCGCTCGGTCGAACCCGAGGATCTCGATGCCTTCGCAGAGGGCCTCGCCGCCTTCATCGACGATCCGGACCGGGTCGCCATGGGAGCGCGGGGTCGTCGGTTCGTCGAGGCATGGGTGTCGCCGGCCGGAGTGGCGACCGCCTATGGCGAACTGTTCACCGAGCTGATCGACTGAAGCCCTGGACCGCCCGCTAACGTTGCTCCTCGTGGGTAAAGCAAGCTCGTCCAAGAAGGTCCAGCGTGCCGCCAAGGCCGCCGCGTCATCTCGTGGTGCGTCTGAGCGCCGCGAGCTCGGGTTCCCGCTGGCCGTCCTCGCCGTGATCATCCTCGGCATCGGCCTGGTCGTCGTGGCCCGCGCCAACCGGGAGCCCGCTGCGCCGCCGCGCATCGGTGATCACTGGCACTCCGCCTACTCGATCTACGACTGTGGTGAGGAGGTCCCGTCCTGGCAGAGCGCTGCCGACCCCGACGGCATCCACAGCCACAAGGACAGCGTGATCCACATCCACCCGTTCAACTCAAGCGCCACGGGTGACGATGCGCAGATGAGCGTCCTGCTCGAGGCGATGTTCGCCACCGTCACCCCGGAGGCGATCACGACCCGCGAGGCGGGCACGATCTCTGCTGCCGATGGTTGTGGCGATCAGGCCGCCGTCATCAAGGTGGCCCGCTACGCCGTCGATCCTGAGGTCGAGTTGATCTCCGTGTTCGATGATGACTTTGGTTCGATCCCCTTCTTGCAAAACCGCGAAGCCTTCGTGATCGCCAAGGTACCTGCCGGTGAGGCTCCGCCTCCACCAACCCAGGCCTCACTCGCCGCGCTCGCCGCGACGACGAATGCACCGTTCGACAGCCAGCCGGTTCCGCTCGATCTCGTCGACGAAGACGGCAACCTCATCAACGGGTAGTCCACGGCGCCCGGTGCTCTCAGGAGGTGTCCCGTGAAGGCGGTCGTGCTCGTCGGCGGATTCGGTACCCGTCTCCGTCCGCTCACCCTCACCACGCCGAAGCAGATGCTGCCGGTGATCGATACGACGATGCTTGAGCATGTCATCGGTGGGCTCGGCGCCCATGGGGTCGATGAGGTCGTGTTGTCGCTTGGCTACAAAGAAGACGTCTTCCGAGAGGCGTATCCTGATGGCGAGTGCGCCGGTGTACCGCTGACGTACGCAGTCGAACCGGAGCCGCTTGGCACTGCCGGTGCCGTGCGTTTCGCCGCTGAGTGGGCAGGCATCGACGAGACGTTCATCGTCTTCAACGGCGACGTGTTCACCGATCTCGATGTCACCGAGGTCTGGAACCGTCATCATGAGGTCGGGGCCGAGGGCACGATCGCGTTGACCCCAGTCGACGATCCAAGTCGGTACGGCGTGGTGCCGACCGATCTCGATGGCAAGGTCCTCGGGTTCGTGGAGAAGCCAGCGCCTAACAAGGCGCCGACCAACTGGATCAACGCCGGAACCTATGTGCTCGAGCCCTCCGTGCTGCAGCGCATCGAGACGGGCCGCAAGGTCAGCATCGAGCGCGAGACCTTCCCGGCGATCGTTGCCGATGGGGGCCTGTGGGCCGTGCAGAGCAGTGCCTACTGGGTCGACGCTGGCACGCCGCAGACCTACATCGACATCCAACTCGATCTGATCGACGGTGTGCGCGGCACCGCCCGTCAGGGCATCGCCGACAGCGCATCGGTCGTTGACAACGCCCACGTGGTTCACTCGGTCGTGATGGCCGGTGCCAGGGTCGGTTCTGGTGCGGTCGTTCGTGACTCGATCATCTCCGCCGGTGCCTCTGTCGCCGCGAACGCTGTGGTCGACGGTTCGATTGTCGGGCGCGGTGCCGTGGTCGAGACGGGCGCCAGGCTCACCGGCCTCAGCATGCTTGGCGACGGTGCCGTCGCCATCGCCGGTGCGCTCCTCGACGGCGCGAGGATTCCGGAGGTCGACTGATGGCGGTCCTCGTTACCGGCGGTGCGGGTTACATCGGGTCACATACAGCGGTCGCGCTCCATGAGGCTGGCCGTGAGGTCGTGCTGATCGACAATTTGGACAACAGCTCCCTGGCAGCCATCGATGCGATCCACGCGCTCACGACCTCCGACATGGCCTTTCACGAGGGTGACCTGCGGGATCGATCGCTCCTCGACCAAATCTTCGAGACCCACGACATCGACGAAGTCGTCCACTTCGCCGCGCACAAAGCGGTTGGGGAGAGTGTGACAATCCCACTCGAGTACTACGGCAACAATCTCGGCTGCACGATCGGGCTTGCAGGTGCCATGGTCGAGCACGGTGTGCGCAAGCTCGTCTTTTCGTCGTCGTGCACGGTCTATGGCCAGCCTGACACGATCCCGGTCACGGAGGACGCACCCACCGGTGCGGAGAGCCCCTATGGCTGGACCAAGTACATGTCGGAGCAGATCCTCCGAGACGTTGCCGCGGCCGCTGATCTCGACGTTGTGTTGTTGCGCTACTTCAACCCAGTCGGCGCCCACGAGAGCGGCACGCTCGGCGAAGACCCGAACGGGATCCCGAACAATCTCGTCCCGTACGTCATGCAGGTGGCGGTCGGCCGTCTGGAGAAGGTTGGTGTCTTCGGCGGCGATTACAACACCCCAGACGGGTCTGGCGTGCGCGACTACATCCATGTCGTCGATCTCGCCGAGGGCCACGTCGCCGCGCTCGACGCGCTCGAGGGCCCACTGGAGGGCACGTGCACTGCGGTGAATCTCGGCACCGGCGTGGGCTCGTCCGTTCTCGAGGTGGTTTCGGCGGCTTCAGACGCGGTCGGCGCCCCGATATCGTACGAGATCGTCGATCGTCGCCCTGGCGACATTGCGCAGATCTACGCAGATCCGGCCTTCGCCAAAGAGGTGCTCGGTTGGGAGTCCACACGCGATCTCGCCACGATGATGCGCGACCACTGGAACTGGCAGAGCAGGAACCCGAACGGGTTCGGTGGCTGAACTAGCGGAAGAGATCGTCGGCGGGATCGCGAACGATCTCGTCGACGACCGAACCTCGCCCGAACCACTCGGCTTCGAGGCCACGGACGATCGCTACGGCGACACCTTTAGCCTTGCCCATCACGAGGTCAGCGGCAGCTGCAATCTCGTCGACAACGGCGACCTCGGTGACCATGAGTTCGCGCCCGAGTGCATCGGTGGTTCCTCGCAGGTCGGCGACGGCCCGGATGCCGGCACAGCCGATGGCGACGTCGGTGACACCACGGCGCCAGGGGCGACCAAAGGTGTCGCTGATGATGACGGCGACGTCGTGGCCGTGCCGGGCCCGCAGACGATCGCGAATGCCGCGAGCTGATCGATCGCTGTCGAGGGGCAGCAGTGCAGCCTGACCCCGCTCCACATTCGACAGATCGATGCCGGCGTTGGCGCAGACGAAGCCGTGTTCGGTCTGGGAGATGATGAGTTCGCCGCGCCGGCGCAGGATGCGAACCGACTCAGCCTCGACCAACGGCTTGTGGGACAGCGGATCGGTCGGGTCGATATCGACGAGACGGCCCTCGGCCTTCGACACGACCTTCTGGGTGATGACGAGGCAGTCGCCATCCTGAAGGTGAGCGTCATCGGCGGCGGCGATCAGCTCAGCGAGATCGTCACCAGGACGGACCTCGCCGATGTCGTGGATGGCGAGAATCTCGAGGTCGGCCATGGTCAGACTCCCGTCGTAATGTCGTGGCAGGCTCGGGCGAGCGCAGCGGCGACACCCGGTTGATTCATGATGGTCGGCATGACGATCGATCGCATACCCGCGTCCTCGACCGCAGCGGCGAGCTCGCGATCGACCTCGTCGATCACGAGCGTGGCGGCAAGGTTGCGGTAACGGCGGGCGATCCCCACCACCGAGCTCTCCTCGCCCAGCTCTCGCAGCATGCGGTCGGCGGGCCCTTTGAGCGCGGCGCCCCCGATGATCGGTGAGACGGCAACATTGTGTTCACGACGGGCCTCAATGAGCTCCTGGAGTCCCGGCACGGCGAGGAGCGGCCCGATCGAGACGATCGGGTTCGACGGGGCGATGACGAGCGCTTCTGCGCCGGTGATCGCCTCAATAGCGGTGGGGGAGAGACGGGCTTGCTCGGCGCCGGCGAAGCGGACACCGGTGATGTCGATGCTGTGCTGCATGCCGACGAAGTACTCCTGAAAACCAATCTCACGATCGTCGGTGAGGCCGACGCGGGTCTCGATACGGTCGTCGGTGACCGGCAACAGTCGACACGCGAGCCCCCAGGCCGCCGTGATCTCGGCAGTGACCTCGGTCAGGGTGGCGCCGTCGTGCAGACGCGCCGTGCGGTAGAGATGGGTTCCGAGATCGCGGTCGCCAAGACTGAACCAGTTAGCGCCGCCGTAGCGTCCGAGCTCAGCCATCGCCTGCCATGTCTCATCGACGAGTCCCCAGCCACGCTCGGGATCGATGGCGCCCGCCAGGGTGTAGGTGCAGGTGTCGAGATCGGGGCTGACGTGCAGCCCGTGGAGCACGAGATCGTCGGCCACGTTGACGACGCCGGTGACCGTTGCCGGGTCGAACGCCTCGACGGCGCCGGTGAGGTAGCGGGCCGCCCCGACTCCACCAGCCAGGACGACATGGCTCACGAGATGCCCCTGAGCTTCCCGGTTAGAAGGTCTATGTCGGCGTCAACCATCATCGTCACGAGGCTTTCGAAAGAAGTATCGGGCTTCCAGCCGAGCATCTTGTCGGCCTTGGTGGCGTCACCGACGAGAAGATCGACCTCTGCGGGCCGGAAGAAGGTCTTGTCGACGACGACGTGTTCCTGCCAGTTGAGGCCAGCGTGACCGAAGGCGACCTCGCAGCACTCGCGAACGGAATGGGTCTGTCCAGTGCAGATCACGAAGTCCTCGGGAACCTCGCGCTGCAGCATCAACCACATCGCCTCGACATAGTCACCGGCGAAGCCCCAGTCACGCTGCGCATCGAGGTTGCCAAGCCGCAGTTCGTCAACCAGACCGAGTTTGATCTGGGCGACGGTGTGGCTGATCTTGCGGGTGACGAACTCAAGACCGCGGCGGGGACTCTCATGATTGAAAAGGATGCCGCTGGTTGCGTGAAGGCCGTAGCTCTCTCGATAATTGAGCGTGATCCAGTGTCCGTAAACCTTGGCGACCCCATACGGCGAGCGGGGGTGGAACGGTGTGGTCTCCTTCTGGGGGACCTCGTGGACCTTGCCGAACATCTCCGACGAGCTCGCCTGATAGAAGCGGATCTCGGGGTCGACGAGACGGATCGCGTCGAGAAGGCGAGTTACGCCGAGGGCGGTGGTCTCGCCGGTGAGGACAGGCTGGCCGAACGACGTCTGGACGAACGACTGGGCGGCCAGGTTGTAGACCTCCTGGGGACGGTGCTGCTGCAGGATGTTGATCATGGAGATTTCGTCTAGGAGATCGCCCGGAACGAAGGTGATCTTGTCCTGGAGGTGCGCAATCCGCTCGAAGTTGACGGTGCTCGACCGTCGGACCATGCCCAAAACCTCGTAGCCCTTCTCGAGGAGCAGCTCGGCCAGGTACGAGCCGTCCTGGCCTGTGACACCGGTGATAAGAGCTCGTTTGGTCACGAAAGGTCCTCCCCGCGCCAGAACTCGAGGAGATCCTCAAGCGTCTGCTCGATCGAGATACTGGGAGACCAGCCCGTGTCGGTGCTGATCTTGGTGTTGTCGCCCCGCAGCACCTTCAGATCGACCGGACGCATGAGTTCCGGATCGGTCTCAAGGGTGATGTCGGCCGACGAATTGCGTAGGAGGATACCGGCGAGTTCGCGAACTGACCGGTCGATACCCGAGCACACGTTGTACGCCTCGCCGGGACAGCCGTCTACTATCAGCGCCCGGTAGGCCCGGACGACGTCGCGAACGTCGGTGAAGTCTCTACGAGCCTCGAGGTTGCCGACCCGGACGGTGGTCTCGCTGTTTCGCTCGGCACGAGCTACGCGGCATGCAAGTGCCGAGGCCACGAAATTGTCGCTCTGGCCGGGACCGAGGTGGTTGAACGCTCGGATTCGGATCACGTCAAAACCATGTCCGAGGCCGGCCTGAACACAGAGCATGTCGGCGGCGGCCTTTGATGCTGCGTAGGGGCTGACCGGCCGCAACGGTTGCTGTTCGGTGAGCGGAAGCTCGGCCTCGGTGACTGATCCATAGATGTCGGCGCTGGTGACCACGGCGACGCGGTTGGCACCGGCGAGGCGCGCGGCGTCGAGCACGTTGAGGGTGCCCTCGACGTTGACCCGCAGCGTCTCGACTGGGGTGGACCATGAGGCACCGACGTCGGCCTGGGCGGCCAAGTGGTACACGACGTTGGGTTTGGTCTCGGTGAACGCAGCGATCAGCGCATCGCGGTCGGTGATGTCCGTGGCGTTCTCCACGACATCGTCACCCTCGGCCAGAAGCCGCGCAACGAGGTGGGTGCCGACGAAGCCGTCGGCACCGGTTACGAGGGCCCGCACGATTAGATCACGAAGAGGCAGGGAGCGGAGGACATCAAGGCGGACTCTAGGTTCGGGGTCATGGGTGAGCAACCATCTCTGGCGCCGACCTTGGGGTGGTCTCTGCGCAGGTAGGGAGTGCCACGTCGACAGGGGAGTCCAGCGGTAGCCTCCGCAGACCGTGGCCGACATCCCAGTCTCCGACGTGCGCCCCGACATGCCGAGTGAGCAGCGCGCCGCAACACCATCGGTCACTGCCGTGGTGGTGGCTCATGATCCCGGGGCCTGGTTCGAGGAGGCGCTCGACAGCATCGTCACCCAGGATTACCCCCGCCTCGACGTCGTCGTCGTCGACGGAACGGCCGACGGCGGCCTCGCCGAGCGAGTGCGGGCCGTTGCGCCCGACGCGACCCTGATCGACGCATCCGATACGGTCGGGTTTGCGGCAGCGGCCAACACCGTCCTCGAGACCGACGTCGAGTCGGCGTTCTTGCTCGTTTGTCACGACGACGTCGCCTTGGCCTCCGATGCGGTAAGCGTGCTTGTCACCGAAGCGCTGCGCTCCAACGCCGGCGCCGCAGGCCCCAAGCTCGTCGAGTGGGAGCACCCGGAGGTCCTGCAGCACGTCGGTTTCGTCGTCGACCAGTTCGCCGCTGCTGCCGAAATGATCGAGCCCGCCGAGCGAGACCAAGAGCAATACGACAGAGTTCGCGACGTTTTCGCCGTACCGACTGCGTGTGTGTTGGTGCGCACCGGTCTTTTCGCGGCGATCGGTGGCTTTGACCCCGGCATCACCCGACGAGGTGAGGATGTCGACTTCTGCTGGCGGGCCCAGCTCGCCGGTGCTCGTGTGCTGGTCGTGCCAGACGCTCGGGTGCGTCACCGCAGCGACCTCGTCGGTCGCACCGGTGTCGACGACATTCGCCGCACCCGCGCCCGCCACCAACTTCGAACGGTGCTGGTCACCGGGGGCCGTGTGCGGCTCCTCGGCACCCTCCCGCTCCTGATGTTGCTCTCGCTCGCCGAGATCATCGTTGCTGCGTTCACCGCACGTTTCGGGCAGGTTCGCGACATCGTATCAGCGTGGACGTGGAACCTCTCCCGGCTCGAGGAGGTCCGCCGCCGACGGGCGGGCCTCCGCCCCAAGATCACGGTCTCACCCGGAGAGATTCGGGCCGGACAGGAGTCGGGCTCGGTTCGAATCAACGCCTTTGTACGCGGCCAGATCGGTCGTCGCGATCGAGCGTTCGGGGAAGAACTCATCACGGTGATGCGCACGGGGACCACCCAGTTCTCGGTGCTCACATGGGCGCTTGTCCTCGGCCTGATCGTCTTTGGTTCCCGATCGCTCATCGGCGGTGGCGTGCCGGCCGTCGGCGACTTCGTGGCGTTTCCCGAATCGAGCGGCAACCTGATCGACACCTGGTGGTCGAGTTGGCGCGACCGCGATCTCGGTTCGGTCGGTTCGACCCCCACCGGCTTCGGTCTCCTCGGGATCCTTGCCGCTGTTCTTGGTGGCTCTCTGGGGTTGGTCCGCACGCTGTGGGTCCTTGGCCCGGTGCTCTTCGGGCTGATCGGTGCCTGGCGAATTCTTTCGGTTACTGGCAGTCGTCGGGCCCAGATCGCAACGCTCGTTGCTTATGCCGCACTCCCGTTGCCGTGGGCTGCGATCGCCGGAGCTTCATGGACCACGCTCGGCGTCTTCGCAACCGCACCGTGGGTGTTGCGTGCACTCCTCGAGGCTCAGGCCTGTGCCCCGTTTCGGTCGGCCGCCGGCCCAACCCGAGGTCTCGTCTCTGCGTCGGTGGCGGCTGGTGTCGCCGTTGGCCTGGCCGGCATCTTCGACCCCGTCGTCGCCATCGTCACGGTCCTCGTGGCGGCGGGTCTCATGGCCGGAGCGCTCGTTGCGATCAACCCGACAGGTGTGGTGCGGCTCGCCGCTGCCTTGGTCGGTGCTGCGCTCGTCGGAGCGCTGCTCACGCTGCCGGTGTCGATTGAACTTCTGAGAAGTGGGCTCCCATGGCACCCGTTTACCGACGGGCGAACCGGCGACGCCTCCACCGAGCCGCTCACCGACCTGCTGCGCTTTGCGATCGGCCCTGATTCGGCAGCGCTCTTCACCTGGGCGTTCGTCGTACCCATGACGGTGCCCTTGCTCGTCGGCCGAGCCTGGCGCTTCGAGCTCGCCGTCCGGCTCTGGTTCGTCGCTCTTGTCGCCTGGGGCATCGCTTTGGCCGCAGTTCACGGTGCGCTCCCATTCGGCGTCCCGGAGCCGGGTGTACTCGTGGCACCGGCAGCGGTCGCTGTCGCTGCTCTGTGCGGCTTGTGCGTCTCCGCCATCGAGTATGATCTGCGACGCGACGGTTTTGGCTGGCGTCAGGTTTTGTTGCCAGTGGTGATCGGTGCGGCTGTGATCGCCGCTCTCCCCGGGATCAGTGGTATTGCCGACGGTCGCTGGGGGCTCGGCCGTGGCGGCTACGAAAACGTCCTGCCGCTCGCCGACCCAGCCCTTGATGGGTCCTACCGAGTGCTCTGGATCGGCCACCCTGACCATCTGCCCGCCCAAGGTTCGCCGTTCGTCGCCGACATGGCCTGGGTCGCCACCATCGACGGCCTTCCCGACATCACGGAGCGCACGATTCCGGCCCACCGGGGTGCTTACGAACAGGTCGAACTCGTGCTCGACGCGATCCTCGAGGGCGACACATCGCGAGCTGGACGCCTGCTCGGTGGCCTCGGTGTCCGCTATCTGGTGGCGGTCGAGCGACTTGCTCCGGCACCGTTCAGCGATATCGACGACGCCCGGCCGCTCCCCGTCGCTCTCGTCGAAACTCTCGACACCCAACTTGACCTGCGACGCCTCGCCGGCGTCAACAGCGCCCTTCGCATCTACGAGAACACCGAGTGGACCCCTGTGCGCGCTGCAGCGGTCAGCACCTTCGACGAAGGCCGTACCTCGCTGTTCGATCTGCAGGTCGCCCCGATCACGGGCACGATCGGGGTGCTCGTCGGCGACGGCAGTCGCCTCGAGGGGACGATCCCCGACGGTGTCGAGCTCTTTGTCGCGCAGACCACCAACGGCGGGTGGCGTCTCGAGATCGCTGGTGTCGAGGCTGCGCAGCGCCGCTCGCTCGACTGGGCGACCACGTTCGTTCCGAGCTCCCGCGGCGGCGAGGCCGTGCTGGCGTACACCACGCCACGATGGAAGCAGCTCGTCGTTATCGTGCAACTTCTGGCGCTGCTTGGCACGGTGGGCCTAGCCGTCCGGCGCCTTATTGGAGGTCGGCGATGATGCCCGCCCTTCGTGCGCTCGGCCTCATCATCATCGGTGGATTGGTCACCATCGGCGTGATCGCTGACCAGCGAGAACGCACGATCGAAGAGCTTCCGTTGCCCGTGATCGTCACCGCCTCCGACTCGCGGACCGGCACGTGGTTCTGCGCAGGTGGGTCGGGTGCCGTCGGGGCCGCCACCATCGGCCTTGAGGTGGTCAACGCCGGCCTCGACGATGCCACGGTCGACGTGCAGGTGGTGCAGGCCGACACGGCCGATGAGCAACGAGCCGAGGTCGTCGTTCCCGCTGCGTCTCGCGTTGCCGTCAACCTGCCCCAGCTAGCGCCCGAAGCAACCTGGCTGGGAGCAATCGTCGAGAGCGACAATCCCGACGTCGTGGTCGAGCAGACCTTCGATGGTCTGAGCGGCACCGACCGGGCGCCGTGTGCAACCACCACCGGCACTGTGCTGTTCGCCGCCGATGGTGCGACCCGACTGCTCGCTGAGGGCGAGTCGATGACGTTGCTGTTGATGAATCCGTATCAGGACGATGCAATCGCCAATGTGCGCTTCGACGCCGACGTCGGGCCCGACAGCATCAGCGCGATTGTGGTACCGGCCCGTCGCATCGTTGCGATCGATATCACTGACGAGGTCACGGTCGCTGCACGTATCCACACGAGCGTCGAGGTGACCTCTGGCCGGCTTGTCGGCAATCGCCTCCAAGTCCGAAACGGCACCTCGGTTCGCGGCCTCGCCGTCACGCCGCTGCTTCAGGACGGCGCAGTTCTCAGCGTCGTCCCGGTTGTCGCGACCGAGCTCGGGCTCTTCGATCGCATCCATGTGACCAATCCCTCCGAGGAGGCGGCTGAGGTTGATCTGGAGATCGTGACGGACGGCAGTGTCACGCTCGATCCGATCGAGCTGACGATTCGAGCCGGCCGCACCGTTGTCGTCGACGTCGCAGCTGAATCGCGGCTTGCCGCATTTTCGCAATTCTCGGTCGTTGCTCGCTCGCTAACCGGTCAACCGGTCGCTGTCGCGGTTGAGCGGCGCGTCGAGCTGGGTGGTGATCTTGTTACGGGAACCGCCGCGATGGGTGCGCTCGACGCTGTTGCCTCGGAGTGGATTGTTGCCTCCGACGGCAACGTGGCCGAGCTCAGCGTGGTCAACCCGCTCCCTGACAGCATCGCCACCGTGGAGATCTGGCGTGTTGGTGTGGAGGGGGAGACCTTGCTGAGCTCGATCGACCTCGCAGCCGGCCGCCGGCAGACGCTGGTCGCCCCCGACTTCGACGCTCGTGACATACTCCGGGTCCGGGCCACGTCGCCGGTTGTCGTGGGTCGTTCGAGCGCCGGTTTCACGTCACGACAGATGCTCGCTGGCGTGATTGCCGACGGCGCAGTGCTGCTCGATCAGCTCGGTTGATCGTCGAGTTCGCCGGTGTGGCAGCCGGGTGGCACGGAGCCGGGTTCACGCTCGTCCGCCACTGCGGCCCACAGATCAGTGGCGGTGACCGGTCCCAGGAAGCATCGCTTCACGGCGCCATCGGCGTCAGCGACGACCAGGGTCGGCACGCCGTCGATGTTGTAGCGCTCGTGCAGTTCCTTGTCGGTCTGGAAGTCGATTCGCTGGGTAGCGACCTGATCGCTGGTCAACAGCTCGGCTCGCTCCCACACGCCGGCGCAGGTGTCACAGGTTGATGAGGTGAACACCGCGACAAGCCAGGGTGCCTCCGGCCGCACGAAGTCATTGCGGTCGAGCAGGTTGGGGACGTGATGAGTGTTGGAGGCAGGTGCTCCGGGCTTGTGCCCAAGCACAATGGCGACGAGCAGAGCGATCGCAACCCCGCCAATGACGAGGAGGGCCGAGGACATGCTCAGGCGCCGTCGCCGCTGCCGACCTCGGCCGGCTCGCCGGCTGCATCGTCAGACGCAGGCGTGGTGTCGCCGGCGTCGGTGGCGCCCGGCTGACGCGAGATGTCGATCAGTCGTACGACCTCGTCGCCGGTGATCGTCTCGTGCTCGAGTAGTGCTCGGGCCACGAGGTCGAGGCCGTGTCGGTACTCGACGAGAAGATCTCGGCAGTCGCTCTCGGCCTTGACGAGGATCCTGCGTACTTCGTCATCGACAAGCTTCTGCGTTGCCCCTGAGAAGTTCTTCGATTGCATCATGTCCTCACCGAGGAACACGGGCCCTTGATCGGACAGCGACATCGGGCCGACCGCTTCGCTCATGCCCCACTCGGTCACCATGCGGCGAGCCGTTGCCGTGGCCTGCTGGAGGTCGTTGGAGGCTCCGGACGAATATTCATCGAAGACCAGGGCCTCGGCGACGCGGCCACCCATAGCCATGACCATGCGGGCCTCGGCCTCGTCTTTATCCATCGAGTGGCGATCCTGGGTCGGCAGGGTCATTGTGACGCCGAGCGCCATGCCGGTCGGGATGATCGTGACCTTGTGGACGGGATCGTTCTTCGGGAGGATCGCCGCGCACAGGGCGTGGCCGGCCTCGTGGTAGGCGGTGCGCTCGAGTTCTTCGCGGCTGCGCACCATCGAGCCTCGCTCGATGCCGAGCAAGGCCCGGTCGCGAGCCGAGTCGAAGTCGATCGCATCGATCTTGTCGCTTCCACGACGCACGGCAAACAACGCAGCTTCGTTGACCAGGTTGGCCAGATCAGCGCCGGCCATCCCGGGGGTACCGCGTGCGATCACGTTGACCTCGACATCGTCGCCGGTGTGCTTGCCCTTCAGGTGCACCCCGAGGATCTTGATGCGATCTTCGAGTTCGGGGAGCGGCACGACGACCTGGCGATCGAAACGCCCGGCTCGGAGCAGGGCGGGATCGAGGATGTCGGGCCGGTTGGTGGCCGCCATCATCACGATGCCCTCGGAGCCCTCGAAGCCGTCCATCTCAGCGAGCATCTGGTTGAGGGTTTGCTCACGCTCGTCGTGTCCGCCGCCGAGACCAGCGCCACGCTTGCGGCCGATGGAGTCGATCTCGTCGATGAAGATGATCGCCTTCCCCATCTTGCGAGCCGATTCGAACAGGTCGCGCACGCGGCTGGCGCCGACGCCCACGAACATCTCCATGAAGTCCGAACCGGTGACCGAGAGGAACGGCACTTCGGCCTCGCCAGCGACTGCTTTGGCGAGGAGGGTCTTGCCGGTGCCTGGTGGGCCGACGAGCAGTACGCCCTTGGGCACGCGGGCACCGATTTCCGTGAAGCGTTCGGGGTGCTTCAAGAAGTCGACGACCTCCGTGATCTCCTGCTTTATGCCGTCGTAGCCGGCGACGTCGTCGAACATCGTGCCGGGGCGTTCGGTGGAGTAGGTCTTGGCCTTGCTTCGACCGATCGACATGATGTTGCCCATCTGGCCAGAGGCCCGACGCTGCATCCACACGAAGAAGATGATGAGCAAGGTGACCGGGATCAGCAATGGGATCAGCGAGGTGAAGAAGTTGGGCCTCGGGGTGACGAACTTCCATTTGTCGGTCCGGGTGCGGATGAGGGCGTTGTCGTCGTCGGGGAGCGGAAGCGGCCCGACGGTGGAGAACTCGGTGCCTGAGGTGTCGGTGAAGGTGATACCACCGTCGGTGTTGTCGTACTCCGCTTCGACCACGGCGCCCTCCTCAACGCGCCCGATGAAATCGGCGTAGTCGACGGCTTCGCGGTTATCGCCGGGTATCAACATCGTGGCGGCGAGCACCACGATCAGTGACCCGAGGGCGATCCAGACCGCATAGCGAGAGCGTCCTTGGGCGTCGGGGTTCTGACCGCTGGGCGCGCGCTCTTCGTCGCGGTCGGGAAGCGGAGGCGGAGGAGGGGGAGGAGGGTTCGACGCCATGGTGCAAGGGTAGACGGGTGTCTGCGTGCAACGGCAGCACGGGCGGTGCTATTCCTTCGATCCGCGCCACATAGGTGTGAGAGCGGTACGTTCGGCGCCATGAGTCGTCGTTGCGCCCGTCCCGGCTGTAGTCAGCCCGCTGACACCACGCTCTCGTACGACTACGCCCAGCGGCTGGTGTGTCTTGATGACCTTCATTTAGACAACAGCCCGGCCAATCACGATCTCTGCCAGCGTCACGCCGATCGAACCCAGCCGCCGAAGGGCTGGGAACTTCGGGACCGCCGTTCGGGCCGGGCGGCGGTGACGTTGAAGTTCGCCAGCTAGGCGCCATGGCGCCGACACAACGGGTTGTCCTGGCGATCGTCGGTTTCATCGGTGGCGTCCTTGCCGCCAGCGTTCTCGCCGGTCTTGTCGTGTCCGCCGCCGGCTGGGAACTATCGGTACCGGCGAGTATCGGCAGCGAACTCGGCCGCACCGTCCGCCAGGTCGGGCAGGCCGCCCCGCTCGACGACCACCGTGTGCCCGCTGCTTGGTTGGCCGTCGTCAATGCACCGCTGTGGCTTTGCCTCGCTGGTGCTCCGCTCCTCGCCCGTCGTGCCGGCCTCAGTTGGCGACGCGATCTCGGCTGGGGGATGAGGGCGATCGATATCCCGGTGGGTCTTGCACTCGGTATCGCCACCCAGTTCGTCCTCATCCCGCTGTACGAGGTGATCTTCCTGCTCTTCGGTGAACAGGACGTCTCTGGTCCCGCCCGCAGCCTTGTCGCCTCCGTCGACGGCCCACTCGATCTCCTCGGCCTGCTGGTGATCACGGTCGTCATGGCGCCGCTCACTGAAGAAATCGCCTACCGCGGCCTGCTCTTCGGGGGCATCCGTGACATGGAGCGCGGCCATGTCGGTTCGGGCGTGGTCATTGCAGCGGTTGTGTCCTCGTTGATTTTCGCGGCGTCGCACTTCCAGCTGCTCCAGTTCCCCGGTTTGTTCGTGTTCGGCCTCGTTGCGGTTGCGACCTTCCATCGCACTGGGCGGCTCGCCACGGCGATCTGGGCTCACGTCGGCTTCAATCTCACGACGGTCGTGCTGCTGCTGTGGGCGTGAGCGGCCCTTTCGTCGACCGGGGTCGCCGCCAATCCCTCTAGGTCGTGTCGTTCTCACAGCGAGCAGTCGCGGGGGGATTGGTCCGACCGGCGCGGAGAAACGCCAGCTTGGTGGCACCATGGTCGGCGCCATGACGGACCAACCTCCACTCGAGCCCGACATCGCGGTCCCAACCCACGACGAGCTCGCCGCGATCGACATCGAGCCTGAGGCGCGGCTGTGGACGGTGTGGGCCCGCTCGATCGGCCCGCAGCAGGTGGTCACCTTCGTGCTCGTCGCAGTGTCGACCGTCTTCGTCGCCTGGAACGTCCAGCCTGACCTCTGGTTCGACAACTCCACGCCGACCGGGGGCGATATGGGCGCCCATGTCTGGTCGCCTGCGTACCTGCGCGATGTCTTGTTGCCGGAGTTTCGTCTCACCGGGTGGTCGCCGGACTGGTACGCCGGGTTCCCAGCCTTCACCTTCTACATGGTGATCCCGTCGCTGTTGATCGTGATGGTCAACGTGGGCCTCGGCGGCCCGTTCTGGGTGCCCGTCGTCGCTGTTGGTGCGCTCGGCACGATCGTTGTGTTGGTTCGCAACCGCATCGGCACCACCCCGGCCGGTGACGCCGTCCTTGTCGCTTTCGCCGCCGTCGGCTTCGTGTTGATCGTGCCGGTCGAATACGGCGCGGCAATGAAGCTGATCGTCGTCGCCGGCATGGTGACTCTTCCAATCGCTGCCTGGTCGATGGGCAAACTCGGCGGCCTGACGTTCCCCGGGCCGGGTCTGATGGCGGTCGCCACGATTCCGTTCCTGTTCGACCGCAGCTTCAACATCTACGGCGGCAACCTGCTCTCGACGATGGCGGGCGAGTTCGCCAACTCGCTCGGCTTGACCTTTGCCGTCGTGTTTTTCGGTGTCGCAGCGCGGGGCATGGAGACCGGCCGACATAGCGGGGCTGCTGCCGTTCTGCTCGCGCTTGCCGGACTCACCCATCTCTTCGCCGCCTTCTTCTCAATGGTGTGCCTGCTAGCGCTGTGGCTGGTCCGGCCGGGCGTACGCACGACCGCCTGGCTCGCTGTCGTGGGCCCACTGGCCGGCCTGCTCTCGGCGTTCTGGGTTCTGCCCTTCTTCTGGAACCGGTCGTTGCTCAACGACATGGGCTGGGGCAAGGAGCGCCGGTACGTCGCGGCACTCTGGGACCGCAGCGGTTCATTCGGTGACCAAACGTTTTTGGCCAACGACCCGCCGCTGCAGGTGCTCATCGTGCTCGCAGTGATCGGCGCAGTGCTCTGCGGTGTCCGCCGGGTGCGCTTCGGCATGGCGATGACGATGGTTGCTATGGCGTTCGCCACCCTGTTCCTTTTGTTGCCCGAGGGTCGGCTGTGGAACGTGCGCCTGCTGCCGTATTACTACCTGTCGATCAATTTCATGGCCGGTATCGCCGTGGCCGAGATCGGCCGCTTGCTTGCCGTCGTAACTCGGTCGCTTGGGTCAGGCCGCTATGCGTTCGCTGCGGTGTTCGCCCCTGCTGCGCTCGCCAGCCTCGTCGTGTTCATCGCCTTTGGTCTCACCTTGCGGGCCCTGCCGGGTGGTTCGGTCGACGATCAAGGTCGTTACTCGTGGCTGGGTGTTTTTCAGACCACTGAGCGTCACCTCGGGCCGCTCTGGGCTGCGCATAATTTTAACGGTTACGAGCGCACGGGGGCGTACCCCGAGTACTCGCTGATGGTTGCGACCATGCACGAGGTGGGTCAGGAGTTCGGCTGTGGTCGGGCCCTGTGGGAGTATCAGAGCGAACGCCTCGGCTCGTACGGCACGCCGATGGCTCCTATGCTGTTGCCGCATTGGACCGATGGTTGTATCGGTTCGATGGAGGGTCTGTACTTCGAAGCGTCGGCCACCACCCCGTATCACTTCCTGCTCCAGTCGGAATTGTCGACCTCACCGTCGCGGGCTCAGCGTGACTTGCCGTACTCCAACCTGAGCATCAACCAAGGCGTCGGTCATCTGCAGGACCTAGGTGTGCGGTACTACATGGCGTTCACCGATCAGGCGTTGATGCAGGCCCAGGCCGACCCACGCCTCACCGAGGTGGCCATTGCCGGGCCGTGGGCGGTGTTCCTCGTCGCTGAGTCGGATCTCGTCGTCGGCCTCGACCGCATGCCGGTTGTTGTCGACGGGGTGCAACGCGGGGGAGAGGAATGGCTCATCCCTACCGTCGGGTGGTGGCAGGCCGAGAACGTTCCGCTCATCGCCGAGTCCGGACCCGACGAGTGGCCGAGCACCTCGATGACCGTGATTGAAGAGTCGATCGGGGCGCTCGCCCAGGCGGTCGAGAACGACTCGGGACGAGTTGCTGAGATGCGGGCACTCGCCGCCGGATTGCCGACGGTGCTCCCGTCCGAGGCGATCACTCCGGCGACGGTTTCCGATGTCGTCGCCGACGAATTCTCGATCTCGTTCGAGGTCGACGAGATCGGCAAGCCGGTCCTCGTTCGCACGAGTTACTTCCCAAACTGGGAGGCCGTCGGTGCCGAGGGGCCGTATCGGGTGTCGCCGAACCTCATGGTCGTCGTCCCGACCGATACGTCGGTCGAGCTCAGCTACGGACGCTCAGGCATCGAACTCATCAGCCTCGTGCTCACGATCGGCGGCATCGCCGGCCTGTTCGCGCTGCGTCGGATCCCCGTCGTGACCGGTGGCCGATTGTGGGATCTCGGCTCATCGCCGCTCGATCTGTTGCCGAGCCGTGATCTCGTCCTGGCCGAGGTGCAGGGGGCCCGGGTCTCTCCAGCGTCGGTCGATCGCCTCGTCGGCGAGACCGCCGAGCGCACGCATGCGGCCGTGGTCGGGTTCGTGGCCGGTCTTGCGCTCGTTGGCGTCACCCTGGTGCTGCACCTGGTTGTCGAGCCCACGACCGAGGAGCCGTTGGTGTCGTTGCTCGTGTGGCTTCCGGGTGCCGCCGGCCTGCTTGCGGTCGTGTTCGGATACGCGCCCTCGCTGGTCGAGCTTTCTCGGTACCGTTCGACGGTTGTCGAACCGGCCCGGGCGTTCGCAGCCTCCGTGGCGGCGAACGCGATCAAGGACCCCGACGGGAGCACCTGATGGTGGTGCGGTTCGTCGCCGGCGAGAACGCTGAGCGTCCAAATGCTCGCCGGTTCGCTCTCGCCGGGATCGGCGCAACCGTTGTCGATGTCGGCGCTGCCGTTGGTCTGGTCTCGGCCGGTCTTGGTCGTCTGCCTGCCGGCGGTGCTGCCCTCGTGATCGCTGCGATCGTCAGCCGCATCCTGCATGCTCGCTACACGCTGCGCGGAGATCAGCTCGATCGATGGATCCGTCAGCTGCCGGTCTTTGCCACGGTTGCTGTTATCGCTGGTGTTGTCGACCTCGCCGTCTTCCTCGGCTTGTCCTCGCTTGCCGACTTCCCGGCGAAGTGCGTCGCCGTGGCGGCCTCGGCCGTGATCCGTGGCCTGTCCCACCGGCTCGTGCTTTTCCGGGTGGTGCGCCGTGAGCAGTCCAGCCCGATGCGCCGCCCTGCGCCTGAGGGAGAAGTGCGGGTGAGCGTGGTCGTTCCGGCCTATCGCGAGGAGACGCGCATCGCCGACACCGTCGCACGCATACGAAGCGAACTTGACGTGTACGCGGGTGACCTCGAGATCGTCGTGGTCGACGACGGC
>CAJWHS010000046.1 GCA_913041415.1 uncultured Acidimicrobiaceae bacterium | reverse complement strand
CGAACGCAGGAGCCCCGTCCTCGCCGGGGCCCTGAAGGGGCCGAGCGATAATTCGGGTCGGGTCCTGGTCGTAGAGGAACGAGCCGAACAGTGTCATCAAAACGATGCCGGACAACAGCACCAACCCGAAGACGGCAGCGCGGTTGCGCAGGAACATCCCGAGGGCCTGACGGCCCGGTGAACCGAGTTCGGGGTTGGCAGCGGCCATCAGGAGCTCCCTCCGACCCGGATCCGCGGGTCGATCATTCGGTAGACCACATCGGTGAGGATGTTGATCACGACGACGAGCACGGCCGAGCAGATCAGCACGCCCAGCAGTACCGGGGCGTCGCGCTGAAACACCGAGTCGGCGGCGAGGCGGCCAAGCCCCGGCCAGTTGAAGACCGTCTCGACCAAGAGCGCGCCCGACAAGAGGGCACCGAACTGCAGCCCGGCGATGGTGATGACCGGAATTACGGCGTTGCGCAGGGCGTGCTTGTATACGACCTTGCGCTCGGCGAGACCCTTTGCCCGAGCGGTACGGACATAGTCCGACTGGAGGACCTCAAGCATTGAGGCGCGCGACAATCGCGAGTACTGGGCGATGTAGATGAGTCCCAGCGTGAGTGCCGGGAGTACGAGGTGGTGGGCGATGTCGAGCCATTCCTCGAGCCGGTTGCCCTCAAAGCGGACATCGCGCATACCGGCGACTGGGAACCATCGAACGTTCGACGCGAGCGCGATGATCAGCAGATAGCCGGTCCAAAAGACCGGCATCGAGTAGCCGACGAGCGAGAAGACCGTAACCCCGTGGCTCACTGGGCTCTCCGGCCGGCGGGCGGTGAAGACGCCAACGAGCACGCCGATCACGATCGCGAACAAAAGGGCGGTCGTGACGAGCAGGATCGTTGGCCAGATGCGGTCACCAATCAGTGAGGTGACCGGCTCATTGAATCTGTAGGAGGTGCCGAGGTCGCCTGAGGCGACATCGCCGACGTAGCGGCTGAGCTGGATCAGGTAAGAATCGTCGAGGCCGAGGTCTTCCCGGATTTCCTTGATGAGCTCAGGGTCGCCTGCCCCGCTGTCGCCAGCAATGACCAGGGCGGCATCGCCCGGCGCAAGATGGACAAGGCTGAAGCACATGACGATCACGGCCAGGATCAACCCGACACTCCAGGCGATCCTGGCCGCGATCTGTTTCATGTCAACTCCAGAAGGAAGTCGAACCGACTACTCGGCCAACCACACTTCGTGCATCGGGCCGAGCTGGCCCCACACACCGATTGGCGGGTTCTGGACGCGGGGCTGGAAGGCCTGCCAGAAGACACCATTGCTGAGGTACACCATCGGAACGTCCTCGTTCACGATCGTCTGCATCTGGTGGTAGAGGTCGATGCGCTCAGCGACGTCGAACGTCGAACCGGCCTGGGCCAGCAAGGCATCCACCTGAGGGTTGTTGTAACCGGTGTTGTTCGTCCAGATCGCACCCACGTTGTTGGTGCTCAGGTACGAACGGTGCACACCGATCACCGGGTCGCCCCAGTTCCAGACATTGTTGAGCGTCATCTGGTGCTCACCGGTTGCCACGCGAGTGGCCCACGTCGGGAAGTCTGGCGAGATGTTGAGCTCGGCCTCGAAGCCGATGTCTTGAAGGACTTGGACGACGTACTCGGCCTGGGCCAACTGGGCTGGCGGGATGTAGTCAACCGCGAACGAGATGCTGCTCGCATCGACGCCGGCGTCGGCCAGTCGCTGCTGCGCCGCCTCGACCCCTGCGCCGTAATGTTCGGTATCAGGGTTGTGGAACGGGCTGCCCTGGTGGATACCAGTCGTGGTGGCGATGGTCGTGCCCTGCTGGAGCACGTCGGTCAGGAACTCACGGTCGATACCATCGGCGATCGCCCGCCGGACCTCAACGTTGCTGAGCGACGGGTCGGCCAGGTTGAACTCCAGCCAGTTGACCTGACCGACGGCGGCATGGCCCTCGGCGGTCACGATCACATCGTCGTCGCCCTGGAGGCGCACGATGTTGGCCGCGCCATTGGGCAGCGCAAGGTCGGTCGTGCCGTTCTCGAGACCGAGGGTGATCGTGGCCGGGTCGGGAACGATCTCAATGATGATCTCGTCAAGGTACGGACGCTCCGGGATGAAGAAGTCCTCGAACGCCTCGAGACGGATGATCGAACCGGCCTCGTACTCAGCGAGGGTGAACGGACCCGAACCGACGAAGCACTCGCCAGCGTTGCAGGGATGTTCGCGGATTTCCTGTCCGTCGTTGTAAACGTGCTCGGGAATGATCGGGAGCAGGCCCGGCGACATTGCGAGCAGGATCGCTGGGTGTGGCTCGCTCAGGTTGATGACGGCGGTGAGGTCGTCTGGGGTGTCGACGCTCGTTACGGGGGCGAACATCGTGCGGAACGGGTGGTTGTCGCGCGACGTCGTGATCGAGAAGGCGACGTCTTCGGAGGTGATGGGTTCACCGTCGTGGAACACTGCGCCCTCCACGAGGTTGAGCGTAACCGACAGACCGTCATCGGAGATCTCCCAACTTTCAGCCAAGTACGGCTGCGGCTCGAAATTCTCGTCGATCAGCAGCGGCGACGCGTTGAGCTGCGTGCCGGGCACCGCCGTTGCGTAGCCCGACTGGACCGTTCCGTTCAGATGGCGAGGCACCTGGGTGCTCTGAATGAGCATGGTGCCACCGGCAACCGGACCGGTGTCCACTGCGCCAGAGTCGGCGTCGTCACTGTTCGCTTCGGTCTCCTCGTTGGACTCCGACATGTCCGCCGTCGGCTCGTCATCGTCTTCGGCTGGCTCGTCGGCCGACGAAGATGTGGACGCCGACGACGAGCTGTCGTCGCTTGCGTCATCGTCGTCGCTGCCGCAGGCAGCAGCGACCAGCGCAAAGCTGAGCAGGAGCGCCAGCAATGCAATCAGTTGTTTCCTCACAGAAACACTCCCTTCAGGTGTAGTGATCGGCGAGACCCTCCGGGTTCACCGCCAGTCAGACTCCCCAACGAATACGTTAGGACCCTCGTCTGGCTGCGTGATAATAGGTCCAACCGCTGCCCTTGCCCAGAAAGATGACGTTGTCTGACATCACCCTGTATCCCGTACGTCGGTTGATCACCATGACTCCTGCAATCCCGAGCGCAGAAGCCGTCGCCGTTCGCGGCGACCGCATCCTCGGCGTCGGTTCGATCGATGAACTCGCTCGCTGGGGCGATCATCGCGTCGACGACACCTTCCGAGACCATGTGCTCACCCCCGGATTCGTCGAGGCCCACAGCCATGTGATGTCCGGCGGCACGTGGGAGCACGTGTACGTCGGCTTCTTCGATCGACGCGATCCAACCGGCCGAGTATGGCCCGGTTGCAAAAGCATCGACGAGGTAGTCGCCCGGCTGCGAGAGGCCGACGCCGCGATGACCGATCCTGATCAGATCATGATCTGCTGGGGGCTCGACCCGATCTACCTCACCGGCGAGCGCCTGGTCGGGAGACATCTCGATGCGGTGTCAGAGCGCCGTCAGATCTTCATCCTTCACGCGTCGGGCCATCTCGCAACGGTCAACTCAGCCGTGATCCGCCACGACAACATCACCGCCGACAACCCGACCCCAGGCATCCAACTCGACGAGTACGGCCAACCCAACGGCGAGCTCCAGGAGCCAGCGGCGATGTCGCTCGCCAGCGGCCAACGGATGCTGCGAGAGGGCTACACAAGCGAACTCGCTAAATGGAACTACGCCTATGAGGCCCGCAACGCCGGCCACACCCTGGTGACTGACCTCGGCACGAGCAGTGTCGACGAAATGGGCGTTGCCAACTGGAGCGCGGTCACGTCACACCCCGACTATCCCACTCGCGTGATGGTCGCCGGGTCCGTTTTTGCCACAGCGCTTCCCCCGGAAGACATCGCTCGGCGGGTCGTGCAGCTCCGCGACAACCCGCCCAACGACAAGCTCCGCTTCGGCATCATCAAGCTGATCATCGACGGCTCGATCCAAGGCTTCACCGCCCGACTCACCTGGCCCTACTACTTCAACCCGCCTGCCGGGAACGCCGAGAACGGCATGTGGCTGATGCCGCCCGACCAGGTACCCGACATCGTCGAGATCTTCCACCGGGCCGGCCTCACCGTCCACTGCCACTGCAACGGCGATCAGGCTGCTGAGGTCTTCATCTCGGCGGTCGAACAGGCACTCGAGCGCTACCCGCGATGGGATCACCGCCACACCGTCCAGCATTGTCAGCTCACCACGCCTTCGCAGTACGCCCGAATGGCGGCACTTGGGATGCACGCCAACATCTTCAGCAACCACATCTTCTACTGGGGCGACCAGCACGCCGCGTTCACCATCGGTCCCGAACGGGCAGCGCGGATGGACGCATGCGCAACCGCCGAACGGTTCGGCGTGGAATTCTCGTTCCACTCCGACACCCCGGTCACGCCACTCGGGCATCTGCATGTCGCCTGGTGTGCTGTAAACCGCCTCACCGCAACGAACCAGGTGCTCGGCCCTGAGGAACGGATCTCGGTCGAATCGGCGATGCGCGCCGCGACAATCGGTGCCGCCCGCCAGATCAAGCTCGATCACGAGATCGGTTCGATCCAGGCCGGGAAGCTCGCCGACTTCGCAGTGCTCGAAGACGACCCCTACGAGGTTGACCCCACGACCCTTAAGGACATCGGCGTCTGGGGCACCGTGGTCGGCGGTCAGCACTTCCCTGCAGGCAGCGGTTGACGTGAGCGAATCGGTCGTCGCCGTCACGGTCGTCGGGGGCTATCTCGGCGCCGGCAAGACCACGCTGCTCAACCACCTGCTCGCACTCGCAGATGAGCGCATCGCTGTCCTGGTCAACGACTTCGGCTCACTCGACATCGATGCACAGCTCCTCGACCGGGGGGATGACGCAACGATCACCTTGCCAAACGGGTGCATCTGCTGCTCACTGATCGACGGCCTCGCCACCGCGCTCGACAACCTTGCCGCCCTCGACCCAAGACCAGAACGGGTGGTCATCGAGGCGAGCGGGGTCGCCGACCCCGCCGGCATCGCGGCGTACTGCCATCGGCGCCCCTACCGACTCGACCTGGTGGTCGTGCTGGCAGACGTCGAAACGATCGCAAACCAGGTCGTCGACGACTACGTCGGCGAGACGGTGCGGGGCCAGTTGACCGCAGCGGACCTCGTGATTTTGAACAAGGCCGACCTCGGCGACACAGCAGCAGCAGCCGTTGTCGTCGAGACGCACGCACCGGGCGTGCCCACCGTCAAGGCGATCCAGGCATCGATCGATCCTCGCGTCTTGATCGACCTTGAACCTCGTGCCAAACCAACCGCGCACCTCCACGATCACGGGGTGCCCTTCGAGACATGGAGCTGGAGCGGCGGTCGATGCGACGAGGAACGGATGCGACGGATGGCAGCCGATCTTCCGCCCGGCGCCGTCCGGGCCAAGGGCATCGTCGTGACCAAAGATGGGGTGTTTGAGTTCCAACGGGTCGGCATCCGCTCGCGTTTCACGCGCCTCGATCGTGCCGTCGCCGAGAGCCAGATCGTGGTGATCGGTATACCCGACACCCTCGATAGCGGCTGGCTGGCCAATCGGCTCGGCTGAGGGGCTCAGGCCCCGGGGCTTTCGCCCCAGGGCCCGGCCCGCCGCCCGGAGGATTACTGCAAGGTGCCGATGTCGTCGGCGGTGATGCCGAGAGCATCCCATGCTGGCTGCAGTGCGGCTCGCACCTCATCGCCGTAGCCGTTGGCACCCGGTTCGTTAGCAAGGTCGAAGATGTCGTTGACCGCCTCGATGTCGGCGCCTTCTGGGGCGACGGTTGCCTCAATCACCCGGAAGAAGGCAAGGCCTTCGGCCTGGTGCTCTTTAGCTTTCGCCTCGTTTCCGTCAGCCAGATCCCCTTCGATCAAAGAGGCGTAACGGATCGCGGCTTGGCTGTAGATGACCACGAGGTTTTTGACCGCTTCCGCAGCTGCGATGCCAGCGGCTGGCACGTTGCCTTCGACGAGCGCATCACGGCCTTGGATCATGGCAGCAAGAATGTTCTCGTTGGCCACAGCGGTCTCACCATCGGCCCCGAGCGTGCCGAAGTTGCCGGCCCGCTTGTCCCCGGTGGCATACGGAGCGCAGCCCGAAGCGGTGCCGTGGTAGAAGGCCCAACCCTCGTCCCAGTTGTGAACTGCGCCGGACTGGATGTCGAAGTTGCCGTCGGCGGCCTTCGTCATAGCGGTAACCAATTCGTGGACGACCCAGGCGACCATCACCTGGTTCTGGATGCCCTTCTCGACACCCTGCCCCGGAACGGCATCGGACTGACCGGCGAACATGCCGGTGCCTTCGAGCGCAGCGGTGACGAAGTCGTCGAGCGGCGTCTGCACTCGACCTTCGATGTGATCGACAAGGACCGATCGCCAGCGACAGGGGTTGAAATCTGCGCTGGGGTGACGGCCGACGGTGATTGTCCGCCCCGTGTCATTAACGGCCACGAGGGCGCCGCCTGGCAGCGTGTGGACCAGGGCGGTGGCGAGTTCGAGGCGTTCGTCGATCATTCGACGCATCCGCTCGCTCGGATGGCTGGGCACTCTGTTGCGTCAAAGGGCACGTGAATCGCGGCGTGTTGACCACAGCCGCAGGCATCACAGGTCCACCCCGGGCGGTCGAGCATTGCGGGCGATGGATAAACGGCGTGGATGTCTGGGTGTCCACATGCGGAGCACTGGCGGATCCAGCCGGGAGTCGCATGGAGTGGTTGGGTCTGGACAGCACGATCCGGGATTATGTTAGGTATGCCTAATAGCTCCCGATAGGTGTGTCAAGCCGACTCGGCGAAGCGTCGCCCGCAACAGTAAGGTCAGCAGTATGAGTGAGTATGAGTCGCCAGAGTGGCATCCAGCTTTCGAGGAATACTGCGAAACAATTTACGAACTCGGCGAAGACGAACTTGACGTCATTCAGGCCCGCATCGCTGAGCGCATGGAAGTGAGTCGTCCCGCAGTGAGCGAGATGATGAAGCGCCTTGAGGGCGAGGGCCTGATCGAAGCGGGCCGCGAAATCAAGCTCACCAAGAAGGGCATGCACCTCGCCGAGACGGTCGTTCGCCGGCATCGTCTGGCCGAATGTTTCTTGACCGACGTACTCGGACTCTCCTGGGCCGACGCCCACCAAGAGGCCGGCAAGTGGGAGCACGTCATTTCCCCCACGGTAGAGAAAGCCATGGTTGCCCGTCTCAACGATCCGACCACGTGCCCCCACGGCAACCCAATTCCCGGTAGCAGCTACGAAGCCCCCGACCTAATCGCCCTCGAGACGATCGGTGTGGGCAAGGAGTTCATCGTGCAGCGCATTCCTGAGGAGCTTGAGTTCACCGAGGGCATGCTCGATTTCCTTGAGCAGTCGTCGATCATCCCCGGCTCGAAGGGCACGGTCACAGCCGTTTCGCCCGACGGCACCGCCACTGTCGCGATCGAGGGCAACGCGATCGGCGTGGGTGGCTTCGCTACCTCTCGCATCCTCGTGACCGCAGGCTGACAGATCCCACTCTGCAACTAACGGAATCGAGTCGCCGACCTTAAGGTCGGCGACTCTGAGATAGGAGAAGTCCTCCGTGTACGCAGAAGTTCGCTCAGTCGAGCGCCTGAGCCCATCGATGGTCCGTGTCGTCCTGTCGGGTGGTGAGCTCGATGCGTTCGAGGCGTCACCCGCCACCGATGCTTACATCAACGCCAGATTTCTTCCCTTAAACTCGCCTGTCCCAGTGCCGTTCACCGACGACGACCTCGATGGCATTGACGCAAAGCTGCGACCGAAGCCGCGCCGCTTCACCGTGCGACGCTGGAACGCTGATGCCTCCGAGCTGACCATCGACTTCGTCACTCACGGCGATGTCGGTTTCGCCGGTAGTTGGGCACAACGGGCAAGGCCTGGGGACCGGCTTCAATTCTCCGGCCCGAGCGGCTCGTATAGACCTTCGAACGAAGTTGATTGGCACCTGATGGTCGGAGACGAATCCGCGCTGCCTGCAATTGGGGCGTCGCTCGAGGCAATCGAGCCCGGGCGGCAAGCCCAGGTTGTCGCTGTCGTCGACGACGCCGGGTGTGAAATTGACCTCCCAAGTCGAGGCGACGTTTCGATCACGTGGCTGCACCGGGAAGGCGCGGACGACATCGAGGCTCTCCTCCCAGATACCGTCTCAGCAATGACCTTCCCTGCGGGAAGTTTCGACGTCTTCGTTCATGGCGAAGCCGCAGAGGTGCGCGCCGTGCGTAAACACTTGCTTGCCCAGCGAGGCGTCACTGCGGACAGTGCATCCATCTCGCCGTATTGGCGCCGCACCTACACCGACGAGGCGTGGCGGAAAATCAAGCGCAATTGGGTGGCCGACCAGGCCAACGACGTCTGACACCGCCACCCCGGCCAACGCCGGCCGAACCCCGCCTTCGGGAGACACCACGCAAGACGACGCTGCCTACGGTCGTGATCGTCGACCCAGCGATCGGTTCGCCGGTTTGCGTTCCCGCAATTAGCTGATCGTGTAGTCACGCAAGAGCTTGTTGAGCTCGAGGACGTGAAGCTCTTCCTCACCAATCTGGGTTCGAGCAAACTCTTCGAGGTACACGGAATCCCCCTCAGCGATATCAAGCATCTGCCGGTAAAGATCGAGTGCACGACGCTCGTGAGCGATCGACTCGCGCAACACGGTTTCGAGCGAGTGGTCGTGGCTTTCCTCAATGCTGGCAATGCCTTGGTCGGGATGGCCACCGAGGCCAGTTAGCAGTTCGCCCACCATCTGGGCGTGGAGGAGTGACTCCGACGCTTGTGTTTTCATGAAGTCGACAAGGGGCAGCCGGTTAGGGCCAGTGATTACAAGTGCGTAGTGGGTGTAGCGGACCACGCCGGCCAACTCGGCCTTCATGATCTCGTTGAGTATGGGAATAATTTTTTCCGTCTCGAAAATCTCGTCAGACATCAGGCGCTGCCTTCTCTGGGGGATCCGTCATTCTAGAAGAATTCAACATAATCCGACTCGTTGAGCAGCATCGCAATTGCGCCGCTTATGGCATTGAGTACGAGGATTTCAGTGATCACTTACACGCTGCTGCCGTCTCGCCCCGGCACGGCGGCCCGGCGCGACAATTGAGCGCCGCTCGACAACCCCTATCGTCCTCTGCGAGCCGACCAGGGCACCGAGCCCGGATCGTCTTAGCGTCTCGTCGAGCGGCACTGGCTGACGGCTTGGACGCAGCAGTCTTGCTCGACTGCGGTTACCACAGCCTCGGGACGCTCCTGATCCGTCAGCCCTCTAAACCGGCCTGACCATTGGAGCGGAACGCAAACGCGCTGGCCTTTGTCGACGCAGGACGCGAAGCCCGCCGGGTCAAGATCGTTCGCGTGAGCGTGCTCGGCACGACGCGGCGCTTCATCGGGCGCCAGCAGACGCGCAGGATCGATGTCGAGTGAGGTCATTCCTGCAGCATCGCGGGCAGTTCGCGACTGTGCACTACAGCCACCCGTTTGGTGGCTCGGGTAAGGGCAACGTAGAGCGACCGGATGCCCTGCGATTCCTCGTCGATGATGCGCGCCGGCTCAACCACCACCGCTGAGTCGACCTCGAGCCCCTTCACGAGCTGCACCGGCACGACCGTGATGCGCTGATCGAGCCCGTGACGATTGGCTCCACCAATCGGGAGTTCTCGGGCCTCGAAGACCGCTCGGACATCGGCCGCCATCGAGTCGGGCACGATCACCGCCACATTGCCTTCGTCGACCGCCTCGAGTTCGGCGAGCACGGTGTCGACGAGCGCGTCGTCGAGCGGTTCGGATCGCACGATTCTGGGCGGATCGCCGTCGTCACGGACGGGCTGAGGCGGCCGCAATCCCGGCGCTGCGTGCGGCAGCACCCGATTGGCAAGTGACATCGCCGGACCCGGAATGCGGTAACCGATCGAAAGCTCCCGACGCTGAACATCGCGCTTCTGCGGAAGTTGGGCGAGCACATTGTTCCAGCCGTCGTTGGCCCATGCGCCGGTGGCCTGGGCGATGTCGCCCACGACGGTCATCGACCCGTTGAGCGAACGGCGACCGATCATGCGCAGCTCCATCGGCGCAAGGTCCTGGGCCTCATCGATGCAGATGTGGCCGTAGGTTCGCAGCGCGTCCTCGTCGCGCTTGCCCGGGCGATACCCGAGCAAAGCGCGCGCCTCGTCGAGCAGGGGCACGTCGTTGAAGTGCCACACCACGTCGCTGACATGCCCGACTCGAGGCCGATGGAGGCGAAGGATCTCCTCGTCGGTGAAATGACCTTTGCGGTTGGCGAAGCGAAGCAGCGCTCGGGACCCGAATAGGTCGTGCAACAGATGCGCCGGCGTCAGCACCGGCCACATCCACTCGAACAGTTCGCGAACCGGCAGCTCCCATCGAAGCTGATCGCGCACGGCAGAGGCCTCGACCGGGCGGCGAGCACTCGCTGCAAGCTTGGCGAAGACCAGCTCCTCGACAATCTTGCGGCCCGCATTATGGCCCTTCGATCGACGACGGGCATCGCGGATGATGTCGCGAGAATCGGCGACGGTGAGCTTGAGACGATAGATGCCAAAGCCGATGGCCACATCGGCCCGCAACGGCCGCTCCCGGTCGCTCACGGCCTGCGCCAGCACATCGGTCATGCGAAGATCACCTTTGACCGCAGCAACAGCCTCGGCAGCGAGCCCGTCGACACGAACCCTCGGCCGAAGAAGATCACCGAGCACGGCGATCTCAACCCCTGCTTCACCAAGCGACGGCAGCACCTGCTCGATGTAGGCGAGGAACAATCGGTTGGGGCCAACGACGAGCACACCCTGCCCCTCAAGGGGGAACCGGTGGCTGTAGAGCAGGTAAGCGGCGCGATGGAGCGCCACGACGGTCTTGCCCGTACCGGGACCACCCTGAACCAACAACACGCCGGGCATCGGCGCCCGGATGATCTCGTCCTGTTCACCCTGAATGGTGGCGACGATGTCACCAAGCCGCCCAGTGCGAGACGCCTCAATCGCGGCGATCAACGCGCCCTGACCCTTGATCTCGCGCTCGCCATCGGCCGACGCGAGCTCACCGAAGACCTCGTCATCGATACCGAGGAGGGTGCGGCCACGGGTGGCGAAATGACGGCGCCGCTCAATGCCCATCGGCTGACGGCCGGTGGCCCGATAGAAGGGCTCGGCGACCGGCGCCCGCCAGTCGACAACGACCGGATCCTGGTTGCGATCCCACACCCCGAGACGCCCGATGTGGAAACGCTCACCGGTACCTGCAGGGTCGATCCGACCGAAGACCAGGGAGCGCTCGCCGAGGGTGAGTTGGGTCAAGCGGTTGACCGCACCTTCGACGATCGACTCGCGTTCGTGGCGGTGTTGCTCCGTACCACCCCGCTGCGGGTTGTACCCCTGCGTGACCCGAGCCGCGCGCTCTCGCGCCTCGTCGAGACAGGCGTAGGACCAATCGAGATGGGCCTGCTCAGCATCGAGTTCGGGGTGACGTTCCGCCACGAAAACTCCTTCAAGGAGGCTTCTAATGCTACCGGTATGCCATCGCGATCCGACCGTCCAGGGAGCGGTCAAGAGAGGCGTATCGGTAGCATTCGCCCATGGTCTCGATCGCAATGGTCTTCAGTGCCGGTGGCACAAAGGGTGACCCCTTCCACAGCGGCGTTATCGCTGCGATCGCCGAGCACACCGGCTTTGACAGCCGCGATGCCGAACTGGTGGTCGGTACGTCCGCCGGCTCGTTCACTGCCACCGCACTGCGAGCGGGACTCTCCCCGATCGATGCCGAGGCCCGCCACCTCGGCCGTAAACTCAGCGCCGAGGGCACCGCCATCGTCGAACGGATCGTTACGCCCTACACCGAACCCGATGTCGAGCGCAGCCTGCTCCCGTCAGCGCCTCGCATGACCCTTAACTCGATGCTTCCGCCGTGGAAGATCGACCCGGCCCGCTTCGCCTACGGCCTGCTGCCCGAGGGCAAGCGCTCGGGTGCCTCGATCGCAACCCGCATCGACGAACTCCTCCCCGACGGCTGGCCGAAGCGCCCTGCCTGGATCGTGGCCGTGCGGACCAACGATGGTCGCCGCATCGTCTTCGGCCGCGACGACGTCGCTGGCACGGTCGGCCAGGCGACCCAGGCCTCGGCTGCGATCCCCGCCTTCTACACACCGGTTCGCATCGGCGATCGTTCATACGTCGACGGTGCACTCCACTCGTCAACCAACGCCGATCTGGTCGCCACGCTCGGGTTCGACCTCGTGATCATCTCGTCGGTCAAGACCGCCACCCCCGATGCCCGGTCGTGGCGTTCGGATCCCGAGCGTGCGTGGTTCTCGAACAAGCTCGACAACGAACGTGCCGAGATTCGCAGTACCGGTACCCCTGCGATCGTCATCGAGCCCGACGACACCCAACTCGAGTTGCTTGCGTCCGGCGAACGAGCCGACGCCTGTCTTGCCGGTCGTCTGGCGGCCGAGCGCGTCCTCGCCACGAGCGAAGGCGCCGGCCTCCGATCGATCGTCGAACCGGCCAGCTGAATCAGCAGCCACCGCCCGACGACGGGCGGTCCGGAATCGAGGTATCGATCACCTCAATGTGCACGTGAGGGTTCGAGGGCTCGGCAGTGAACTCGTCGACCTGGGATACGAACGGCAGGATCCGACCACCGGTCGCGATCATCGTGTCGGATGCGATCACCTCGTCGCCGACCCCGACCTGCAGCCCGCTGAAGTGAAAGATCTTGAGCTCCCAACCCGGGCGACCGGAGGGCTCGATCACCACGAAGTTGTCGGTGTGATCGCAGTAGAGCGTGTAGCTGCCGGCTCGGATCACCGTGCCGTCGATCGGCGCCATCACCGGCTCGTCGACACGAGCGACAATGTCGGCAGCGGTTCGAGAGCCCGTCCCCCGGCCACGCGATGCAAGGGTCGTCCAGTCGTCGAGATTGACCACCTCGAGTTGGAACGCTCCATCGTGACCCGACTCATGGAAGCCCACTGTCTCGTAGCGGCTGACCGGCATCCGCACCTCGAGGTCACTGGCGAGTGCGAAGACGGCGTACCCGGTGTCGTGGTACTCAAGCGGGATTGTCGGTGCGGTCGTCGTGGTGGTGGTCGAGGTCGTCGTGGTGCTGGTCGTCGACGTGGTGGTCGAGGCCGTCGTGGCCGGCACCGTCTGTGTCACCAGCGGATCATCCGGTGCGAGGGTGGACTGCACCCCGACCTTGCCGACATCGGACTCGCTGGTGACCTCGACCGACACGGTGCCACACGCCGCCGTCGACACGACGAGCACGAGGAGTCCAGCGACACGGGCGAGTCGGGCGGCCATTGACCGAACGGTACCGGTCGCCCACCTCCCGGTTCGGTCACCGACCACCGATAACCTCAGCCGCGTGAGCGGCGCAGCATCATCTGCCGCCCCTGCGGGGCGCTACGACAACCATCCCTTCATCCAGGCCTGTCGCGGGCTGCCCCACGACCGGGTGCCGGTCTGGTTCATGCGCCAGGCGGGCCGCTCGCTGCCCGAGTACCGCGCCATTCGCGGCACCGGAACGATCCTCGACGCCATTGCCGACCCCGACCTCTCCACCGAGATCACGCTGCAGCCGATCCGTCGCTACGACGTCGATGCTGCGATCCTCTACTCCGACATCGTCGTGCCGGCTCACGCCGTCGGTTTCGGGCTCACCGTCACACCGGGCGTCGGTCCCGAAGTCGAGCGGCCGTTCCGCCATGAGGACGACCTTGCCCGTCTTCGGCCGCTGGATCCCGAGGCCGACACGCCCTACGTGCTCGAAACGGTTCGACAGCTCGTGGCCGAGCTTGATCGCCCGCTGATCGGCTTCGCCGGCGCGCCATTCACCGTCGCCTCGTATCTCATCGAAGGCCGGCCGTCGCGCGACTACGCAAACACCAAGGCGATGATGTTCGCCAACGAACGACTGTGGCACGCCCTCTGCGACCGCCTCGCCGACATCGCCATCAGCTCCCTGCAGAGCCAGATCGGCAACGGCGCATCGGCGATTCAGCTCTTCGATTCCTGGGCCGGGTCCCTGAGCCCGGCGCAATATCAGCGCTACGTCTTCCCGCACAGCCAGAAAGTGATGGACGCCATCGCCGACACCGGCGTGCCGAAGATCCACTTCGGCGTCACCACCGGTGAGCTCCTGCCCCAAATCAGTGCGGTCGGCGCCGACGTCGTCGGTGTCGACTGGCGGGTCCCGCTCGACGCCGCGCGCGAGCGGGTCGGCCACGGAACGTCGCTGCAGGGCAACCTCGACCCCACCGTCGTGTTCGCCGGCGCCGAGTTCGCCTGCGAGGCCGCTCGGGATGTGCTTCGCCTCAACGACGGCCACCCGGGCCACGTCTTCAACCTCGGCCACGGCGTCATGCCGGCAATGGATCCCGACGTCCTCACCGAGATCGTGAAGGTCGTGCACGAAGAAGGCACCGTTCGCTCGTGAACGAGCGCGTGGTGGTCGTCGGCGGTGGCATCACTGGCCTGGCCGCCGCCCACGAGGCTCGCCGCCAAGGGCTCGATGCCGTCGTGCTCGAAGCCGCCACACGAGCAGGCGGCAAGATCGACTCGGGCTTCGTCGACGGTGCCGAACTGCCGTTCCCCGTCGACATGGCGGCCGACGGGTTTCTCGCCCGCCAGCCGGAAGTCGTCGAGCTCTGTCACGAACTCGGCCTGGGCGATGATCTCGTTGCCCCCACCGGCGCCCAGGCGTTCATCTGGGCCGATGGTGCGCTCCGTTCGATCCCCACGCCCTCCGTCCTCGGGGTGCCCTTCGAGCCCGACTCCGTCGCGGCGACCGGCCTGATCAGCGAAGCCGGGGTGGCCGACCTCGCAGCCCGAGTCGACATCGAACACGAGCCCCTCGCCCGCGACGCCTCCGTGGGCGAAGTGATGCGCCCACGGGTCGGTGACGAAGTGTTCGAACGCCTCGTTGACCCCCTGCTCGGCGGCATCAACGCCGGGAACGCCGACGGCCTCTCGATCGAAGCGGGTGCCCCCCAACTCTTTGCGGCCGCCTGCGCCGGAGGCTCGCTACGCCACAGCCTCCGGGTCCAGGTCACCGCCGGCCAGGCCGCCGCCGGCGGTCCCGTCTTCAACGGCGTCAAGGGCGGCAACCGTCGCATCATCGACACGCTCGTGGAGCAATTGGGCTCGCGAGTCCGGCTCGGCCAGACCGTGGTCGCCATCGAGCGCGACGGTGCCGGGTGGGCCGTTGTCACAGACGACACCCGGTTTCCCGCCGATCGCGTCGTGCTCGCAACACCCGCGTGGATCACCGCCGGACTGATCGCCCCCTTCGCCCCCACGGCGGCCACCACCCTCGCCGAACTCGTCTACGGCGACGCCGTGCTCGTCACCTATGTCGTCGACAAGGCAGGCCTCCAGCACAACCTCGCCGGCTCGGGCTTCCTCGTCCCTCGCTCAGAGGGGTTGTTGATGACAGCGTGCTCGTGGGCCTCATCGAAATGGCATCACTTCGACGACGGACGCCATGCGATCCTGCGGGTCTCCGCAGGGCGCACCGATGATCGTCGCTGGCTCGACCTCGACCCGGCACAACTACTCGACCAGCTCGGCGCCGAACTCGAGCAGACCGTCGGCCTACACGCCGAGCCCGTCACGAGAATCACGCCGTGGCGGCAGTCGCTACCCCAGTATCGGCCGGGCCACATGGCCCGGTGCGCCGAGATCGACACCGAACTCGCCCTCGTCGCTGAGGGCCTGGTCGTCGCCGGTGCCCAGATGCGGGGTCTCGGGCTTCCGGCATGCGTTCGTCAGGGCCGCGCCGCCGTCGCTGGGACCTCGGCGGTATAGATCCTGCTCGGCAGTTCAGGCTGCGAGCGGGAGGACACCTTCGCCGAGCTCATCGATTGGCAGATCAAGGCCCAGCAGTGTCAGCTTTCCGCCGAGTTCGCCGAAGATCTCCGCAATGTGCTGAATCGGTGCAACGCCGTGAGCGTCGATGTGTCGCAGATCCCGACAGTTCACGATGATCTCGTCGTAACCGGAACGCATCAGGGCCTCGAGGCGGGTGTGCAGGAAGCCTGCAGTGGTTGCGTCGAGTGAGCCACTCGGACGCAGCTCGACGACGTTGTCGGGCTGCGTCACGGAGCGGAGCGCCCATGCGTTGGGGGGTGTTGCCGTGGGTGCCATGGGCCAAAGGTACGAAACGCCTGTCTCGCCGCAAGGTCGGGCGTGTTTCGTGTCCGTGAACTCGAAACAGGTGCCAGCGGACTCCTACAGCTGCGCACGGCGATGTTGTGAAATCGGCCACAATGTTGCGGTTGTGTGACGAAAAGGCCGGTAGGTTCTCGTCGCTGAACCGGCGTCGGTGTTTCGCCTGCTCCCCTGCCCACGACCAGCGGTCGTGTGAACGAACACCCCGATCGACGCCAGACACGGGCACCGCCCGAGGAGGCCGCACTCGACATGCGCACCCGACTTCGTCTCGCTGCGTTCGCGCTCGCGCTCACCTCTGTGGGCACCGCCTGCACCCACGCGGAAATCCTGCTCTTCATCGAGACCACTACGCCGACCCGCGACGTCCTCACCGACGACGAACTCCTCCGGTTACGGATGTGCGAGTCGACCGACAACTACCAGGCCGTCTCGCCGTCCGGCACGTACCGCGGCGCCTACCAATTCGACCAGCCGACCTGGAACGGTGTCGCCGAGCGGCACTTCCCCTGGCTCGTCGGCATGGATCCGGTCGACGTCAACCGCTGGTGGCAAGACGCCATGACCCGCGCCCTGTGGAGCGAGCGAGGTCGCCAACCCTGGCCCGTCTGCGGAAAGCGGGTCTGACCCGCCGACTGGCGCCGATCGCCCAACAGCGCAGTTGTCGGTGGGGATCGCACCCGCGTGTGCGATCCTGACGCCCGTGCCTGATTCGACCGACCGTCGCACCGCGGACCGACATCCGAGTCTCGACGAGCCCACCGGCGCACTCCTCGCGCCCCGCATCCCGTGAGCTCCCGCCCCCGCCTCCTCGCCATCCCCGCCGGTCTGCTCATCGCCGCGGGCCTCCCGCCGTGGGGCTGGTGGCCGCTGACCCTCGTCGGCATCGCACTCTGGTTCGAACTCATCGCCGAAGAGGACCGCAGGCGGCGCTTCTCGATCTCGTTCATCGTCGGGCTGGCGTGGACACTCCCCGCCACCCTCTGGATGTTCGACCTCACAGCCGCCGGCTGGCCGGTTGCGGTGGCAATCTTCTCGCTCGGCGCCGGCGTCGTCGGCATTGCGACCCCGCCCGACGGTTTCACCATCCGGTCGTTCGCCTTCACTGCGGCGCTTGTCCTGATCGAACTCATCCGCTGGAACTACCCCTTCGGCGGCACTCCGATCGCGACCTACGCCATGGTCGGCGTGTCGACACCGTTCTGGATCACGGCTCGCACGTTCGGCTCGCCAGGCCTCACCGTTGCGGTGGCCTGGGCCGGCCTTGCGATCGGGCAGCTCGTTCAGCGTCGACGCGACACCGTAACCGCTGCCGGCATGGTCATCGCCCTTGTCGTGGGCGGCATGCTCGGCTCCTACCGCGTCGAGACGGTCGATACCGTCGACGTGGCAGTCGTCCAAGGTGGCGGACCTCAGAACACCCGAGCCGACGTGTGTACCACTCGTGCCGTGTTCGAACGCCACATGGCCGCCTCGGAGACCATCGACCGCGAGGTCGACCTCGTCATCTGGCCCGAGGACGTTGTGCACCCCGCTGCCGATGGCCGCTCCACCCCAGAGCAGTGTGGCGATGAGCTCCTCCGCACCACCGAGGCCACCGACCGACTCACCCGACTCGCCGCCGATCTCGACGCGGTCGTCGTGAGCGGCTGGTTCGAACCCACCGCCGACGGACTCGCCAACGCCAACTACTCGATCGCCCAGTCGCCCGACGGCACCGTGACCGGCCGCTACGACAAGGTCCGACTCGTTCCGTTCGGCGAGTTCGTTCCCCTGCGGTCCTTCATCGAAAACTTCAGCGACGAGATCCCCGGCCGCGACGTTCGCTCGGGCACCGGGCCCGCAACCCTCGAGACCGACATCGGCACGCTCGGCATCTCGATCTCGTGGGAGGTCTTCTTTGATCACCGAGCCCGAGATGCAATCGGCAACGGCGGCCAACTCCTCCTCAACCCGACCAACGGGTCGAGCTACTGGCTCACGATCGTCCAGAGCCAGCAGATCGCCTCGAGCCGCCTCCGAGCGGTCGAAACCGACCGATTCGTGCTTCAAGCGGCACCCACCGGCTTCTCCGGGGTCATCGCCCCCGATGGCGAGGTGCTGCAGCGCACGGGTGTCAGCGAGCAGAAGGTGCTCTACGACACGGTCGAACTACGCACCGGCCGCACCCTGTCGGTGCAGCTCGGGGCCTGGCCGATTCTCGTCTACGGAATCGCGACGCTCGCCGTGATCCAGGGCCGACGCCGATTCCAGAAGGCCAGCGAGTCAGACCTCGATCCACAAGGTGATGGGACCATCGTTCACGAGCTCAACGGCCATATCGGCACGGAACCGGCCGGTGGCGACGACCGCGCCGGCCGCGCGTAACGCCTCGACCACGGTCTCGACCAACGGCTCGGCCTGCTCCGGGCGGGCCGCCTCGCTATAGCCGGGACGCCGCCCCTTGCGGGTGTCGCCGTACAGCGTGAACTGGCTGACCACCAGAACCTCGTGCCCCTCATCGGCCGCAGACCGGTTCATCACCCCGTCAGCATCATCGAAGATCCGCAGGTTCCAGATCTTGTCGGCGAGCTTTGCAGCGTGGGCCTCGTTGTCGTCGTGGGTCACACCGACGAACACGAGGATGCCGGCCCCGATCTCGCCGGTGATCTCTCGCTCGCCGGAGACGCCCTCGACCGTCACCGTTGCCCGGCTGACCCGCTGCACCAGTCCTCTCACAGGTCGCAACCTACCCCGCAGTAGCCGTAGCCTTGACGCCCTATGCCGTGGACGCCCCCCGACCCCGACGCACCACTCCGGATCGCGTACCTCACCTACCGAGGCAAGCCGCACGTCGGCGGCCAGGGTGTCTACAGCCGCCACCTCACCAAAGCTCTCGTCGACCTCGGCCACCATGTCGAGGTCTATGCCGGACCTCCCTACCCGATCATCGACGAGCGCATCCCGTTCCACCCGTTGCCGAGCCTCGACATCTGGGCCGACCCACACCCGATGCGCAAGCCCCGCCTGTGGGAATGGAAGGACTGGACCGACGCCCTCGAACACCTGTCGTTCGCGACGGGCACCTTCTCCGAACCGATGGCGTTCAGCTGGCGCGTCTGGCGTGAGCTGCGCACCCGCCGCAACGACTTCGACCTGATCCAGGACAACCAGACGCTCGGGTGGGGCATCCTCAAGCTCCACCGGGAGCAGTGGCCGATCCTCGAAACGATCCACCATCCGATCACGGTCGACCGCAAGCTCGAACTCGAACACGCCCGCACCCCGTGGGAAAAATTCGGAAAACGTCGTTGGTACGCCTTCACCAAGATGCAGACCCGAGTCGCACAGCGCATGCCCCGGGTCCTTTCGGTGTCAGAGAACTCCAAACAGGACATCTCCGCCGACAAGGGCGTCGATCTCGATAAGATCCACGTCGTCCCCGTCGGCGTCGACCCCGACCTCTTCCTGCCGGTCCCCGGCGTCGAGCGCCGCCCCGGCCACATCGTCACCACAGCATCAGCCGACGTCGCGATGAAGGGCCTGAAGTTCCTGCTCGAGGCGGTCGCCAAGCTTCGCACCGAGCGCCAAATGGAACTCACGATCATCGGCAAGCGCCGCCCTGATTCCCACGCCAGCCAAACGATGACCGCCCTCGGTCTCGACGACTGCGTGAACTTCGTCAGCGGCGTCCCCGACGAACGCATCGTCGAGCTCTACAGCGAAGCCGAACTGGCCTGTGTGCCATCGCTGTACGAAGGCTTCTCGCTGCCCGCCATCGAGGCCATGTCGTGCGGCGCCCCGCTCGTCTCCACCACCGGCGGCGCACTCCCCGAGGTGACCGGTACCCACGGCGAGACCTGCTTCCAGACCGAGCCGGGCAACTCCGACGCCCTAGCCGCCACCATCCGCGAAGCGCTCGACAACCCCGAACTGCGGGCCAAGGTCGGTGCCGCCGGCCGTGAGCGAGTGAAGAGCCAGTGGTCATGGCGAAACACCGCCATCAAAACCGTCGACCAGTACCGCGCCGTGCTCGATGAGCACGCCCCTCGGGTCAACGGAGCGGGCTGATGCTCACGGTCGACTACAAGAAGTTCGAACTTCGCGCCGGCGATCTCCTGCTCGACCTCGGCTGCGGCTTCGGTCGCCACACCTATGAGGCCCTTGTCCGCGGCGCCCATGTCGTCAGTTGCGACATGGCGATGCCCGAACTCGAGGCGATCAAGAACACCGCCCCCATGCTGATCGACGACGGCCTCT
>CAJWHS010000045.1 GCA_913041415.1 uncultured Acidimicrobiaceae bacterium | reverse complement strand
CCGCTATCAACTGTGGGGCATCGCCGGGGTTACGGGCGCCTTGCTCGTCGTCTACGTCTGGCACACGGACCCGGCGCGGCGCCAACGGGCGGCCGACCGGCGTCAGTCCGAACGCGAACTCGCCGCGGCCGCCGCACTTGAGGATATGTTCGTGTTGCCTGGCGAGATCGGCGACAAGCAGCCCGCCGACACCCTCGACGGGGCAGCCGATTCCATCACGGAGCCCGAGCCCGGCTGAGTCGACAGGGTGCGTTTGCCGGTTACGGTGGGGTCATGTCCGACTCTCTCGACATCGACGCGCTGCTGGAACGGTTCCATGAACGAGCCGAGGCGGTGAAGCGCCGTAATCTCCCACCGGTCGGCGGCGACGAACGTGCAGCCTTCGTCAAACAGGCCCAGACCGACTACATGGATTACGCCATGATCGGCGATGCTGAGGGAGAGCTCGCCGACGGCATCTTGACGCTTCGAATCGATCTTCGATTGTCCGATGGGTGACCGCCGTCGGTTTTCGTGCACGCAGGTGCGGGATCTTGCTGCGAGCGGATACTATTGCGGGCCGCTGCGGACGTAGCTCAGTTGGTAGAGCGCAACCTTGCCAAGGTTGAGGTCGCCGGTTCGAACCCGGTCGTCCGCTCCAGATTCACTCGATCCCGCACGTTTTCCGTGCGGGATCGGTGGTTTTGGGCGCTCGCTGTCGTGGACCGTGTCGGTTTTCGCGGATTCAGCCGAGGCCGTGCGCAGCCACGAACTGATCGAGGCATTCGCCGATGTAGTGACAGTCATCGTCATCCATCGAGTGGTTGTTCGGCAGGATCAGCCCCCATTCCATCACTCGGTCGGCGTTGGGGAGACCGCCCGGTGGGCAGCGATGGGGCTGATCGCGGAAGGCCGGCTGGCGGGCTGCGTTGCCGGTCCAGACCATCCGGGTGTCGATGCCATGGCGTTCCATCCAGTGCTGAAGTTCAGCGCGGCGGATCCCGGATCCAGGTTCGATGATGATCGGGAACATGTGCCATCCGGTCTCGACCCCGTCGGTCAACCGGGGGAGGGTGAAGAGGTCGTCGTGGCGAGCGAAGTGGCTGCTGGTGAGCTCGAAGTTTCGCTGCCGACGAGCGAGGTTGTCGGCGAGTTTTTCGAGTTGGACTAGGCCGAACGCAGCGGAGAGTTCAGATGGCTCGAAGTTCCAACCGAGCTCATCGAAGATAAAGAGGTTGTCGTACTCGAGGTCACCATCGATCGTGCTGAAGAATCGATCGCCAGCGCCCTTGCGTGAGCCGAAGAGTTGGACTTCCGAACGTCGGCCCCAGCGTCGAAGGGTGAGGGCGCGGTCGGCCAGGTCGTCGTCGTCGAAGCACACCATCCCACCGGTGCCAGCGGCAGTGATGATGTGAGACAGCGCAAAGCTGGTCAGGCTGATGTCGGCGCGAGCTCCGGTCGGAGTGCCCCGAAGCGTCAGGCCGAGGGCGTCGCAGGAATCCTCGATCACCCAGAGGTCGTGGCGGTCGGCAATCTCGCGTATCCGGTCCCAGTCAGGGGCATTACCGATGAGGTCGGGAGTGAGGATCGCCCGGGTGCGAGGGCCGATCATCTCCTTGATGGCCTCCACATCGATCTGGAAGGTGTCGGGCGTGACGTCGACGAAGACCGGGACGAGCTGCGCCCGCAGCATAGGGGCGAGGTCGGTGGAGAATGTGACGGCCGCCGTGATGATCTCGTCGCCGGGCTCGAGGTCGAGCACCTCGATGGCGAGATAGAGCGCAGAGCTGCCCGAATTGCACATCACGCCTCGGCGCTTACCGAGCAGAGCAGCGACCCGCTCCTCCATGCTCCGGACGTTGCGGCCGATGCGAAGGGCGGTGGGGCCGCCTCGCAGCACGTCCACGACCGCTTCGATCTCTCGTTCGTCATGAACGGAGCCGGCGTAGTTGATTCGGCGTTTGGTCATCACTTGCTCCCTCGCTGGCGCGGTATCCGCGTCGTGCGATCTCCCGTCGCCCATGCCTATGCTTGACTGAGTCAAGCATTCGGCTCTGAATGGGTCAACCGGAGAGGCGAAGGCTGGGGGTCTGACGCCATGAAACAGAACAGCCTGAGCGCTCCCGACATCGCAGCGGTTAGGTCGGCGGTGCAGCGATTCCAGCGACTGAGGGCTGGAAAGACAACGCATGCCGCCCTTGTTGACGCAGTGGGGGTTGAACTCACGCAACAGTCGCTCCGACTGCTCGTGGCGGCCCAGGACGGGCAGAAGGCATCCGAACTCGGCCGAGCGACACACATGGATGCCGCTGCGGTGAGCCGCGAGCTACGTCGCCTCGAGAACAAGGGGCTCATCGAGCGAAGCCCGAGCCCACATCATCACGCCGGAGTGATCATCCATCTCACAGAGGCTGGTCGCCGCACACGCGAAAAGGTCATCGCGCTTCGCGAAGGGCATCTGACGCAAGCGCTTGCAGGTTGGCGTGCTGAGGACGTGGCGCTGTTCGCCCAGATGCTCGAGCGGTTCGTGACTGACCTCCAGGCAACACCACTGGTGCAAAACGAGACACTCGCGTAGCAGGACGAGGCCATCTGTCGAGCCCAGGAGCGCGCGAGGGTTTCCGGTCTACTCCGGGGCTGGGTGGAAGGTGATCGTCGGAGTCGGCGACATCGGTGGGTCGTCGGCCGTGAGTAATTCGAGGGCCTCGGCGGCGTCAGCATCGGTGAAGCCCTCGGTGACGATGGCAAATTCGACGACGTTGCCATCGGGGTCCTCGGCGTAGATCGACTGGATCCAGCCGTGATCGATTTCGACCACGTTCAGACCGGCGTCCTTCAGACGGTCGCGCTTGGCGCCGAGGTCGTCGAGGCTGTCGGCCTGGAACGCAAGATGATTCGTGAACGGATCGAGTCCAAGATCACGGGAGATGTCGGTTTTGTAACCCTCGCCGAAGCCGGGCACGCTGCGAAGGTCCCAGAACGCGATCATCTGATCGTCGGACGAGCCGGTCGAGTAGAAGGCATGGCGAGCCTTGCCGCCGCGCATGTCGGCGATCTCGACCTTCACCAGGTCGAAGCCCATCACGTCGGTGTAAAAGCGATGGGTGGCCTCGAGGTCCTTGACGGCGAGTGCAATGTGGCTGATGCCCATGGCGTCGAAGGTAGTGGGTGCCGCTAGTGTCCGCCGCATGTTCAGAGACTGGGGCGATCATGCCCGCCGACTCACCGAGCACGTCACCGTCCTCAGCACCCCTGATAACGGCGCCTACCCGTCGGGTAATTCGTTGCTGATCCAGGGGACGGGAGAGACGGTGATTGTCGATCCGTCGATCACGGTGGTTGACCTCGGGGTCGAGGCGCCGGTCGATGCGGTGATCAACAGTCACGGCCATGAGGATCACATCGCCGGGAACTGTGCGTTCCCCGATGCTCGGATCCACATCCATCACGACGACCTTCCGGTCACTCGCAGCGTCGAGGCGTTGATGGCGCTCACCGACTCCACGCCCGAGGAGCATCCCGATCTTGAACAGCAGTACCTCGAGGAGTTCCACTACGAGCCGCGTCCCGATGCCGAGGGCTATGCCGACGGGGCCGTGTGGGATCTCGGCGGCGTGTCGGTTGAGGCTGTGCATCTGCCCGGCCACACTGCAGGCCACTGCGGGCTGCGGATCTCCGAGGGTGTGTTCTTCCTCTCCGACATCGACCTCACTGGCTTCGGGCCCTACTACGGCGACGTTTTCAGCAGTCTCGAGCAGTTCGATGACAGCCTGATCCGGGTGCGCGACGAAGAGGCTGAGGTCTATGTGACCTTCCATCACAAGGGCGTGATCGAGGGGCGTGAGACGTTCCTCGAGCTCCTCGACGCCTTCCATGCCGTCATCGCCCGGCGTCACGACAACATGCTCGCCTTTCTCGCCGAGCCGCACACGCTCGACGAAATGGTCGAGCACCGCTTCGTGTACCGGCCTCATGTCGAGATATCGATCGTCGATCGGGTCGAGCGACGCACTGCCGAACTTCACGTGGCCCGGATGCTCGATCGAGGCGAGGCCGTCGAGGTCGACCCCGGCCGGTACCGGGTCGCCTAAGGCGACTGCTCAGGACTCGAAGCGGGCCCGGATCGTCGGGTTGGTGACGAACACTGGCAGGTCGTGCTCGTCGAGCGCGCCGCGACTCGGGCCGCCATCGACGTCGAGCGTCTGACCGGTGATGTAACCGGCGAGATCCGAGAGCAGATACACGCACGCGTTCGCAATGTCGGTCGGTGTGCCCCGCCGACCCAGGGTGATGCTCTTCGCAAGCGGATCGTCCGGATCGCCGACCGGTCGACCGGAGCGAGGCGTGTTCACGGTGCCTGGAGCGACATTGTTGACCCGGATGCCATGGCGGCCCCATTCCATCGCCATGGATCGAGTGAGCGAATCGAGGCCCGCCTTGGCGGCGCCGTAGCCGGCGAGGAGGGGCTGCCCTTTCGAGGCGATCGAGGAGATGTTCACCATTGCCCCGGGGCGAGCATCGGCGATCAGTCGAGCAGCGACCGTCTGGCAACTCGTGAAGGCGTATCGAAGGTTGGTGGTGAGCAGATGGTCGAAGGACTCGATGGGGTAGTCGTGCAGTCGGTGCCAGTGTGGCACCGTGACCCCGCCGACGACGTTGACGACGAGGTCGACCTCGGTGTGGTTCTCGATCGTCGAACGGAGCGTTTCGAGGTCGTGGACGTCGACGACACCCGATGCGCACTGTTGTCCCCGCTGTTCGACCTCGGCCTGGGTGGTCTTGAGATCTGCGGCCACGGCACTCAAGGCAACGATGTCGGCGCCGGCGTCGGCGAGCCGGTGACACACCGAGGAACCGATGCCGCCACCACCTCCGCCCACGACGAGGGCAGTGCGGCCGGTGAGGGAGATCTCGATCGTCATGCCTGCATCGTCGCGCATGACGCACTGGATTTCGATCTGGTCAAGCGAACAGGTGTTCGTGTACGTTGCGGCGATGGACTTCACCGGCGACCACGAAATCGAACACTTCCGACGCTCTCTTGCGATGCTTCCAGCAGGAGCTGACGCGTTGAAACGCGAGGAGGCCATGGTATTACTGGGCCGGTTACGCGACACCACCGCCCGGCTGCGACGGGTCGAAGCCGGTCTGCAGGAACTGCTCGATACCGAACTCGGCGATGGAGCAGCCCGCTAGCGCCCTGCGTGCTCGTCGAAACGTTCCCGCACCCATTCGCCGGTGATCTCGGCGATCTTGTCTGCCACCTCGCTCGTCAGATAGTCGGTGTTGGGGAAGGTGCGGACGTCGCTGTGCCCGGCAAGGGCTTGCACCATCACCGAGTTTTCCGGCCCAAGGATCGAGTCGTGCTTGCCATGTAGGAGTAGAAGCGGTGTTTCGCCCATGCGGGTTGCCTTCTCGCATCCACCCGACTGCGTCGCATAGGTGATCACCCCGGTCACCAGGTGCGGAAAGGTCCCTGCTGCTTGCACTGCGACTGTGCCACCAAAGGAGTGGCCGAGCACGACGAAGCGTTCGGCACCGTTACGAATGGCAAGATCGACTGCTGCGCAGGTGTCGAGGAGGGACCGGCTCAGATCACCTGCTTTGCGGTAGTCGACCGCCATCGCGGCCCGACCCTCGGCGGCCATCGACGCCGCGAGTTCGACATACAGGGCGTGCCCTGGTCCGGTGACACCGCCCATGGCGCCGCCGCACATGATCACCACATCCTTCGCGCCTGGCTCGCCCCACCACCAGATCGGGAGAAGGCCCTCCATCGTGTAGATCTCGACGAGTCGGCTCTGCTCGCTGATCTTGGCATCGGCCTTGGCCAATGTGCCAAGCAGTTCGAGAGGGGAACGGGCTGGAGTGGGGTCGTCGATCGCCACACCATGGTCGCACGTCAGGTCCGGCCCGCTACCATTTCCTGCGCTGGCGCCGGTGCCCGAGCGGCCCAAGGGAACGGCCTGCAAAGCCGTACAGTCGCGGGTTCAAATCCCGCCCGGCGCTCGTCAGCACGGGGGTTGCCATTTGGCAGCCCCCGTCGCCGTTTCCAGGGCGCGTTCTGGCGGAACGCTGCTAGTCTTTTCGACCCTAGGGGCCGTTAGCTCAGTTGGTTAGAGCGCCTGCTCGACACGCAGGAGGTCACAAGTTCGACTCTTGTACGGCCCACTCCATCCCGACCGACCCTTGGGTTGGTCGGGATGGTTTTCGCCCCCGTGTCGAGCGGCTACGGTGCCGATCGTGGCCGACGAGCAGCTCGAGACCTATCGATCAAGCATCGACAACATTGATGCGGCACTGATCTTGTTGCTCGCGGAGCGTTTTAAGGTCACGAAGGCCGTCGGCGAGTACAAGGCCGCGGCCGGTCTCCCGCCTGCTGATCCCGACCGTGAAAAGGTCCAGATCGCCCGGCTCCGGCGGCTCGCCGAAGAGGGCAACCTTGACCCTGGCTTCAGTGAGAGTTTCCTTCGGTTTGTGATCGCCGAGGTGATCCGTCACCACGAGCGGGCTGGCGTCACGGAGTCCTGAGTCCATCAGCGTCGACTTCGTCGATGCGGTGAATGTCCAGTCGTCGGTGTGTGAGCCGCCAGCCTGCAGGCGTCTGCTCGTAACGGTCGTGGTAGGTGATCGTCATCACCCGGTCGGTGCGATGCCCGCTGCCGTTCGTCGACCAATGGTGCGCCTCGCACTCGACGGTACCGGTGGCCCGTTCGCCGTCGACGGTGAACGTCGACGCACCAACCCGGTGATCGGTGGCCTCGTAGCGATGGAGGCCCTGCATTGCGGCGCGGATCTCGTCGAGACCGACCCGTCGCCCGTTTCCGGTCTCGAGTTCGGCCTCGTCGGTGAACACCTCGTCGAACGCGTCGAACGTGCGGGTGTCGACGATCTCGGCGTAGCGCCGGACAAGCATCCGGAGTGCGTCGGTGGGTTCGGCCACCGTTCGAGCGTGGTCGGTATGCGTTCTGGGCGCAAGCGACACCGACATGGAGGTGGCCGCCGGTGCACGATGTGCCTCGGGCGGCCCCTGGTCGTCTGGCCCTACTAGGGTGATCTGGTCGATGACCGAAATCGAGACCCTTGTTCCCACCGCCGATCCAGCCGTTGAGCGGCTCGCGCTCGTACTTCACGACAGCTTCGTGGCCTACCACGACGCCTACCTGGAGGTCACCCACCGAGCTGCGAATCGCTTCCTCAACCGGGAGTGGGACGAACATCAAGACGACAACACCGAACGTCTCGGGTTGCACAAGAAGGGTGTCTGGAGTGCGGTCGATGCCACCCGGCTAATCTTGTCCGACGACGCTGAGACCGCCCGCCGACAGTGGAGCGATACTCGGCGCCGCTATGTCACCCTCGTCGGCGGTCGCATGGACTTCGAGCTCGCCGAGACGTTCTACAACTCGGTGACCCGCCGGCTGTTCGAGGTCGTCGGCCTTGATATTGGGCTCGAGTTCCTGTGGCTCGGACCCACCGCACTCCCCGCCGACGATGGCACCCGTGGCGAATATCGCAATTTCCCCGTCGACGAATCGCTCAGCGAATCGATCCAGCAAATCCTCGAGCACAGCCCACTCGCCAGCCAGTTCGGTGACATCGAGCGCGACGTCGAACGCATCGCCACCGAGATCCAGGCGGCACTCGACGAGATCTGGGACGGCTACATCGACTCGATCGACATCCTGCGACCGGTCTTCTATCGCAACAAGGGCGCCTACCTCGTCGGGCGGCTGCGATGGCTCAACCGGGTCAATCCGGTGATCTTGCCCGTTGCCGTGACATCCGACGGTAGCGTGCGCATCGACGCTGTGCTTCTCACCGAGCTCTCAGCCAGCCGCCTGTTCGGTTACACACGCTCCTATTTCCACGTGCTGTGCCGGCGGCCGGTGGCAGTCGTGGCCTTCCTCAAGAGCCTGTTGCCGGTGAAGCCCGTGGCCGAGCTCTACACCTCAATCGGGTACAGCGCCCACGGCAAGACCAACCTGTTCCGGGCGTTGTACCGCCATATGGAGCACAGCAACACGCGTTTCGAACGGGCCCGCGGGGCACGAGGCATGGTGATGGCGGTGTTCACCCTTCCCTCGTTCGACGTCGTGTTCAAGCTGATCAAGGACCGGTTCCCCCCGTCGAAGCGAACGACTCCCGAAGATGTTCAGCGGCGCTACAAGCTGGTGTTTGATCGCGACAAGGTTGGTCGACTCGTGGACGCTCAGGAGTTCACCAACCTGAGCTTCGATCGCGACCGATTCGACGAGGATCTGATCGAGGAACTCCAGGCTGATTGCCAGCGCAGCGTGACCGTCACCGAGGACGAGGTGATCCTTCATCACGTCTATACTGAACGGCGGCTCTACCCGCTCGACCTGTATCTGCGGGAGATGGCGCCGGACCGGGCTCGCGAAGCGGCGGTCGACTACGGCAACGCGATCAAGGATCTTGCCTCGGCCAACATCTTCCCCGGCGACCTCTTCCCGAAGAACTTCGGCGTGAGTCGTCATGGCGTCGTGGTGTTTTACGACTACGACGAACTCGCGCTCTTGTCGGAGGTCAACTTCCGCAAGATGCCGGTTAGCCAGTCCTACGAGGACGAGATGCTCGATCAGCCGTGGTTCCCGGTCGAATCCAACGATGTCTTCCCCGAGGAGTTCCGCACCTACCTGCGGTCGCCCCGGGTCGTCGGCGAGGTGTTCGACGAGGTGCATCCCGAGATCTGCACCGTGGAGTTCTGGCAGGAGATGAAGGACCGTCATCAGGGCGGCGAACGGCCCGACTTCTTCCCGTATCCCCAGCAGTACCGCTTCCCGGAGGACTGATGCCGCTGGGAGATCCCGCAGGGAAGGTTGCGGTCGTCACCGGCGCCGCGAGTGGCATCGGTCGGGCACTGGTCGACCACGCCGCTGCGCTCGGCATGCAGGTGGTCGCCAGCGATGTCGTAGCGTCGGCGCTGACCGGCTTCGACGATGCTGTCGTGACTCATGAAGCCGACGTCGCTGACGCCGATGCGGTCGAGGCGCTCGCCGCCGCCGTCTTCGAACGTTTCGGCGCAGTTCACCTGCTGTGCAACAACGCTGGCGTCTTCCAGGCCGGCCGGGCGTGGGAGGCCACCGACGAGGAATGGCGATGGGCGTTCGGCGTCAACGTCTTCGGCGTCATCAACGGTATCCGGTCCTTCGTGCCCCGCATGCTCGACGGTGGCGACGACGGCCACGTCGTAAATACGGCATCGGTCGCCGGCTTCGTTGCCGCCCCGCTCAACGGTCCCTACACAGCCTCGAAGACGGCGGCGCTGTCGGTTACGGAGTGTCTCGCTCACGACCTGCGGTCGGTCAATGCTCGCATCGGTGCCTCGGTGCTCACCCCCTCGGCGATCCGCACTGGCATCGCCCGCACCGATTTCGTTCGTCCCGACGTGATGGCTGCCGAGTCCGAACTCGCCTCCGGGGTCCGCGACATCCTTGAGCAACTCACCGACGCTGGCCTCGACCCGACTGCGGTGCCACCCATCGTCTTCGAGGCGATCGAGGCCGGTGACTTTTTGATTCCCACCAAACCCTCGCATCGTGCGCAGATCGGCACTCGGTTCGAGGCGATGCGGGATCGTCAGCTTCCCCCCACGCCACCCGTCGACTGAGGAGGCAACATGCGAGCCGTAGTGCTCCAACAGAAGGGCGGACCCGAGGTCCTCCAGATACTGGAGGTCCCCGACCCCGAACCAGGCCCAAAGGAGGTGCTCGTCGATGTCGTTTCCACCGCTGTCAACCGCGCCGACCTGCTCCAGCGGATGGGGCTGTACCCCGGGCCTCCGATGGTCCACGAGATCCCGGGTCTCGAATTCGCCGGTCGGATCACTGCCGTCGGTGAGCGGGTCGTCGAGCACGCCGTCGGTGATCTTGTCATGGGCATTAACAACGGTGGCTGTTACGCCGAGAAACTTGCGATCCACGAGCGGCTCGCGATGAAGGTTCCTGCCGCCTTGGGGATCACCGACGCCGGCGCCTTTCCGGAGGTGTTTATCACCGCCTGGGACGCTCTGGTGCGCCAGAGTGGCTTGACGAGCGGCCGTTGGGCGCTCGTGCACGCCGGTGCCTCCGGCGTTGGCACCGCCGCCATCCAGATCGCCAAGACCCTTGGCGCCCGGATCGCCGTCACGGCCTCAGCGGGCAAGCACGAGGTCTGTCGGAAGCTCGGCGCTGATCTCGTGATCGACTACAACACCGACGACTATGTGGAAGCGGTGAAGGACATCACCGATGGCGTCGGCGTCGATGTCGTGCTCGACGTGATCGGCGGTTCGTACCTTCCCCGCAACGTCGATGCGCTCGCCCTGGGCGGCCGCATCATCCAGGTGGGCGTGATGGCCGGCGGGCCGGTTCCGTTCGACGTCGGCAGCCTGCTGATGAAGCGGGCGTCGGTCACCGGCACGACGCTGCGGGCGCGGCCACTCGAGGAAAAGATCGCGATCACCCGCGAGTTCGCAACCCAGTTGCTGCCCCACGTAGCGTCAGGCGTTCTCGCCCCGGTGATCGATTCCCGGTATCCGCTCGACGATGTCGCTGCGGCCCACACCCGGATGGGGTATAACGCCAACGCCGGCAAGTTGGTGCTCGACGTTCAGTCGCCCTGATCAGCTAGAGCCGAGTGGGGCGGAGCTGCCCAAGGCGGTTGCGGGGGATGAGTTCAGCGGGTCTCGATGGCGACGTAGTCGCGTACGTCGGCCCCGGTGTAACGCTGACGGGGACGTGCGATGCGGGCGTTCTGCTCGAGCATCTCGTTCCAGTGAGCCAGCCAGCCCGGGGTCCGGCCGATCGCGAACAACACCGTGAACATCTCGACGGGGAAGCCCATCGATTCGTAGATGAGGCCCGAGTAGAAATCGACGTTCGGGTAGAGCTTGCGGTCGACGAAATAGCTGTCGCTGAGCGCGACTTCTTCGAGCTTCAGCGCAATGTCGAGGCGCGGGTTCTTGCCGGTGACTTCGAAGACGTCGTACGCAGCGTCCTTGATGATCGCAGCGCGGGGGTCATAGTTCTTGTACACCCGGTGACCGAAGCCCATCAGGCGTCCCTCGCCTGCCTTGACGCTTTCGATGAAGGCGGGAACATTGTCGAGGCTGCCGATGTCGTCAAGCATGTTGAGCACCGCCTCGTTGGCGCCGCCGTGGCGAGGGCCGTAGAGGGCGGCAGCGGCTGCGGCAACCGAGCTGTACGGGTCGGCGTGGGCGGATCCGACCACCCGCGCGGCCGTCGTGGAGCAGTTCTGCTCATGATCGGCGTGGAGAATCAAGAGGATTTCCATCGCCTTGTGCAGCGCCGGGTGGACCTCGTAGGGGTTGCCGACCTGGAACATCATGTTGAGGAAGTTTGACGGGTAGTCGAGCGCGTTGTCGGGGAAGACGTAGGGCAGGCCCATCGCGTGGCGGTGTGCCGAGGCCGCCATTGTCGGCATCTTGGCGATCAGGCGCACGATCTGTTCCATGCGGACGTCGGGATCGTCGATGTCCTTGGCCTCGGGGTAGAAGGTCGACAGACCGGCGACGCTGGAGGTGAGCAGACCCATCGGATGCGCGTCGTAGTGGTACGCGTCGTACATCCGGGTGCGGAACTTTTCGTGGAGGAAGGTGTGATGGGTGATCTCATGGACCCACGCATCGAGCTGCGCCTGGGTGGGCAGCTCACCGTGGATCAGCAGGTAGCTCACCTCGAGGAAGGTCGACTGGTTCGCCAGCTGCTCGATCGGGTAGCCGCGGTAGCGCAGGATGCCGTTCTCGCCATCGAGTTCGGTGATGGCGCTGTCGGCGCCCGAGGTGGTGGCAAGGCCGGGATCGTGGAACCAGAGGCCCGGCAGCAGCTTGCGCCACTCGGCGGCATCGACGCCGCCGTTGTCGATCGGGATCTCGAGCGACTCACCGGTCCGATTGTCGGTGATGGTGATGCTCTCTGACACGGTGCTCCCGCTCTCTACTTCGCTGGCTGTACGCCCGCTCGAGGGTGTTGGACGCGGAGATGAAGGTAGCCGGTTTCGACCCCACTCGGCACCCTTGACCTCGCGAACTTCGCCTGAAGTGGTGCCCGCCGAAGTCCGGAGATCAGAGCGGCGTGTTGTCGTGGCGACGCCGGGGAAGGCGCTCGCGCTTTCCTGCCAGCATCGAGAGGGCTGCGTGGATCTCCGCTCGAGTATCGGCCGGGTCGATCACGGCATCGATCGTGCCTCGTTCGGCGGCGATGTAGGGGTTCAGCAGCCGTTCTTCGTACGCGGCTTCAAGCTCAGCACGTTCCTCGGGTGTGTTGCGGCGATGAAGGATCTCCACCGCCCCCTTGGCGCCCATCACGGCGATCTCTGCCGATGGCCACGCGAGAGCGAGATCGTTGCCCATGCGCTTGGAATCCATGACGATGTAGGCGCCACCGTAGGACTTACGGGTGGTGAGATTGACACGCGGCACGGTGGCGCGGGCGAAGGCGAACGCCATCTGGGCGCCGTAGCGGATCATGCCGCGCCATTCGGTGTCCTTGCCGGGGTAGAAGCCCGACGTGTCGACGAACGTGACGATCGGAAGGTTGAAGGCGTCGCAGAGGGCGACGAACCGGCCTCCCTTCTGGCTCGCCGGGATGTCAAGCGTTCCGGCAACGGTCTGGGGTTGGTTGGCGACGATACCGACAGGCCGTCCACCGATCGTGGCGAACGCCGTGACGAGGTTGGCCGCCCAGTTGGCGTGGGGCTCAAGCAGGTAGCCGTCGTCGACGACGGCACCAACGATGTTGCGGACGTCATAGGAGCCGTTGGCCGACGGCGGCAGGACCTCGTAGGCGTCGGGCGTGGGCCGCTCGACCGGGTCGGCACACGTGATCGTCGGCGGATGGTCGTCGGAGTGATCGGGGAGGAAGGCCAGCAGCCCGGCAGCGAGCGCTTCGGCTTCCTCCTCGTCGCCGGCGACGAACGAAGCCACACCCGAGGTGCGATCATGGACCGACGGGCCGCCGAGCTCCTCCTTGCTCATGGGAACGCCCGTGAATTCTTCCACCATCATCGGTCCCGAGACGAAGGCGTAGGCCTCCAATGTCATGATCACGTGGTCGACGAGGCCGAGCATCAGGGCTGGGCCCGACACGGTGGGACCGCTCACGATGGCGATCGAGGGCACCACGCCGGAGTTGGCGGTGATCTCTTTGGCGGCGCTCGCCCATCCGTCGAGCGCCGAGACGCCTTCGCGCGCGTCGGCGCCGCTTGATGCGATACGGATCAGCAGCGGCAGCCGCTGTTCTCGTGCGGCCCGCGCACCGGCAGCGATCGACTGGCCGTCGGAGCGGACCAGCGCTCCAGCGTTGCGCTCGCCGCGAGCATCAACTTCGATAACGCGGCGCCCTCCGAGCGCACGAACGCGTGCCCGGACGAAACCGGTGGCACGGGCGCGCAGCTCAATATCGGTCGAGGAGGCTTCGACAGCGGTCATGGCCCCGGAACCTACCGCATCGTCTCGGTCGGTCGGGTCAGGATGCGTCGGTGATGGTGGTCGGGACGATGTTGGCGTGGTGCGTGCCCGACGTGGTGACGAGGTCGACCAGCGTTTCGATCACCGCGCGCGTCGGCGCTGAGGGTGGTGATCGACGGGGGATTCCGATTCCGACGGCCCGCCGTGACAGGCCTTCGACTGGGATTCGGACCCAGTCGCCGTCGAGATAGCGAGGTGCGGCACTCGCAGGCACAAGCGCCGGACCGAAACCCTGGAATGCCATCGATGTCAAAAGGCGCAGGCCGTCGACCTCGGCCAATGGGGTGAGCGTGACACGGGCGCGGCGGGCGTCGGTCTCGATCTCGTCGCGGAAGGCGGTACCTGTCGGCGGCATCAGCACCGGGTGGGGTTCGAGTTCGGCCAGGGTGAGCTGGTCGTAGGCGGTGAGCGGATGGCCGCTGGGGACGACCACGATGCGGTCCTCGTCGAAGAGCGGCCGGGTGTCGACATCGGGGTGGTCGACCGGAAGATTGACGACGGCGGCATCAAGTCGCTCGCCCACGATCTGCGGAAGGAGCGAGGTGGTCGTTGCCTCGATGATCACCATCTCGATCAGGGGGTAGGCCCCCTCGAGCGCGTCGAGGAGTGGCGCAACGAGCCATCGGGCGGTCGTGCCGATGATCCCGAGTCGGATATGGCCGCTGACTTCGTCGCTGAGCGATGCCAGATCGTGTTCGATCGATCGGAGTTCGCCGATGATTCGGCGAGCCCGATCGGCAACGATCTCGCCCTCGGAGGTGAGTTCGCCGCGAGCTCGGTCGATCAGGGTGGAGCCGAGTTCGGTTTCGAGTCGGGCGATATGGGTCGACACGTTAGATTGCACGGTGTGGAGGGCCCGGGCGGCAGCCGAGAACGAACGGTGCTCGGCGACGGCGAGCAGTGCGTGAAGCTGACGAAGATCCATCGCTGTGAATGATGCCACATATCGACTGAAACTGTTGTAGTGATGGGCTGCCGTGTGCTTTACTAAGCGGTAACAAGTGTTCCTCGGCGATCTACCCCCGCCGATCGAACCCGAGATCCCGGTCCCCCGCCGGCGTGGTCTCCGAGAAGCGGCTGGCACCCCCCATCGCCAGCCGCTTCTCTCGTTTTTCGCCTGCCACTGATGGCCAAGGGTGTCGCAGCGATGGCTTGCCGCGTAGCCTCAACACCCGTGACGGCGTGCTTGGGCATCCACATCAGCGACGACTCGATCGGCGCAGCGGTCTGCGGATCTGACCCCGACGACGTCCGGATCATCCCGCTCGGCACATCGGCTCCCGCTGTCCCCGCCGCCGTGGCTGCTGGTGTCGACGGCGCAGTTCTCGTCGGCGAGGCGGCAGTCGATGCCGCCGAACCGGTCGTTCGTGATCCGCTGGTCCGGGCCGCTCGCGGTCGCACTGGGGCCCTCACCGCAGTCATCACCCACGTTCTCGGTCGGGCGGCGGTCAGCAGCACAACCGGCGCCCCGACGAAACTCGCAGTCGTCGTGCCCGACGACTATGTCGCAGTCGAGCGCGACAACATTGTCGCCGCTGCCAACGCCGCCGGTTTCGCCGACGTCGCCCTCGTGCCCGCTTCACTCGCCGAGCTTCGAGGCACCGACGTCTCGGAAGAGATAGGACTCGCTGCGGGCGCAGCGCGCATCGGCATGGTCGACGCGCCGCTACCCCTTGTCACTCGAGAAGACCTTGGTCAGGTTGTCGAGCCCGACGATGCACCCCCAGCGGTGCCAACCGACAACGCTGGCCCGGTGTCGGTGTTCGATGAGCCCTCGAAGCCCGAACTCCCGCCGCTCCGGGTGACCCCGGAGCCGGTGGCCGCAGCGCCGCGAACTCGTCCTTCGGCTCCGGCGCCCGCTCCGGCAGCGATGGCGGCGCCTCCGCCCTTGCAGCCGATCCCGAACCGATCGATCCCGCTGCTCCCCGTGCTCGCCCTCGTCGTTGTCGCCCTGCTCGTCTTCGTTGTCGTTCTTGCACGGTCCGCTGGCGACGACGACATCGACACCGCCATCACCACGACGCTCGCCCCGGCCCCTTCGGCTGGTCCGAGTACCACGGTGGCTGAGACCACCACGAGCAGCACGACCCCGGTTGCGCCAGTCGATACGACATCGCCGAGCAGCACATCGACCTCGACGACCAGCACGACATCCACGACGACTACGCCGGTCCGGGTCGCGACGCCTGGTCCGGTCACCCTCGTGGAGACAGGTCTGGCACTCGATACAGGCACCATCGTGCCATTCGGTCAGGACGAGCAACTTGTGATCGCTGAACTCGCGTCGGTACTTGGCGATCCCGTCGCCGACTCGGGTGAGAGCCAGACAGAGTTCTGTGAGGGGACGAGCGTGCGGTTCGTGCGATGGGGCAATCTCGAACTGGTGTTCACCAATGCCGACGAGGGCACGCCCCGTCGCTTCACCCAGTGGTTCGCCGACGGTCACCTCGATCCGACGGGGCTGGTCACTCCGGAAGGGCTCGGCGAGTCGGCGACGATCGGCTTCCTCGAGGTGACCTTCCCCAACGTGCTCGATCTCGTTCCTGCGTTCGACGACGACATCGTCGGCATCTTCGCCGTCGTCAACCCGACCACGGGCGCAGTGCTCAACGGCACTACCCTTGGTCTCGACCCCAACGGTGTGGTCACCAGTCTCTGGGCCGGCGACACCTGCACCCGCATTTTCACCTAAGCTGCCCCGCCGAGCAGATGGTTGCTCTGTCTGTCGTTCCGTGGTTCTCTCTGCTACGAGTGGAAGGCACGTGAGGACACCGCGATACCAGCAAATTGCCGACGCACTCCGCACCCGCATCCTTGCGGGTGAGTTCGCCGCGGGCCGGCTTCTCCCGTCAGAATCCGGGCTCGGGTCGCGATACGACGCCAGCCGGGTCACGATCCGCCGTGCGCTTGAGCAACTGCGCGATGAGGGCCTCTTGGCTAGTCGCCAAGGTCTTGGCTGGTACGCAAGCGGCGACGAAGTCCATCAATCGCTCGATGAGTTGGAGACGCTTGAGCACCAGCTCACCTCTTCCGGCGTCGAGGCCGCCCGGCGAGTGCTCGACTTCTCCTTCGGTGTTGCACCGGCACCTGCGCGCGCAGCGCTCGGCACCGACCGTGTGCTGGCCGTGCGGCGGCTCAACCTCGCCGACGGTGAGCCGTTCGCCCGGGTCACCGTGTGGTGCCCGGAGACACTCGGCTCGGCGCTCTCCCGTGACGACGTCGAGGCGCGTCCGTTCTACGAACTCCTGGCCGACACCGCCGGGGTGCACCTCGCCGGCGCCATGCAGACCATCGTGGCAGGCGCTGCGTTAGCCGACGATGCCGAACTCCTCGGCGTTCCCACCGGATCCCCGGTGCTCATCTGCGAACGAACGACTCGGACCGCCGATGGAAGCAGCGTTTTGTTCAGCGAGCACGTGTATCCCGGTCACCGCATGGCGTTCACCGTCGATCTGGCTCCTGGCGCCAGCTCCGATGCGCCTGCAGGGCTCCGTTTGGTGGAGTGATCCCCCGCCTCAGACGTGGGAACGGGCATCGGCGGTGATCGCTGAGTGTCAGCCCCGGTACGTGGCGATGATCTCGTCGGCGTACCAGTGCATCATCGTTAGCTTTTCGTCGAGGGTCTGGGTGTCGGCACCTGGCTGGTAGGCGTCTCGGAAGCCGACGATGACATCGGTAACCCCGGCCGCCTCCAGCTTCTCGAGCCCCTCGGGCGAGTACGCATCGAGGCTGATCGCATGGACTTCGAACGGGTCGTCGGCTCGTCCGTGTTCGACACGACGCTCATTGATCACTGCCATCATGCGGGCAAGGTCCTCAGCATCGCCTCCGGCATGCATCCAGCCGTCGCTGAGCCGGGCTGCGCGAGTCAATGCCATGTCGGAGTGACCGCCGATCAGGATCGGCACCCGTTGCTCCGGCACCGGACACATCTTCATGGCCTCGAGGTCGTAGAACTCCCCGTGGTACTCGAAGTACTCGCCGCTCGCGAAGCCGTTGATGATCTCGATCATCTCGTTCATCCGGGCGCCTCGTCGTTTCCAAGGGCTGTCGGTAGCGGTGTAGTCCTCGGGCCAGGGGCTGGTGCCGACACCGAAGCCGAAGCGGTCGCCGGTGATGACACCGAGGGAGGTGACCTGCTTAGCGACGATGACGGGGTTCCGGATCGGAAGCTTCACTACGAACGTATTGAAGCGGAGTTTCTCGGTGACGGCGGCGAGGTAGGGGATCAGGGTAAACGGCTCGATGAACGGCTTGCCCTCAAGGAACTCGCGGTTGCCATCGTCGGTGTATGGATACGTCGAATCGCTCTCGGCCGGATACATGATCGAATCGGGAACGACCATTGAGTCGTAGCCGGCCTTCTCGGCCGCCGTGGCCAGCGGGGCGTAGAAGGTGGGGTCGATCATCGGCTCGGCGTACGAGAAGCGCATGGTGAGGTTCTAGCGCCCCGGTGCCGGATCGGCACAGCTCGCCGGATCGGCCCAGTGGCCCAATCACGGCGTCACTACCCGTCCTGGTCTAGATCTCCGGCCAGCGCTTCTGGCGGCTGCGGGCCCGACGGCTGCGGTCGCCCAGCGCCCAGGCACGACGCCACTGCCCGGCCTTGGGTCCGGTGAGCGATGGGCTGTCGGTCTGGTGGGCTCGCCGGCGAGCGGAGTACCAGTCGGTGGTTGCCTCGTCGGCAAGGGCAGCGACCTCGCGCTCGATTCGGGCGGCGAAGCGAGTCGTGTTCTCGTCGCCGGCGGGGGTGATCGCCCGACCGAAGGTCACCGAGGTGTTGCTCGGGCGGGGGAGCGAGCGCCCCTTGCGCAGGATGCGGCCCGTACCGGCGACATGCACCGGCACGACCGGCACGCCTGCTCGGGCGGCCAGATAGGCAGCACCACCGCGGAACGGCTGGCCCCAGCCGTCAGGGCTGCGACCGCCTTCCGGATAGATCAGTAGACTCCAGCCGTCGTCGATAAGTTCGGCGGCGAGGTCGGCGCTCTTGCGGCCGGTCTTTGCCCGTTCGATCGGGATTGCACCGATACCGAGCGCCGACATCGCCCCAGTGATGCGGGTGCCGAAGAAGTAGTCGGCGGCTGCACCGACCACGATCTTGTGCCGCCACGGCTCGGGAATCGAGGTGAGCAGCAGTGGGGTGTCGAGGTGGCTGTGGTGGTTGGCAGCGAAGATCACCGGCCCCTCGAGTTCGAGCAGGCGGTCGGCGCCTTGGCGATCCGGCGAGGCGAGGCCGGCCACCGCAAGGCGCATTGGGCCGTCGACAATCGCAGCGCGCACCATCCGTGCCGGCTTCGATCGAGCCCACTCGGTGTCGTAGTTGGCCCCGGTCGTGCGCTTGCGGGGGAGCGGAGCGACACCTTTCGGGGTCGACGGCGCCCGCATCGGGAATTCCATCGCCCGCATGACGCGCAAGGGCCGCAGCGCCGGTGGGATCGACGGGAGTCCGAGTTGGCGGGCGAGCTTGCTCATGTCAGGTCACATCCGCCATCAGGATCGGCGGGTTGTGCATGTAGCTGATCGAGGGCGATGAACCGACGGTGTCGGACGCCATCTCGAGCGCATCCTGCATGGTTGATGCGGGCTGGAAGCCGAGGCGCCGAACCGCACGGGGATTGCCGCCGACGACGATGACCTTGCCGAGCCATTCGAGGGCGTGGCTGCCCCAGTACCACATGTAGAACGGATGCACGCCGTGGTAGGCGTAGCTGTTTCGGTACAGGTGGATGTACCACTCGTCCTCGGCGAATTGCTTTTCGTACTTCTGCTCGAGTTCGATCGGATCGGTCGTCTCGGCAAGGAGTTGCTCAAAGAAGTCGATGTAGCTCGGGTGGTGCACCGGGTGGAACTCCCACGGGGTGGGATGGCTCATGATGAGGACACCACCCTCACGCACCAGCGGTTTGCCGCGGTACATGTTGAAGAAGTAGCCGAGGCCCAGGCACATCACCAGGATCGGATTCATCACCGAGTTGACGTTGTAGGGGCAGATGTAGGGTAAGCCGAACGCCAGAACGTCGGTCTGGCCTTCGACAGGCACGAGGTGCTGCTTGAAGCAGTGCTCCAGGGTGACGTCGTGTACCGACTCGACGTTGCCAGCCTGCACCGATGTGAGCTCGTAGGGTGCCCTCCAGCCGTTGAAGATCTGGCGGCGCTGTGACGCCGGCATCAGATCGAGGCCCTTCTTCATGCCCATGAAGGTGAGGCGGTCCTTGGCGGTCCATTCCCACTCGCGCTTCTGGAGCAGCGAGAGCGCGCCATCGTAGCCGAAGGTGTTGTTGTTGATCGTCGTCTCGATCTGGAAGATGCGCGGACCGTGGTTCTTGATGACCTCACCCTGGCGCCAGTTGCTGTGGTGCAGCTCGGAGTTGTGGCGGTCCATGAACGACTTCGACTCGCGCATCGTCTTCACGTTGTGGTGGTGCTTGATGCCCGAGTAGCCCGACAGGCCAGTAGCGGTCGACTTCCAGCCACCGTCCATCGACACAATGTTGAGATTGACGTAGATCAACAGATCGGATTCGGCAGCCCGCTTGTTCATCGTGACGGCCTCATCGTGACGGGTGCGGCCGAGCTCGACCATCCCGTCGGGATCCTCGGCGTCGTGGTTGTACAACGCCCCCTGCGGGGCGAAGGCGTCATAGACGCGATCGCCGAGGGCGTGACGCAACTCGTCCTCGGTCATGCGGCGATGCAGCGCTAGCGCAGCGATGAGGTGGACGTCATCGACACCGGCTGCTGCGGCCATATCGAGAACCTGCTCGATGATGCGCTGCCGAATATCGGGCTTCCGCATAGGTGGTAGCGGCAACGAAATGTCGTCGAACGCAATCGTCAGCTTCATGCCGGGCTTGAGCAACTCGGGCAAGGGATCGTCGTCGATTGGTTCGAGCAGCGCTTGACGAATCGACGCTTCGGGGTCGGGCAGACCCGGAAGCGGCTCGGCCGGGTAGATCACCCGGGAGCGATCGGCCGGGAGCTTTTCGAGTCGGAAGTTATCGCCGTGGTGGAACAGCAGCGGGGGTGTCTGTTTGTCGACGTTGAGGACGAAGCCAGGTCGAGGTGAACGGTTTCGGGGGTCAGATGCCATGGAAACTCCAGGGGCTCAGCCGGCGGCGCGCCGCTGCATAGCGGCAACTCGCTGCTTGCGCAGGGGCCCGCGCAGGGTGCGCGGCCCGATCGGAATGGTTCGGTTAGGTGCGCCGTCGGACTTCGTCCAGTGCTCGATAAGCCAGCCACGACAACGA
>CAJWHS010000044.1 GCA_913041415.1 uncultured Acidimicrobiaceae bacterium | reverse complement strand
GCTGCGCGGGGTGATGGCTCGCGGCGTCCGCGGGCAGGCGGTCCGACAGGCCCGCGAGATGGTCGACCTTCTCGGTCATCATCCGTCGGTGGCAGTGTGGTGTGTGCACGACGAACCCTTCCGTCGGCAACAGGCGCCCACCTCAACGCCGCCGATCGTCGGCCAGCAACGCCCCTCGTGGAACCGGGCCGTGCTCGACACCTCCGTCCGGCGCGTCCTCCAACGCACCGACGGTTCCCGTCCGATCGTCAATCACACCGCCGTCCCACCGCACCTTCCCTTGCTCGACGGGACGACGAGCCACCTGTGGTTCGGTTGGCATGACGACGAGGCCGACGATCTTGCCGCCGCGATCGGTCGCCTTCCTCGCATGGGACGGTTCGTGACCGCGTTCGGGGCTGCCAGCGTCAACCCACAACTCTCCGAACTTCAGGAGGGGCGTTGGCCGGCGCTCGACTGGAGTCCGATTGCGGCAGCCGTCGGAGCTCGCCGTCGATCGCTGCATCACCTCGCTCCGCCCGAGCGGACCGGTGATGGACCGGCGTGGGCCGAGACCACCCGCCAGGCCCAGGCCGACGTGTTGCGCACCACGATCGAAACGCTGCGGAAGGTCAAGTACCGGCCCACCGGCGGCTTCTGCGCCTTCTATCTGGCCGACCCCGGACCTGCCGGTGGCTTCGGCGTCCTCGACAGTGATCGCCGGGCCAAGCCCGCCCTCCAGGCGCTAACCGATGCGTGTCGTCCGGTCATCGTCGTCGGCGGGCCACTCCCTGCCTCAGTCGGGGTCGGAGAGGTGCACGAGATTGCGATCCATGTCGTGTCGGATCTGCACGAGCGGTTGCGCGATGGGGTCGTCACGGCGACGATCCACCACGCCGACGGAACCAGGGACGTGCACCGCTGGGGCGGGGAGATCGAGGCCGACTCGGTGGCCCGCATCGCCTTGCTCTCGGTACCCGCTTTGCGGCCTGGAGCGCTCACCGTCGAACTTGTGTTCAACGCCATTATTGATAAGGCGAAATCCAGCGAGATCACCGCCCACAGCAGTGTGAAGACAACTGTCGGCTGAAGTGGGCGCGTGCCCGTAGAGGGCAAGTACCTTTGTGAATTGCAAGACGTTTCACGAAGGAACACCAATCAATGGCACAGACAATGCCTGGCACCGATCACTCGGTGCCGGTACTCCGCCGCCGGGCACCGCAGCTTCCCTGGCCGCTGAACCTCTATCAGACCGCCGTCGGCAAAAAGTACGTGATGGCCATCACCGGCGTCGGTCTCCTCGGCTTCGTCGTGGTGCACATGATCGGCAACCTCCACATCTACGAGGGCCCGACACAAGTCCATGAGTACGCCGAGGCACTTCGTGGTCTCGGCGGCCACCTCGTGCCCCGGACCTTCCTGTTGTGGGTGCTCCGCATCGGCCTGATCGGCATGTTCGCCGCTCACATTCACGCCGCCTTCTCGCTCAGCCGCATGAACACCAAGGCCAACAAGGCCTATGCCGGTAGCCGCGACTATCTCGCCGTGAACTTCGCTAGTCGCACCATGCGATGGACCGGCCCGATTATTCTGCTCTACCTTCTCTTCCACCTCGCCGATCTCACCTGGGGCTGGTTCAGCGACGAGTGGGTGCGGGGCGACGTCTACGCCAACGTCTACAACTCGATGAGCGCGCTCCCGATCGCCGCCGTTTACATCGTCGCCAACGTGGCGTTGGCGACGCACATCTACCACGGCGCCTGGTCGATGTTCCAGACCCTCGGCATCAACAACCCTCGCTACAACAACGCCCGCCGGCGCTTCGCTCAGGGCCTTGCCGCCGTAATCTTGCTCGGCAACCTCAGCTTCCCACTGGCCGTCCAGGCCGAGCTGATCGATCTTGAAGGCCACACACCCGGCCAGTACAACCTCGAATACGGAGAATGACCATGGTGATGCTCGACGCAAAGATCCCGGAAGGTTCCATCGAGGACAAGTGGGACAACCACAAGTTCAACGTGAAGTTGGTCAATCCGGCCAACAAGCGCAAGTTCGAGGTCATCGTCGTCGGCACCGGTCTTGCCGGTGCGTCGGCCGCCGCCTCGCTGGCCGAGCTGGGCTACAACGTGAAGGTCTTTACCTTCCACGACTCTCCCCGTCGTGCCCACTCGATCGCTGCGCAGGGTGGCATTAACGGGGCGAAGAACTACCGCAACGACGGTGACTCGGTCTACCGCCTCTTCTACGACACCGTGAAGGGTGGCGACTACCGGGCCCGTGAAGCCAACGTGCACCGCCTCGCCCAGGTGTCGGTCGACATCATCGACCAGTGCGCAGCGCAGGGTGTGCCGTTCGCCCGCGAGTACGGCGGCCTGCTCGCCAACCGCTCGTTCGGTGGTGCCCAGGTGAGCCGCACCTTCTACGCCCGGGGTCAGACCGGCCAGCAACTCCTGCTCGGTGCCTACCAGGCCCTCGCCGGCGCGATCCAGAGTGGCAAGGTGACGCTCTACAACCGCTCCGACGTGCTTGACATCGTCACGAAAGACGGAGAGGCGAAGGGCATCGTCGTGCGTGACATGCTTACTGGTCAGGTGCACGCCCACTCGGCTCATGCCGTCGTGCTCGCCACTGGCGGCTACGGCAACGTTTACTACCTTTCCACCAACGCAATGGCATCCAATGTCACTGCAGCGTGGCGGGCCCACCGCAAGGGCGCCCTGTTCGCCAACCCCTGCTACACCCAGATCCACCCGACCTGCATCCCGGCCTCCGACGAGTTCCAGTCGAAGCTGACCCTCATGTCGGAGTCGCTGCGCAACGACGGCCGCATCTGGGTGCCACGTGATCGCGACGAAGCCCGCTCGGCGGCCGAGATCGCAGAAGACGATCGCTACTACTTCCTCGAAGAGAAGTACCCGTCGTTCGGCAACCTCGTCCCGCGCGATGTGGCGAGCCGCAACGCCAAGACCGTGGTCGACGAGGGCCGCGGCGTCGGTCCGCTCAAGAACGGTGTATACCTCGACTTCGCAGCGGCGATCGCCCGCGACGGCGAGCAGGCCGTTCGGGAGCGCTACGGCAACCTGTTCCAAATGTACGAGCGCATCACCGGCGAGGATCCATACGACACGCCGATGCGCATCTACCCCGCCACCCACTACACGATGGGCGGCCTGTGGGTCGACTACAACCTCATGACCTCGGTGCCGGGTCTGTACGCCCTCGGCGAGGCGAACTTCTCCGATCACGGTGCCAACCGTCTCGGTGCGTCGGCCCTCATGCAGGGCCTTGCCGACGGCTACTTCGTACTGCCGTACACCATCGGTGACTTCCTCGCCCCGAAGCTGGGTGAGACGCCGCTGTCGACCGACGATCCGGCCTTCACCCAAGCCGTGGCCGAGGTCGACGATCGCACCCGGCAGTGGACTTCCAAGAAGGGCGGTACCCACGGCGTCGAGTATTACCACCGCGAGCTCGGCAAGATCGTCTGGGAGTACTGCGGTATGGCTCGCAACGAGAACGGCCTTGAGAAGGCGCTTTCGGAGATCCCGGCACTGCGTGAGGAGTTCCGCAAGAACGTGAAGGTGCTCGGCTCGCCCGACGGCATCAACACGATGCTCGAGAAGGTCAACCGGGTCGACGACTTCATGGAGTTCGCCGAGCTCAAGGTGCGCGATGCCCTGCATCGCAATGAGAGCTGTGGCGGCCACTTCCGTGAGGAGTCCCAGACCGAGGAAGGCGAGGCGCTGCGCGACGACGAGAACTTCGCCTATGTCGGTGCCTGGGAATGGAACGGTCCCGACGAGGCCCAGACCCTCCACAAGGAAGACCTCGAGTTCGAATACGTCAAGCTGACCCAGCGCAGCTACAAGTGACCCTGGAAGATCCCGCCCGATGAGCAAGAACCTGAACCTCAAGCTGAAGATCTGGCGACAGGCTGGTCCGCACGCGCAGGGCTCTTTTCTGGAGGTCGATGCCCACGACATCCCCGAGGACGCCTCGTTCCTCGAGATGCTCGACGTGGTCAACGAGCGCCTGATCGCCGACGACGTCGAGCCGGTCACGTTTGGTCACGACTGCCGTGAAGGCATCTGCGGCACCTGCGGCGTGATGATCAACGGTCAGGCCCACGGTCCCGAGGGGGCCACGACCACGTGCCAGCTGCACATGCGCAAGTTCAACGACGGTGACGAGATCGTGATCGAACCGTGGCAGGCCACATCGTTCCCGATCCTCAAGGACCTCATGGTCGATCGTCGCGCCTTCGACCGCATCGTCGAGGCCGGTGGCTACATCTCGGCCCCGACCGGCACGGCGCCCGACGCCAACGAGATCCCGATCCCGAAGGAAGTGGCCGACACCTCGATGGACGCCGCCGCCTGCATCGGCTGTGGCGCCTGTGTTGCAGCGTGCCCCAACTCGGCGGGCCAGCTGTTCACGTCGGCCAAGCTCCACCACCTCAACACGCTGCCCCAGGGCCAGCCTGAGCGGTGGAAGCGCACCGAGGCCATGGTCGAAACCATGGAGGACTTCTTCGGTTCCTGCACCAACCACGGCGAATGCGCCGAGGCGTGCCCGAAGGAGATCTCGCTCGACTTCATCGCCTTCATGAACCGCGACTACGTAAAGTCGAAGGTCAAGAACCGCAGCCTGGTCAGCAAGCGCTGATCCCAGTTCGGGCTACGCACAAGCGTCAGGGCCGACCTGGCCAGGCGGCAGCGTTTCGCAGGTGCTCGATCAGGACCGGGGCGAGCTCATTGAGCATCGGTGAAGGCGTCTCGTGGCCGAGGCGGTCGACCTCGAGCAGCACAGCACCATCGATCCCGGCTGCCAACGCGCGGCCGTGCTCGATCGGAAAAACCGGATCCGCGGTGCCATGCACGACGAGTGTCGGTTGCGCGATCTCGCTGAGCCGATCGAGCCGGCTGAGTGATCCGTGCACGGCGACACCATGGCCCGACTCGGGCTGCCAGCCAGTGGCGAGTTCGGCAGCAGCGAGGCGTCGGGCCTCGTCGGCATCGAAGGGATAGGCATCGCCGGCCAGCAGCTCAGCCAGTTCGGCGAGCCAACCGACCAGCGCCCGACGATCGGGAGGTGGGCCAGCGTAGAGCCGATGCATCATCGCCTCCACGAAGTCGTCGTCGGGCCCCGGCAGACGCTCATCGCCTGCACCCGCGGTCGAGCCGAGAAGGGTCAACGAACGGACCCGCTCCCGATGATCGAGCGCAGCGACCTGCGCAACCATCCCGCCCATCGAGCGCCCAACGAGATGCGCAGCATCGAGGGCCAAAACGTCGAGCAGACCGATGAGATCAGCGGCGAGATCATCGAGGAGATAGCCAGCCTCGGATCCGAGCCACGACGACCGGCCACAATCACGGTGATCGAACCGCACCACACGGAATCCGACTTCGACCAGCGCGTCGACGAAGCCGGGCGACCATTGGAAACCCGGCGTGTCGGCACCGGCCAACAACACGACGGTGTCGTGGCCGTCGCCGGCCACATCGACCCATAGGTCGACCTCACCGACTCGGAGCTTCTCGCCCCGATCGACGTCTCGTGCCGCGTCCGTCATCGAGCCGAACGGTACCGTTGGCTCCCGTGATCCCCAAGGTCGGTGCCCAGCTCGTCCGTGGCTTGCTGATGGGAGCGGCCGACGTCGTCCCCGGCGTGTCCGGCGGAACCATCGCCCTAGTCGTCGGCATCTACGAGACGCTCATCGATCAGGTCCGAGCCGGGGCCAAGGCGCTCGGCATGCTCGCTCGCGGCGACCTTCGCGGCTTCTGGAAGCAGGTGATGGGGCTCGACTTCACGTTCCTGGTCCCGTTGGCGATCGGCATCCTGCTCGCCGTGGGCGGTCTCGCCTCGGTACTCGAGACACAGCTCGAGGAGAACCCCGATGAAATGGCCGGACTCTTCTTCGGCCTTGTCGCTGCATCGGTGCTGGTCGGCTGGGATCTCATCTCGGCCCGGACCAGCACCCACTCGGCGGTCGTGCTTCTCGTCGCCGTCGCCATCTTCTTCGTCCTGGGATTCCAATCCGGTCCGATCACCGACCCGAACCCGGTGGTGCTCGTCGGTGCGGGCGCACTGGCGATCTGCGCCATGATCCTGCCGGGCATCTCTGGGTCGTTCATCTTGTTGATGATCGGGATGTACGCGGCCGTCATCGGCGCCGTCGACGATCGGGCGTTCGGTGACCTCGCCCTCGTCGGAATCGGCGCTGTTGTCGGCCTCGCACTCTTCTCGACGCTGCTCGGCTGGCTGCTCGACCATCACGGCGACACGGTGATGGCCGTCATGGTCGGTCTCATGCTTGGCTCGCTACGCGTCCTGTGGCCCTGGCCCAACGGCGTCGGCGTGATCAGTGAGGACAAGTCTGAGGTGATCGACGGCACTGGCCTCGAACTTCCGGCCGGTGATGAGCTCCTTGGCCCGGTCGCTCTCGGCATGATCGGGTTCGTGATCGTGATGGTGCTGGCGCAGATCGGCAAACGCCTCGAGCGCTGAGCGGCGACCCAGCCCTCAGAGGGGCAACTCGACCCACCCCGGCCGGTTGCTCATGATCCAACCCCGAATCTCCGGCGATGGCTGACCGGGCCACTGCACGGCGATGCGGGTCTGCGAATCGAAACCCGGAGTGAGCGGCGCGAGCCTCGGCCAACGACCGTCCCACCGGCGGCGACGGACACCGACCGCGTCGACCTCATACGTCGCACTCCCGAGCAGCACCTCGCCCCGAACCATGACCTCGTGCTCGAAGCCCTCGTCGTATTCATCGGGCGCCGAGGCGGCTTCGACGTCGAGGTCGAGGCCGACCGGAGTGCGGTCGCCGAACGTCGCCGGGTGGATCACGTCATCGGGGTCAACGGCGATCCCGAACGCCTCCAGACCGATCGTCCACTGCTCGATCGGTGTCTCGCACACGAAGTCCGTCCAGATGCCCGGTGCTCGGAACTCGAACGCATGAGAGACCAGAGGCACTTCGTAGTCGAGGACGACTACGGGATCCTCACCCTGTTCGTGCACGACTGCGAGAAACCAGGTCGCACCGGCGCTGGGGCGAACCGACACGCGCAGTAACCCGGCGACCGCCTGCCGCTTGTCGACCCACTCGATGTCGATCGTGTCATCGAGGTCCTCGTGGGGTTCGCCGGGATCAAAGAGGTCCGTCTCGATCACTCGGACCCCTCACGGGGAAGCGCAACGACGGTGGTTCCGGCAAGCCGGTCGTGCACACCACGTCCGCTGGCAGGGAGAACAAAGCTCACGACGAGCACCAGAAGGAAGGCCCCGCCGTAGACCCCGAACGCAACCGGCCCGCCGTAGAGCACCAGCGCACGGGCAATCGCCCGACTCCAGGGAATCCGCGCCGAGGGCTCAACCGTTCGGAGCCGCAAACCGACGAGCGCTTTGCCGAGGGTTGCCCCCTTGAGGACCGAGGGAAGGATCTCGTACACAGCAATGGTGAGCACCACGAACAGCAGCGACCGGCCCCGGGTCACATCGACCTGCAGAGGTTGCCGGCCGAAGGGATCGCCGCCGAAAAGTCGCTGGTCGAGTTCCACGAGCACGAACCCGAGCGCCCACGTCAACGTGATCGCGTCGATCAGGCGGGCGCCGAGGCGGGCTCGGAGCGAGGCAGGGGCGGGGATCAGGAGCGCATCGCTCACCTGGCCAAACCTACGGCGCACCGCCCTACCCTGGCCACGTGAGCGAATTCCTGACCGACGCCTGGTTCGACGACATCGCCGATCGGGCAGCGAGCACCTCGGTTCCGGAGGGCGTCACCTTCACGGTCGAGCAGGTCGTCGAGGGCGACCCAGCGATCCGCTGGCAGTTGCACCTCGGCCCCGACGGGGTCGAACTCGACCGGCACCCGTCCACCGAGCCCGACATCCGGATCACAACCGATCGCGAGACCGCCACCGAGATCCGAGCGGGAAACGTCTCTGCCCAACGCGCCTTTCTCGGAGGTCAACTCCGGATCGGCGGTGACATCCAGGCATTGATGGCCAACGGCGAGGCTTTGGCTGCGCTGGCGCCGGCACTCGGCCTCATCTGATCAGATCAGGCCAAGACCGGCGACGGTGTCGCGCTCCTCGCCGAGTTCGGCGACGGTTGCGTCGATGCGGCTCTGGGAGAACGCATCGATCTCAAGGCCTTGGACGATCGAGTACTCGCCGTTCGAGCAGGTGACGGGGAACGACGACATCAGACCCTCGGGCACGCCGTAGCTGCCATCGGACGGGATGGCCATCGAGACCCAGTCACCCCCGGCCGTGCCGAGAACCCAGTCGTGCACATGGTCGACGGCAGCCGAAGCAGCCGAAGCAGCCGAGCTCAGGCCACGGGCCTCGATGATTGCGGCGCCCCGCTGCTGAACGGTCGGGATAAACGTGTTCTCGAGCCACTCCTGATCGCCGACCTTGGCCGCCGCGTTTTCGCCCTTGACGTTGCAGTGGAAGAGGTCGGGGTACTGGGTGGCGGAGTGGTTACCCCAGATCGTCATGTTGGTGATGTCGTTCACCGTGACGTCGAGCTTCTGGGCAAGCTGCGCCTTGGCCCGGTTGTGGTCGAGACGGGTCATGGCGGTGAAGCGGACGTCGGGGACGTCGGGCGCGTTATGCATCGCGATGAGCGAGTTGGTGTTGGCAGGGTTGCCCACGACGAGAACCTTGATGTCGTCGGCGGCGTTGTCGTTGATCGCTTTGCCCTGGGCGGTGAAGATCGCGCCGTTGGCTTCGAGGAGGTCCTTGCGCTCCATGCCCTTCGAGCGGGGGCGGGAACCGACGAGCATGCCGATGTTGGCACCGTCGAACGCAGCGTTGGGGTCGTCGCTCAGGGTCATGCCGGCGAGCAACGGGAAGGCGCCGTCATCGAGCTCCATCGCAACACCCTCGAGCGCACCCATCGCAGGCGGAATCTCGAGCAGCTGCAAGATGACGGCCTGATCAGGGCCGAGCATCGAGCCGCTGGCGATACGGAAAAGGAGGCTGTAGCCGATCTGGCCGGCAGCACCGGTTACCGCGACACGAACAGGAGCAGTCATGGGTTGTCTCCGTGAGAGGACGAGTTGAAATCGTCTTGCACGCTACCAGCGAAGCGCCAGCTCCCCGAAGGTCGGTGACGACGGCGCCAGACCGGTGACCAGCCCCTCAGCGATCGGCCTCAGGGACTCCGGATTGCAACCATGAGGCGCACTGGAATGCGTGCTCAGCCCGCCGGATGCTCCGACCGAGTGTTGCCCAACCACGACTCGTACAGCGTCTGATAGATCCCGGGCACAGCGACAAGATCCTCATGAGGCCCCATCTGGGCGACCCGGCCCTTGTCGAACACGATGACGAGATCAGCCCGTTCTGCCGTGGAGAGCCGGTGCGCGATCGAGATCATGGTGCGACCTCCTGCGAGGCGATCGAGGGCCGCAGCCAACGCCTCCTCGGTCTCGGGGTCGATCGCCGACGTCGCCTCGTCGAGCACCAAGAGCCCCGGATCCGCAACTTGAGCGCGGGCCAAGGCGACGAGCTGGCGCTCCCCGACCGAGAGCCGCCCACCACGTTCGCCCACGACCGTGTCGAGCCCGTCGGACAGGGTCTCGATCCAGCCACGAAGACCGAGGACGTCGATCGCCTGCTCGATCTCGTCAGCGGTGGCGCCTTCGTGGCCATAGGCGATGTTGTCGCGGATGCTGACGTCGAATAGGAAACCGTCCTGCGGCACCATCCGGATCGCAGCCCGGCGCGCATCGGGCTCGACCTTGCGCAGATCGACACCGCCGACGCGCACGACCCCCTCGGTCGGATCCGCAAGACGGGTCAGGAGTCGAGCGCACGTGGTCTTGCCGGAACCGGTCTCACCGACGACGGCCACGACCGACTCGGCCGGGATGGTGAACGACACATCGCGGAGCACCGGCGGGCCCGTGCGGTACGAAAACCCGATCCCGTCGAGTTCGACCTCGAGCGGGCCAGCCGCCGGCGCCACTCCTTCGGAGGGTTCGGCGACCTCGACCGGCACGTCGAGAACTCGCAGGACCTTCCACCAGCCGGCGAGGGCGGTCTGGGTGTTATCGAGCACCTCGCCCAGCTGGGCGATCGGCTGGAGCATCAGGTTGACGAGGAACAAGAAGGCGACCAGCTCACCGACCTCCAGGCCAAGATCGTCGCGGTACCAGACACCGATACCCACGGCGACGGCCAACGAGATCGACGACACGACATCGACGACGGGGAGCATGCAGGCGAACCAGACCTGGCTGCGCTGCTGCTGGGCGAACTGGCGCTCGATCGCGTCGTCGAGACGCTCACGAACCGGTTTGCCGTAGCCGTACGCCCGGATGACCTGGGCGCCGGTGACCGCCTCCGAGACGTGGCCGAGAGTCTCGGCCACCCGGCTGCGGACCTTGCCGTAGGAGACGAACTGGGAGCGCTGAACCCACCGCAGGAACGGCACCAGCGGGATGTGGATTACCAACACGAGCAGGGTGAGCAGCCACGAGTACCAGAGCATCACGGCGAGCGTGCCGATGATGATCGCGGTGTCGATGATCCAGCTGATCAACCCCCACTGAGTAAAGCGGGCGAGAGTCTCGACGTCGGACGTGACCCGAGCGACGAGCACCCCGCGGCGGCTTTCGGTGTGGTCGGCGAGGCTCAGGCGGTGGATGTGCTCAAACACGCGAACCCGCAGATTCATCAGCACCGTCTCGGCCATGTCGACGAGCCGGATCAGGGCCACTCGGCTCGCAGCAGCGACGAGCAGCACAATGGCGATCGCGGCCATGCTGACGGTCCACACATAGGCGCCGTCGTAGCCGTCATCGGACAGCACGCCGTTGTCGAGCACGAGCTGCACGAGGATCGGCACGATGAGGCGGCCGATTGCGGCGGTGAGCGCCATCACGACGGTGATCGCAAGACCGGCGCGAAGCTCAGGCGAGACCTTGATGCCGCGCTTCATCACGGCGAGGGCACCGATCGTCGGCGTCTCGTCGTCGAGGAGCGTGGCGGCCTCGTCGAGCGCAGGCAGGTCGAGGGGTTCGCTCACGAGTCCTCCCCCTGCTCGTAGGCGGTGACCAGCGCCTGGTAGTCGTCGCGTTGCAAGAGTTCCTCGTGGGTGCCGGTGGCGACCACCCGTCCGTCATCGAGGTAGACGACGGTGTCGGCCAGCAGGATGGTCGAGATCCGGTGGGCAACGACCAGCACCGTCATGTCGAGTTCGGCGCCGAGGGCATCGAGGATCTCGGCCTCGACCAGCGGATCGACCGCGCTCGTCGCATCGTCGAGCAGCAGAACCTGCGGGCGGCGGGCCAGAGCTCGGGCGAGGGCGACCCGCTGGCGCTGGCCACCCGACAGCGTGGTGCCCCGCTCACCGACGACCGTCACCTCGGCGTCGGCGAGATCGGCCACGAACCCATCGGCTCGGGCGATCGCCAGCGTACGATGGACCTCCTCGGGGCCGACGGCTCCGAGCCCGACATTCTCGATGATCGTGTCGGTGAAGAGGAACGACTCCTGGAAGGTGATCGCAACGGCGGTGGTCCAGTCGTCGGCGGCAACATCACCGATGTCGACTCCGCCGATCGCAATCGTGCCCTCGGTGCGGTCGAGCACCCCGGCGACGGCCTCGAGCAGGGTCGACTTGCCAGAACCTGTTGCACCGACAACCGCTGCGGTAGTGCCCGCAGCCACCTCGAGGTCGACGCCCCGCAGCACGTGGTGCTCGCCGTAGTCGACGACCAGACCTTGCACGGCCACATCGACCGGTCCGGCCGGGATGGTGGCGGTGCCGGCTCGTTGCTCGACCGGCTGGGCCATCACCTTGTCGACGCGATCCAGCGCAACGACAGAGCGCGGCATCTCCTCGAGGAAGAAGCCGAAGACCCGAAGCGGCGTGGCGAGCAGGCCGAAGACGACAGCGGCCAGGACAAGGTCGCCAGGGGTGGCGTCGCCGCGCGACACCAGCCCGCTGCCGATGAGCAGCAATAAGACGACACCGATGTTGGGCAGGGCGTCGATGCTCGGCTCGAACGCTGCCCGGATCCGACCGACGACTAGGCGTTCCTTCCGGAGGGTGGCCGACGCGCGGCGAAGCCGATCGACCTCGGCGGCCTCGCGTCCGAGCGTCTTGACAACGAGGGCACCTTCGAAGCTTTCGTGGGCCACCGAGGCGACCTCGCCGACTGCCTGCTGGGCTCTCGCCGACGGCGCTTCCACTCGAGAGGTGTAGATCTGGCTCATCACCACAAGGAGCGGGAACAGCACGATTCCGAGCAACGCCGCGAGCGGGTGGATGATGAACAGGGTGACGACGGCGACGATCACCAGTGCCAGCACACTCACCGAAAAGGCCAAGGGTTTGAGGACCATCGTGGCCGTGGTGAGGTCGATGTCGGCGTGGGCGAGCAGTTCGCCGGTCGGTCGCTCGCGATGGAACCGCAGCGGCACATCGAGGTAGTGGTTGACGAGTGCCCGACGCCAGTCGCGTTGGGTGCTGTTCTCGGCAAGCGAGAGGTACCACCGCCGCATCATCACGCCGATGCCGCGACCCACCGACACCACGACGATCAGACCCATGACGACCCAGACATCGGATCGATCGACCGTACCGTCGTCGAACGCCGGGATGACGAGGTCGTCGGTGGCGGCCCGAAGGACCCATGCGCCGCCGATCGAGGCCGCAACAAAGCCGAGTGCACCGACCATTGCCGTCGTATGGAGCCATGGGTACGCTCGCAACGAGCGCCAGATCAGCCGAGAGCCCCGGCGCCAAATGTGTTCGGTGTTTGCGCCGTCACCCATTCGTTGCACCGTATCCGCCGGACCGGACTCATCCCGAACCGGTTTCTGCCTATGGGAACGGCACAGGATCCCGTAGAAAGGTCACCCGATGAAGGGCGTCATCTTCAACGCAGTCGAAGACGCGGTGGAACACGCGTTCGGGGCTGGTGGATGGGACGACGCTCTCGGCCGAGCCGAGGTCGACGGCTCGTACACATCGCTCGGCAACTATGACGACGAGGAACTCGCCGCCATCGTCGACGCACTCCCCGACAAGACCGGCAGCACCATCCCTGAACACCTGCGGTGGGTTGGGATCAACTGTGTCCCGTCCTTTGTTGAAATCTTCCCCCACTTTTTCGGCGAGATCACGCTCGAGGATTTCACGCCGGCGCTCAACCACATGACCCACCCAGAGGTGCGCGAGCTCCACCCCGGCGCCACTCCGCCCGACTTCGATATCTCCCCGATCGATTACCAGGCCATTTCGATGCGGTACGTCTCCGAACGCAAGCTCTGCTTCCTTGCCGAGGGACTCACGATTGGGATCGCCTCGCATTCGGGCCGAACGCGCCACATCGACCAGCCGAGTTACACCCACGACAGCGATCCGCATTGCGAGCTTCGGATCCACCTCCCGGCATGAGTTCTTCGGAGCCCAACCCCGATTCCAACGTTTCGCTCGTCGCCGAGATCGAACGGCTCCGACGCCGCCTGGAACGAGAGCAGTCGGCTCGTCGTGAAGCCGAACGCATCGCCGAAGACGCAACCCGCTCCAGCATCGAGGATCCACTCACCGGCCTCGCCAACCGAACACTGCTTGCCGCAAACCTCGAGAACGAGCTCACCCGAGCCGCCCGCTATGACCGCGATGTTGCGCTCTTCTATCTCGATCTCGACCGGTTCAAACTGATCAACGACACGTACGGCCATAACGCCGGCGATGAACTCCTGCGCGGTGTAGCCGACGCGTTGCGGGCGACAACGCGCGCCTCCGACACGATCGGTCGGCTCGGCGGTGACGAGTTCATGGTGATCGTCTCTGATATCGCCGAACCGGATGCACTCCGGCTCGCCGGCCGCATCGCCGATGCCGTCGAATCGACCACCCCGAAATCGACCGGCGGGATCGGCTGCCGCGCCAGCATCGGTGTCGCCATGCTCCGCGGCCGCACCGACCTCGACCCCACCGATTTCGTCCGCCAGGCCGACACGGCGATGTATGCCGCCAAACAGGCCGGTGCCGAGGTTCGCCTTTTCGACGACGACCTGCTCGCCGAGTCCGACGAGAAGCGCGACCTCCGCCGTGCGCTCCCCCACGCGATCAGCGACGACAAACTCGTCGTCCACCACCAGCCAATCGTCGACCTGTCGAGCTACCGAGTCATCGGCTTCGAGGCGCTGACCCGCTGGCGACAGCCCGATGGCACGCTGCTGATGCCCGGCATGTTCATACCCACGGCAGAGGAGAACGGGCTTATCGGCGAAGTCGGCAAACTCGTCGCTCGGAAAGCCGCCCAGGATCTCGTCGTGTGGCAGCGACGTCACCATGACACCGACGCGATCGTCGCCATCAACGCCTTACCCCGAGAACTCGACCGCCCCGGCTACGCCAATCGCGTCACGTTCGCCGCCGAAGAGGCCGGGCTCCACCCCAACAATCTGATCGTCGAGGTCGCCGAGACCGCGATCATGGCGGCCGGTCAGGTCGCCGCGGATAACCTCCGCGCCCTCCGGAGCGTCGGTATTCGCGTCGCGATCGACGATTTCGGTACCGACTTTTCGTCCATCAATCGGCTTCGATCAAACGCGTTCGACGTGTTAAAAATCGGCCGGAGCTTTGTGGCCAACGTTGCCGACCGATCCGACGATCGGGCGGTGATCACGGCAATCGTTGCCCTCGCCGACGTCTTCGATGTCAAGGTCGTCGCGGAAGGCATCGAGACCGAAGCCCAACTCGACACAGTGACCGAACTCGGCTGCCACGCCGCCCAGGGCCGGCTTTTCGCCATGGCCGCCCCGATCGACGAGGTGGCGGGGCCACTCGACTTCGTGTGAAAACGACGAGCGGACCCCCGCGAGGGTCCGCTCCACACTGATCAGATAGGTCGGCTCAGAGGCGGTCGACGATCGCGCTTGCGAACTCCGAGCACGCTACCTCGGTGGCGCCGTCCATGAGGCGAGCGAAATCGTAGGTGACAACCTTGTCGCCGATGGTGGCTTCGACCGCACGAATGATGTCGTCGGCGGCGTCCTGCCAGCCGAGGTGCTCGAACATCATGACGCCCGACAGAAGCACCGAGGACGGGTTGACCTTGTCCTGGCCGGCGTACTTCGGGGCGGTGCCATGGGTGGCCTCGAATACGCCGTGGCCCGTGACGTAGTTGATGTTGGCGCCCGGCGCGATGCCGATGCCGCCCACCTGGGCAGCCAGGGCATCGGACAGGTAGTCGCCGTTGAGATTCATCGTCGCGATCACGTCGAACTCGGCCGGACGGGTGAGCACCTGCTGAAGGGCGATGTCAGCGATGGCGTCCTGCACGAGGACCTTGTCGCCCGCATCGCCACCACAGTCGTCCCAGCCGACGGCCACGTCGGAGAACTCCTCGCGAACGAGCTCGTAGCCCCACTTCTGGAAGGCGCCCTCGGTGAACTTCATGATGTTGCCCTTGTGCACCCAGTGAACCCGCTTGCGGTTGCGGCGCACGGCGTACTCGAGGGCGGCCCGCTGCAGACGCTGCGACCCGGTCTTGGAGACAGGCTTGATCCCGATGCCGGAATCCTCGCGGATCTCCCAGCCGTATGCGTCGTGGAGCAGCTCGATCATGCGCTTGGCCTCGGGCGTACCCGCCTCGACCTCCATACCGGCGTAGATGTCTTCGGTGTTCTCCCGGAAAATCACCATGTCGACGAGGTGTGGTTCCTTCACCGGCGATGGAACGCCGGTGAACCAGCGCACCGGACGCAGGCACACATAGAGATCCATGATCTGCCGGATCGCGACATTGAGGCTTCGGAAGCCGCCACCGATCGGCGTGGTGAGCGGACCCTTGATGCCGATCAGGTACTCCTCGAACTTGTCGATCGTGTCCTGCGGCAGCCAATCCCCAGTCTCATTGAAGGCCTTCTCGCCTGCGAGGACCTCCATCCACTCGATGGTCCTGCCGTACTTGGTAGCGGCAGCGTCGAGGACGAGCTTTGCGGCCGGCCAGATGTCGACACCCGTACCGTCGCCTTCGATGAACGGAATAATCGGGTTGTCGGGCACGTGAAGCCTGCCGTTTTCGTGCATCGTGATCTTCTCAGCCATACCTCGGATAGTAGCTGGCCGAAGGCGCTTCGATCCTGCCCGCGAGTTGATTTCGAGCGGGTGACGGCGTCATCGGCCCAGTCCGGTCGAGCGAGGTCGGGAATGGCGAGCGCGCGACCGAAACGGCGGCCCGATGCGGTCAGTCGGCCGCCAACGAAATCGCTCGATCGAACACCTTCTGGAGCTCGCCACTCACGTTTTCGCTGAGGGCATGGCGCTGCGGCTGGCTCAGCCTTCCCTCTGGCGCAGCGATGGGTTCCCCCACCACGACTGAACACCTAACCCGCCGGATGCCCTTCGAGCCGCTTGCCATCGCCGCCTCCGTTCCCCCGATCCCGATGGGGATGACCGGCGCACCGGTCTTGTGAGCCAGGTAAGTCGTGCCGTCGAAGACCCCGAGCACCTGATCGCCGGACTGGCGAGTGCCCTCAGGGAAGACGATCATCATGGCGCCATCGGCGATGATCGTCTGTGCCGCCTTCATCGCCTGACGGTCGGCCTCGCCCCGTCGGACCGGGATGGCTCCCAGCGCAGCGTTCACCCAGGCGAAGACCGGGTGCATGAACAACGATTCCTTGCCGAGGGCTCGAAGCCGACGTTGCGCTGTGCAGGCGACGAGAACCGAATCAAGGTTGCTGCGGTGCACCGGCGCAAGGATGACCGGGCCCGGGGTGTCGAGGTGCTCGGTGCCCTCGATCGTCACCCGAAGCCACGGCAGCAGCGTCAGCCGGAGCAGGCCTCTGACCGCCCAGTAGAAGACTCCTCCAGCGCGGCTCGCTTGGACCTTCATCGCCCAATCGACGGATTTTGCGTGGCGTTCGCTCATCAGTGGCTCATCTCAACACCGCGGATCAGTGGAGGAATTGGCGTTCGCCGGTGAAGACCATGGCGACGCCGCGCTCGTTCGCCGCAGCGATGGTCTGCTCGTCACCGACCGAACCACCGGGCTGCACGATGATCGCCGCGCCGGCATCGGCACCTGCATGGATGCCATCGGGGAACGGGTAGAACGCGTCGCTCGCGCACGCCCCGCCCTCGGCTCGTCCGGCCGCTTTCGACGCTGCGATCTCACCCGACTCAACCCGGTTCTGCTGGCCGGCACCGATCCCCCACGCAACCCCATCCTTCGCGAGCACGATGGCGTTGGAGTTCACATGGCCACAGACCCTCCACGCGAACGCTGCGTCGGCGAGTTCCTGCGCCGCAGGCTGCCGATCGGTGACGACGGTCCAGTCGTCGGGCTGGGCGTCGAAACGGTGATTCTGCTGGACCAGAAAGCCGTCTGCCATCTGCCGGATGGTGAGGGCCGGTGCCGCATCGGGCACCGCCACGGTGAGAATGCGGGTGTTCTTTCGCTTGCTGATCAGCTGCTCGATGACCCCGTCCTCGTAACCGGGGGCCAGAATGACGTCGGCCTGTGCCGCATCGACCATGGCCTCGACCGTCGCAAGATCCACGACCCGGTTGGTGGCGACGATGCCGCCGAACGCAGAACGCGGATCACATTCGAACGCCCGCTGGTACGCCGAAGCGAGATCGGCGGCGACGGCGGCACCACACGGGTTGGCGTGCTTCATGATCGCAACCGCCGGTTGCTCGCCGAGATCGTGGGCGAGACGCCATGCAGCATCGGCGTCGAAGAAGTTGAGATAGCTGAGCGCCACCCCGCTGTGCTGTTCGACCGCATCCCAGATCCCCGGCTGGTCGGCTCGTCGGTAACGGGCGCCTTGTTGGTGCGGGTTCTCGCCGTAACGCAGGACGTCGGCGCGTTCGAGGGCGAGATGGATCGTTGGGGGCAGCGCATCCGGGTCGTCGGCTGTCTCGTCAAACCAGGTGACAATCGCCGCGTCGTAGTCGGCGGTGTGAGCGAAGGCGTCGCGGGCGAGAGCACGGCGGGTTGCATCGCTGAGGGAACCCGAGGCGCGAAGCTCAGCCAAAACATCGTCGTACCTCGACGGGTCGACGACCACGCCGACCTGGGCGTGGTTCTTCGCCGCCGCGCGGACCATCGCAGGGCCACCAATATCGATCAATTCTTCGGGGCGCCCGGCTCCATGTTGGAAGTCAGCCACGCTCGAGCCGAACGGGTAGAGGTTGCCGACGACGAGATCGATCGGGTCGATATCGTGTTCGGCCATGTCGGCTTGGTGTTCGGGGTCGGTGCGATCGGCGAGGATGCCACCGTGCACCTTGGGGTGGAGGGTGACGACTCGATGCCCGAGCATGATCGGTGAGCCGGTGTGGTGAGCCACATCGGTCACCTGAATGCCGGCGTTGGCAATGGCGCGGGCCGTGCCTCCACTGGAAATCAACTCCCACCCCAGGTCGGCAAGACCTTGGGCGAGGTCAACGACCCCGGACTTGTCATAAACCGACAACAAGGCACGACGCGATTCGCTCACCTGTCGGAAGCTACCAGGCACAGGGGATGCTGCCCGCGGCCCGGCACCTCCTCATGGCAAGCGGTGCAGGCCTGCGGCAAACGATGCGGGTGACTCGCCTCACTCGAGCGGTGGATCCGTGCAGTTGGTGGTCCGACCCGCACCTGACGGCCCGTACCCGCGGAAGATCGGGTCGTCGATGAAACCAGAGCCGGGATCGTCAGTGGTCAAGAACCGCTCGATCGCTGTAACGGTCGCGTCGGCAAGCATCTGCTGGACCGCTGGATCCGAGACAAGTTGCTCCTCGGCAGGGTTGGATAGGTAGGCGAACTCGGCGAGCACACTCACGACCGGCGCCGGGCGGCGCAACACTCCGTAGTAATCCCCTCCCGCCCGATTGGGACGAAAGAGGGTTCCGGCGTCTCCCAACGCAACCCATCCGATGTCGAACTGATCGAGCACCCCGAGGGCCTCCTCGTAGACGAGGCCGGCGAGACGCTTTGAATCGGGGCTGTCGATCTGGTGGTACATCTCGGTGCCGGGGGTGGTGCTCGCGGCGTCCGTTCCTGCGTTGAAGTGCACTGAGATGAACGCGATCGGGTCGAGTGCCTGCGCAATTTCGGCGCGGGTCACGATCGGCACCCGCACGTCGGTCTGGCGGGTCATCATCACCGAGTAGCCGGCATCGATAAGCGCATCGCTCAGCTTCAAAGTCACGTCGAGATTCAGGTCGGCCTCGCGAAGGCCTCCCCTCCCAACAGCTCCGGGCTCGGAGCCTCCGTGGCCAGGGTCGAGCACGAAATCGACTGAACCGACGAAGCGCCCACCAGCGATGTCCTGGGTCCGACCGCACGGCGTCCAGACTCGATGACGGCCGCCGGCGAGCCCGCTCAGGACCGGGGTGATCCAGCCCGTCTCGGTGATCAAGACACCGTCGGTCTGGCCGTTCACCGGCACCCCTCCTTCGTCGAGCACCAGTTCCGGCGGGACATCGGGAATCGTGGTGGTACTCGATGTCGTCGTCGAGGTGGTGTTCGACGTGGTGGTCGTGGCCGGAGGAGCCGAGGTTGAGGTGGTCGATGGCAAAACCGACTCGGTGGTCGGGGTCGTCACCTCGGTCGGGGCTAGGTCAACCGAGGACGACCCACACGCAGCCGCAAGAAGGCTGACGAGCACCGCAACGCTGGCGACAGTTCGCATCAAGGACAGGCTGGCATCCGGCTCCAGTCCGACCGTGGACCATCCACCATCGTCACGAGAGCGCTCTGGTATACTGTCGATGCCAGCGGCGCGGGGTCTGGACCTTTTGGGGTGCCCGCAAATGCTGCAACATATCGACTCAGCACTCGAGAGCTTCCTTCGCACGTCCATTGGGCTCGACGCACGCGATGTTGACGTTGCGTTTGATCCGCCCGATAGAGAGTGGGGAGGGTCGCTCAACCGACCCACACTCAATCTCTTCCTGTGGAGCATCAACCGCAACACAGATCGTGATCTCGCCGGGCAGCGCGCCACGCAGGTCGACGGGCGAACCATGTACGCCAACGCTCCGGTGCCAATTGAGCTTCGCTATCTCGTAACCGCTTGGTCAGCGGACCACGAGGACGAAAAACAGCTTTTGGGGTCGACACTTGCAGCAGTCGTATCTCACCGGGCGATTAGTGCTGACCACTATCCACAGGAGCTTGATGGCCTTCCAGCGGCTGAACTTGCGCTCAGCGGTACGGGAGCGGAGCAACAAGCCGATCTCTGGAATGCCCTTGACGGACAGCTGAAACCAGGCATTCAGGTCACAATCCAAACGGTTCTTCCCGGCGAGGCCCCGACTCCGGCCGGCGCTCCTGTCGAGTCGCTTGCCACGCGTATCGCAGATCCAGCAACCAGCCGAGCGTCTGCGAGCAGACGAATTGCAGGTATCGCCCGCTTCGAAGGCGCCGAAGGCCTCCTTGTGCAAGCGCCTCACGCATCAACCACGATCAATGCAGTGGGTCGGTTTGCCGTGCGAGCCGAAGCGGGAGACGAACTCGTGATCCTCTCTGACCCTCCACGGCGAGTCATCGTTCCCGAGGCCGGCGGCGTCGTCGTCGATTGAGGTCTGTGCCATGATCGACTCTGAGGCCGAGGTACTCCAAGTCACACCTGGGCGACGTAACGTGCTGACGCTCACGGTGCAGAACACCCGGGACGTCGTTGATGGTGTGCGCGCCCGGATTTCTGGCATCGACAACTCGTTGGTCACCATTCCAGTACCTGTGGTGTCGGTCTATCCCGGAATGAGCGAGTCCGTGAGGGTCTACCTTGACCTTCCCAGGACCTTTCCCGA
>CAJWHS010000043.1 GCA_913041415.1 uncultured Acidimicrobiaceae bacterium | reverse complement strand
CGGTCTCGCGCAAAACGTCGAGGTCGACGGAGCCGGGCAGGCCAACCCCCGACGGGCGCAACACGTGCTTGAGGGTCGGCACGACCGAACGATCGACCTGCTCGAGGACACCGATACCGGCCGGGCCAGCGATGACGGCCTTGGCCCCGACCTGAGCGAGCTCGCGCTCGATCTCGGGGGCCGGGCTCTGCGGGTTGAGCGGCACGGCAACCATGCCTGCGGAGAGGATGCCAAACCAGGCTCGCACGAAACGGAAGTTGGTGGCGCATAAAATTGCGACTCGGTCACCCGGCTCGAGTCCAAGCGAAAAGAGAACCCCCCCTGTCTTCTCGACCTCGGCGGCCAACTGCCCGAAGGTGATGCGGTCGCCGCCGGCGACGATCGCAGTGCGTTCTGCGGGATGATCAGCGAAGAGGGTTGCGAGGTTCACAGCGAACCATCTTGGCAGGTTCGCTGCCCGATCCCCCTGACGACTCGGACCATTTTCGGTGCGGACGGCAAACCCTAAAACGCTCCCGTCGGACCGGAGGTCGAGTCGTTTCGATAGGCCTTCGCATCAGTCGACCAGTAAGACGAATTGCAACGCCGCTGCGCCAAGAATAATGAGCAGCAGGATGCCGATCACAAGCGTGGTACTCGCGCGCATCAGAATCCTCCAGAGGGGTGGGGACCGAGCTGGACCGGCGTGCTGACGCCGGGACCGCGGTCGGACGGATCGAGATCACGGATCCGAAGCTCGATGCCTTCGCCGAGCTCGAGTTCTCGGGCCGCCGAGCCACGGGCAACAGCGATCGACAACAAACCGCTGGAATCCACGACGAGACCGATGCGGCCCGACGGGATCTGGTCGTACGCGTCGACCCGAACACCGACACGCCCATCGGGCGTTGCCGAGCCTGCACCGATCGTGACCATCACCTCGCCACCGGGCGAGTCGGTGATCGACAGCAGCTCGAGCGGATCGACGTTGAGTTGGCAGTTGCCGTAGTGATCGACCCACAGGACCTCGCACACGAGTTCCTGGCCGTGTTCGCCCGGCTCGAAGCGAGAGATCGGCAACACTCCCGGCAGCAGCGCGGCGGGATCGATCTCCGGGCCGAGCTCGGTGATGGGCACGCCGTTGGCGAGATGGGCAGCACCCGGAGCGAAGATGTCACGCCCATCGAAGGTCGCGCCGCCGGGGCGTGGCAGTTGATAGTCCTCGTTGGTGAGGTGAACCGCGCGGGTGGCGCCGCCCACCAAGCCGACCGCTGGGGCGAGCAGGCCTTTGTCGGGCCCGATCAGCACCGACATGCCGTCGCCGACCTCGAGTGCAACCGGACGCCGGTCGGTACCCACGCCGGGGTCGACCACCGCGACGACGACGCCGGGGTTGAGGTAATTGGCCGCCCGAGCAAGCGCAAGGCCGCCAGCGCGAGTATCGAACTTGGCTATGCCGTGCGTGACGTCGACGATACCGACCTGCGGCGCAATCGAACGAATCACGGAATGGACTACGCCGACGAACTCGTCGGCGTGGCCGAAATCGGAGAGGAAAGAGATGGTGTCGTACTGACGACCGGGGGCGTTCACGCCGCTGACGCTATCCGCCGTGTTCCCTAGCTCCCGAGTTCGGCGGACCTCGCGGTGGCCGCCGCCACGACCGCGTCGATCACCTTGGCGAAGCCACACTCGTACATGACCTCGAGGCCAGCGTGCGTCGTGCCGTTGGGCGAGGTGACATTGATGCGCAGCTGGGCCGGATCCTCGCCGGAGTCGCTCAGCAGGGTCGCCGCGCCGAGCAGGGTCTGGCGAGTGAGCGTGTCGGCGACCTCCGGGCTGAGGCCCTGAGCGATACCGGCAGCGGTCAGCGCCTCGGCCAGATGGAAGACATAGGCAGGACCGGAGCCCGACACACCGGTGACCGCATCAAGATCTGACTCGACCACGGTGACGACCCTGCCGACTGCGGCAAGAATCGAGGAGGCCCACACGAGGTCGTCGTCACCTGCATAGGCGCCAGGGGCGATCGCCGCCATGCCCTGCCCGACGAGCGCCGGCGTGTTCGGCATCGAACGCACGACGACCGTGCCCTCCGGCAGCGCTGCTTCCATCGCCGCAGTGGTGATGCCGGCGGCAATCGACAACAAACGCGGCACGGACGCAGCGGCCAGACCGGGGAACACCTTGGGCGCGATTTGGGGCTTCACCGCCAGCACGGCATCAACCCCGGCGATCGGCCCATCGCCAATCGACAGCGAGGGATGTGCGCCGCTGAGGATCGCCCGGCGCTCGGCCGAAGGTTCGACCACATAGATCTCGTCTGCGGCCGCCCAACCCGTGGCGACCATGCCGCCAAGCAGGGCTTCGGCCATCTTGCCGCCGCCGATGAACTGGAGCTTTGGACTCGTCATGATGCGCACCGTACCGGGCTGGTGCCGGCGGCGGAGAAGACCACACTTACCCGAGCGGTGACCCCGCCGCCGGCAGACACCAAAATACACAAAACAATATGAAACAGAACTAGCTGCTGAATCGACTGCCGAACCCGATCCGCAGGGCAGGACGGAACACCTTCTCGACGTAGGCCCACATCGAGCCGAGTGTCCGATCGAGTTCCGCGTCGTTGACCGCCGCGATCGGCAGCGAACCGGCAAGGAAAATTGCATGCTCGTCCCCAATCTCGAGATGCATGCCGGTGAGTTCACGGTTGCGCAGCAGCAAGTGCTCATAGAACGCCTGCTCGTTCTCCTCCGGCGCCGGCATCACGAACGTTTCGAACCGGAACATGCGCTGGTTGATCGTCCAGTACGCCGTCCACACGTCCTTCTCCTCGCCGAGCAGACGCACATACCAAAGACGTTGCTGATGGCCGACCTCGCGCTCACCCTTCTCGACCGCATCGATCATCGGATTGTCGGCCTGCTCGGCCGCGAGCCAGGCATCAATCTGCGCCTCGAGCGCGTCGAGTTGCTCGGGAGTTGCGGCCGGTGCGAGATCCATCCCCGGAGTCTTACAGCCAGCCATCACCTTCGACACGCCCAGCTTTCACCAGCCGACCGCAAGCGGTCAGGCCATGCAATCAACGCGGACGCGTTCGCTCAGGTCGGCGTATACCCGACGCAGGCGAGCAGCCGTCGAGGTCCACGTGTAGGCCGTCGCCGCCTCGGCAGCCCGCTCGGACAGTCGCCCTGCGAAGATCGAATCGCCGATGATGCGCTCGACCGCCTCGGCGAAGTCGTCAGGATCACGGCCCGGTACCCGAAGGCCGGTGCGGCCGTGATCGACCAGCGTGCGCAAGCCGCCGACGTCAGAGGCGACGACCGGCGTGCCGCACGCTGCGGACTCGAGAGCGACAAGACCGAACGACTCCGAGCGGCTCGGCACGATCGTGACGTCGGCCGCCCGGTAATAGGTGGAGAGCACATGGTGGGGCTGAGGCGGCACCATCGTGATGCGATCGCCGAGACCACGATCGGTGATGAGATCGTGAACCTCAGCGGCATGATCATCACCCTCGGTTCCACTCGGGCCACCGACGATCAGCATGCGAGCCCGGGGGTCACACAGTTGCGACAACGCCTCAACCGCAACATCGACACCCTTCAACGGCTGGATGCGACCGACGAAGAGCAGCACGGGCTCATCGCCGAGGCCTAGGGCCTGACGGGCACCGCGGCGGGAACCAGGCGAGAAAAAGGCGTGGTCGACGCCGGGCGGCACGATCTTGATGCGGCTCGGATCGGCGCCGTAATGACGCACGAGTTCGTGCAACTCGACCACGGAGTTCGCCGTGATGATATCGCTGCACGCAATGACGTCAGCCTCGGCATCGATGCGATCCCGAGGCTCCGGGTCACCCGTCTCGGCCTTCACGCGGGCGAGGGTGTGGAACGTCGACACCAGCGGTAGATCGAGCTCGTGCTTGAGCCGATGACCAGCCACCCCGCTCAACCAGTAGTTGGCGTGCAGCACATCGGCCGGATCGATCGCGAGATGGGCGCGGACACCGTTCGCGAACTCATCGACAATGCCCGGCAGCTGATCCTTGGGGAGGTTGGGGTCGCCGGCGTCGATGTGCACGACCTCGAAGCCCGGCTCGACCGCCAGACGTTTCGGGAGATCATCTCGCCACCGACGGACATAGACCCTGGTGTCGGCTCCGCCATGGGCAAGCGCGGCCACGAGCTCTCGCACATAGACGTTCATGCCACCGGCGTCACCGCCGCCCGGCTGGACGAGCGGTGACGTGTGCAACGAAAGCATCGCGAGACGAGTCACCGCCTCCTCCAACTGGCCTCGGCGCTCACGCATTCCCTCACGATCGGATCCTACGAAACGAACTTAGCTCGGAGACGCAGGCGATTCGCCAACGGCGATGCGGACGGGCGAGTTCGGTATTGAGCGCGTCGATTGCATGATGAAGGCTGCGGCAGGCACTCGAGAGTTCTTCCTCGAAATCCTGGAGCGCATGCAGCGCCGCCGAGAGTTCGTCGCCGCCCAGCTCTGCAACCGCCATGACCACCGACGGGCCAACCCTGGCCTCGAGTGCTGCAGTGAGCGGACCGACGACGGCCTCGGGTGGATTGAGTTCCTGATCAAGGCGGCCCGACTCGGCAGCGCGCATGCCCGCGCTCATCAGGTCGGCGAGCCCGCGGCCGACCAAGGTTGCCGCCGGCACCGTCGGCCCGTCGCTTTGCTTCCTCGCCGAGCAGGTCGAGTCGGCCCTGAGCGAGCCGACGAACAAAGGACGCGCTGCAGGTCGCGAATCACGGCACAGAGCCTACCGGTCGATGCTCAGCCGCCCGAGACCGGGGGGAGGACGGCGACCTCGTCACCCTTGCCCACGGCATGATCCCGGTCGGCCTGATCACCGTTGACCCACACATTGCAGGTACCGAGCACACCTGCGAATTCGTCGCCAAACTCGGCCACCGCAGCATCGAGCACCTCGCCGACGGTGGCGCCGACGAACTCGGCCTTGGCGGTGCCGGCAGCTTCACGGGCGGAGGCGAACAAGCGAAGTCGAGCCATGCCTCCAGCATGCCCGGATTTCCACAGGGGGGCATCCCCCCACACCGTCAGAGGGCCTGGTTACGGTCAGCGACACATGCTGAATCTCCTCCTCGCCCGGCATGGCCAATCGGAGTGGAACGCGGTCGGGCGCTGGCAGGGCCAGGCCGACCCACCGCTCTCCGAGCTCGGCCGTGCTCAAGCCCGCGGTGCCGCGAACCAGGCGGGCGCCTTCGACGCCATCTTCGCGAGCGACCTCGAGCGGGCGCTTCACACCGCCACAATCATGTCCAGCACACTCGGTGTCGGTCCCGTGATCGTCGATCCTCGTCTGAAAGAACGCGACGCCGGTGAGTTCTCCGGTCTCACGCGAGCGGAGATCGATGCGCAGTTCCCCGGCATGCTCGACCGGGGCGCCTGGCCGCCCGGCTGGGAGGACGACGAAGCCGTGCTAGTCCGACTCCTGGCGGCGCTCGACGACATCCTCGCCACCACCGGCGGCCACGGCGACGTCCTCGCCGTGAGCCACGGCGGCATCATCTACACCCTCGAAGGCCACTTCGGCCTCGCCCACGAACGCATCGCCAACCTCGGGGCTCGCTGGCTTCACCACGACGGATCAGCGTGGCGACTCGGCGAGCGCCTGCTGCTCACCCCCGACGACGTCACCATCGACAACCAAGACATCGTCTGATGAGCAGCGCCGACGCTCACAGCCACGACCCAACCCACCCAGTGCACGCGCAGCGGCGTTCGTCGTCGCGCTACCCCGTCGAAGTCATCCGATCCGACAGGCGCAACAAGACCGTCTCGGCCCGCATCGTCGACGGCATGATCCGCGTCCGCATCCCGTCCTGGATGACCGCAGAGGACGAGGCCCGCTTTATCGACGACATCGTTGGACGCATCGAGCGCGACCGGCGCTCCAACGCAATCGATCTCGACGCCCGCAGCCGCACACTCTCCGACGACTACGGCCTGCCGTACGCCACATCGATCACCTGGTCGAAGGTGCAGCGACAGCGCTGGGGGTCATGCACCGTGGGTAGCGGCGACATCCGCATCTCCGTCCGTCTCGTCGAAGTGCCGCCGTGGGTGCTCGACTCGGTTATCATCCACGAACTCGCACATCTGGTCGTACCTAATCACGGGCCCGAGTTCGACCGCATCGTGCAGCGATACCCACTCCACGAACGGGCCACCGGATACCTGATGGCAGTGAGCGACCGACTCAACGCCCTGCCCCCGAGCGAACTGGCCGACTAGCTCGCCTCGGCCGTCCAGGCCGCAAGGCGGGCGTGGGTCTCGGCCGCATTACTCACGCCGCTTGCGACCCAGGCCACTTCGGCCTCACCTAGCGGCGTCGATGGTTCGCCCTCGGTCCAGACCCACAGCTCTTCGCTGATGCGACGCCAGTTGGCGGTTGGTTCGAGCTTGCCCATCAGCGAGAACAGTCCGAGGTTGATGCGCTGGATAAGTGCGAAGGTCGGCGGCACGTTGGCGTGCTTCAGGATCTCGTTCGTGCGGGCATCGAAGGTCTTGTAGAGGAGCTCGCCGCTGTACTCGGAGGTGACGGTGATCGGCTCGTCGGTCAGGATTAGTTCGTAGTATGCAGTGAACCACTCGTAGATCTCGTCGTCGGTGAATGGGGCATTCGGGCGCAGCACGTCGACCTCTTCGGCGACACGACGAAACTCGCTGGCTTCACGATCGAGCATGGCCCGGATCAAACGGGTGAACTGCTCGACCTCGTCGGCCTTGAAGTGCTTTACCAAGCCGAAGTCAATGAAGGCGACCCGTCCGTCATCGGCGAGGAGGTAGTTGCCGGGGTGAGGGTCGCCGTTGAATGCGTACTGCCGATTGAGGCTGCGAAAAACGAAGCGATAGAGCGTCTCGGCGACCCGGTTTCGTTCTTCCTGCGACCTCTCGAAGATCTTCTCGAAGCGTTCGCCGTGCACAAACTCGGTGGTGAGCACGTTGCCGCACGAGAGTTCGTCGATCACGTCGGGGATCCAGATCGCTGGGTGACCCCGGTAGTAGTCGGCGAAGAGCCGGACGTTGGCTGCTTCGTTCTCGTAGTCGAGTTCCTCGTTGATTCGGGCGCGGAGTTCCTCGACCAGTTCGACCGGGTCGAGCCCCGGGAAGATCATGCTGAGCATCGTCGCGAGCGTCTCGGAGTTGTCCATGTCGGCCGCAATGGCGTCGGCGATGCCGGGGTACTGCACCTTCACGGCGACGTCGCGCCCGTCGAGGGTGCGGGCCTTGTGGACTTGGCCAATCGATGCGGACGCAATCGGCTCTGCTTCGATGTGATCGAACAGTTCGTGCAGCGGTCGCCTGAGCCCGGCTTCGATTTCGCTCAGCGCGAGATCGCCGGTCATCGGGGGTGCGTCGCTGCGGAGCCCCGCCAGCGCTTCACGCATCGGCTCGGGCATGCCCTCGTCGAGGTAGCTCGCCATCTGGCCGAGCTTCATCATCCCGCCCTTCATGTACCCGAGGGCGTCGACGACGTCCTGGGCCTCGCGGCGTTCGAGCTCTGCCTGCATCCGACGCCGGCCCTCGTCGTCGGCGAGCCGCTGACGGGCCTTGGTCCAGGTGCGGTCCGCAGCTCGACGGGCGGCGAGGCGGGCCATCTCTGCGCTGCGGGCCCCACGCCCGGTCGTGGCGATCGGCGCGTCGTCGGGCGCAGGCGTCGTGCGGCGTCGGCGCACGGCGGCGGCCACCGTGAGGAGACCACCCACGATCAGGATTTGGGAGAGTGTGCGCGTTAGGCGCCGCATGTCAGGCCTCGCTGGATGACTCGGGTTCGGCGTCGTCAGTAGTTACGGCGCTCGGGTCCCCCAGCGATGCAACGAGCGCTTCGGCGCGATCGAGATCGTCCGAATCCAGCGCCTTGAGCGCAGCATCGACGGTATCGAAGGCGTCGTTCAGCCCATCGAGTTCGGCCTCGGCGGCACGCGCCCCTGGATCGGGCCCGGCGGACTCGGTCTCGACGACGACCTCGTCGTCGACCGGCGTGGTGTCGAATTCGTCGGTTTCCCCAGCCGGCTGATCGCTCTCGTGCATCGGAATTGAGGGTAGCGGGCAGATCAGCGAGGTCAATCAGCTCGCGGCCTCGGTGCACAGCCAGGCGACCAAGGCGTCGGTCTCGACCGATCGACGATCCTTCGGCCACACCACGTAGTACCCGCGCGCAGAGGTGATCTCGGGACCGACGACCGTGAGGGCGCCGCCGTCGACTAGCTCGTCGATGAGTCCGCGCCAACCGAGCGCAACGCCTCGGCCGATCAGCGCCTGCTGGACGACCATCGGGTGCTGCACGCCCGCGCGGCATTCGACCCGACCTCGGGTCTCCGACATCTGCAGGGCTGCTACATCGAGCACGACGGGCCCGACACTCGCTACCGCCTCGCGATGCGTCACTTCGTCGACGCGCACTGATCGGAAACCACCGAGATCGGACTGAACACGAGCGGCGCGGGCATGCCGTCGCGTCCGGACGCGCCATCACGTCCGGTCAGGAGCGACTTGGTGACCCGCCGGCGGCGACGCGAGCATCGTCGTCGTGAGCACACCTGACCTGTACGGCCGAACACCGATCACCGACGACGACGAGACCATCGCCCGCCTCCTCGATGATGTGAGCATTCCGACGCTGCTGTGCGCCATGGTGCACATCACCGGCGACCCATCGTGGATCCGCGACAAGGAGATCAAGCCGCAGGGCCTGTTCCTCAACATCTACGACGGCTTCATGTCGCCGGAGGCACAGGCCGAGGCCAGGGCTCGAGCCCTCCCTCACATCCTGGCCTTCCGCGATTCTGGTGGCGAGCTGCCACCCCCGCCATCAGCCGAGCTGGTGCAGGAGATGATGGCCTTCATCGGCTGCGCCGAGATCCCCGACGACACCGTGCCGATGATGCTCAGCGAGTTGAACCTGGCCGCCGAGGGGGTGCCTTCGTCGGAGGCACCCCCGGTCGCCCACGGCGAGTTCTCCGTCGTGGTCATCGGATGCGGACAATCGGGGCTGCTCGCCGGCATTCGCCTCCGTGAGGCCGGTATCCCCTTCACGATCATCGACAAGAACGCCGGCCCCGGCGGCACCTGGTGGGAGAACTCCTACCCCGGCGCCCGCGTCGACGTGGGCAGTCACTTCTACTGCTACTCATTCGAGCCGGCCGACCATTGGACGGAGTACTTCTCCCAGCACGCCGAGCTGCGCGACTACTTCGTCGGCGTGATGCACAAGTACGGCATCGACGAACACTGTCGGTTCGAGACCGAGGTTGAGGCTACGACCTACGACGAGGCGACGGGCACCTGGACGGTTCGCGTTCGAGCTGCCGATGGCACGGTCGACGAACTCCCGGCCCGTGCCGTCATCTCCGCAGTCGGCTCACTCAACCGTCCGAAACTTCCCGACATCCCCGGCATCGACGACTTCGGCGGCCCGTCGTTCCATTCGATCCGGTGGGACCACTCGGTCGATGTCACCGGCGCGCGGTTCGCGCTCGTCGGAGCGGGCGCCACCGGCTTCCAGATCGCCCCGACGATCGCCGATCAGGTCGAGCAGCTGAACGTTTTCCAGCGAACCGCTCAGTGGATGTTCCCGAATCCGAATTACCACGAGCCGGTGCCCGCCGGCATGAAGTGGGCGATCCGTCACCTCCCCTACTTCGGTCGCTGGTTCCGATTCCTGATCTTGTGGCCCGGCGCAGGCGTCGACCTCAGCGGCCCGCGCATCGATCCCGACTGGGACGACTCCGACGGTCTCGCCGTCAGCCAGCGCAACAAGTCGACGCGCGACTTCTTCCTCGGCTTCATGGCCGAACAAATCGGCGACGACCCCGACCTCCTTGCGAGGATCACGCCTGACTATCCCGCCACCGGCAAACGCACGCTCCAGGACAACGGCTCGTGGCTCGGCTGCCTCAAGAAGGACAATGTCGATTTGATCCGCACCGGTATCGAGCGCATCGAGGCCAGCGGCATCCGCACGACCGACGGGGTGCTCCACGAGGCCGACGTCATCTGTTACGCCACCGGGTTTCGCCACAACGACTTCCTGTGGCCGATGGAGATCACTGGGCGCAACGGCCAAACCTTGCGAGCGTTCTGGGGCGACGAACCGGCCGCCTACCTCGGCATCACCATGCCAGGGTTCCCGAACCTGTTCTGCATGTACGGACCGGGCACGAACCTCGCCAGCGGTGGATCGTTGATCTTCCACAGTGAGTGCCAGATCGCCTACATCATGCAGTGCATCGGCAAGCTCATCGCCGACGACCTCACCTCGATCGAGCCGACCACCGAAGCCTACGACACCTACGTCGCCGAGTACCGAGACGAGATCGGCCAGATGGTGTGGAGCCACTGGGCGGTGAAGAACACCCACTACAAGAACACCAAGGGCGACATCCACACCCTCAGCCCGTGGCCGTTGCACGTCTACCAGTCGTGGACGAGAACGCCCGACTTCGAGAAGTTCGATCTGCGGTGACCGGCCGGTGATGGCCCGGCTGCGTCAGCGCAGCGCCTGGTAGACGGTGGCCTTCAGCTCCCGACGGAGCGGGTAAGAGCTACTCGGCATCAGCTGCGTCATGAACACGCAGGTGATCTCCTCGGCGGGGTCGACCCAAAACGCCGTGCTGGCGGCACCACCCCAGGCGAACTCGCCGCCGGAGCTGACCGCACCATTGCGGGCCGGATCGACCAGGGTGGAGAAGCCGAGGCCAAAGCCCATACCCTCCATCACCGCCTCGGAGAACAGCGACTGGCCGAGTTCGTTGAGCGTCTTGCCCTCGGGCAGGTGGTTGATCGTCATGTACTCGAGCGTCTTGCGGCCGATGATCCGCTGGCCGTCGAGTTCGCCGCCGTTGAGCAACATGTCGACGAAGCGCTGGTAATCGTCGACGGTGCCAACCAGGCCACCGCCGCCCGACAAGTAGACCGGTGGCGAGAGGTACGGGCTGGCGTCGAAAGAATCAAAAGTCGCCAACGGATCCTCGGGTGTCAATTGGTAGTTCGACGTGAACCGGTGGCCCCTGTCGAGCGGAACATGAAAGGCGGTGTCGGCCATGCCGAGCGGGCCGGTGATGTGCTCGGCAAAGTACTCGTCGAGTCCCAGCCCCGAGATCACCTCGACAAGTCGACCGCACACGTCGGTCGACATCGAATAGTTCCATGCCGTGCCGGGGTCGAAGGCGAGCGGTTTGGCGGCGAGGCGCCTCATGCCCTCTTCCAGCGTGTAGTCAGGCCGCTCAAAATTGCCGAGTCCGTCCTCCCGGTACATCGCGTCAAGGTTGTTTTGGAAGAAGAACCCGTAGGTCAGACCCGACGCGTGGGTGAGCACATCCTTCACCGTCATGACGGTCTGCGCCGGGCGGACCTTCGGCGCGGTTGGGGTGCCGCCGGTGAACACCTGCATCTCGGCGAACTCGGGGATGTACGCCGACACTGGATCCTCGAGCAGCACTCGTCCCTGCTCATAGAGCTGCATGAGGGCGATCGATGTGATCGGCTTTGTCATGGAGTAGATGCGATAGATCGCGTCGTCGCCGAGTGGGCGATCCGACGCCACGTCAGCACGGCCCACCGTGTCTCGCAGCGCCACCTCACCCCTGTGGGCAACTTGTACCTGCGCGCCGGCGAGCTTGCCATCGGCGACGTAGCGATCGACAAGTGCCGACACTCGGGCAAGACGCTGGGAATCGAATCCGCCGGTGGTCATGTCATTTCCTCGAACGAGTCTGCGAGGGCGCGCAGAGCATCACGCACCGACTCAGTTGTCGCTGTCGAACGCGTGCGTTCGCAACAACTCGAGCGGCACGACGTCGAGCGCTCGCTCGTGGGTTGCCGCCAGACGCACTGGGCATGGATAACCGGCCTCAGCGGCCTGCAACCAACGCGAGGCACACACACACCACCCGTCGCCTGGCTTCAGCCCGACGAATCCGTACTCAGGTCGAGGTGTCGACAAGTCGTTCCCAGATGCTTTCGAGTATTCGAGGAACTCAGCAGTGACGGTGGCGCACACGGTGTGCGAACCGACATCGTCCAGCGACGTGTTGCAGCAACCGTCGCGGAAGAAGCCGGTGATCGGCTCGCGTCCGCACTCGGCCAGTTCGCTACCCAGCACATTTCGAGCCATGTCCTTATCCAACCACGTAGATTCAGCCAGATGGACATCCGCCACGCGAGCAGTGACGACGCGGAGGAACTGCGCCGGATCTATAACCACGAAGTCGAGACCTCGACCGCAACGTTCGACCTCGTGCCACGCACCGTCGACGAGCAGCGGGCCTGGATTCGTGAACGTGAAGGCGCGCTCGGAGTCCTCGTCGCCGAGGTCGACGGGCGAATCGTCGGCTTTGCGTCGCTGTCGCCGTACCGAAACCGACCGGCGTACAACACCACCGTCGAGAACAGTGTCTATGTCGACGCAGACGCTCGCGGTCTCGGTGTCGGCACGGCGCTCCTCAACGAGACCGTCGAGATGGCCAAGGCCCGAGGCTTTCACACCGTCATCGCCCACATCTCCGATACCGAGGGCGCATCGGTTGCCTTGCATCAAGCCTGCGGGTTCAAGGTCGTCGGGGTGCAGCGAGAGGTCGGCCGCAAGTTCGGGCGGTGGCTCGACGTCACCGTCATGCAACACATGCTCTGACAGGCCGACATCCGCCGGCGCCCGTCCGGGTCCGCCGCCGAACTCGACCAAAAAGGCAGACGACCCGGTGTCGAAACACCGGGCCGTTCGTCCATGGTGGGCCGGGAAGGATTCGAACCTTCGTAGGCGAAGCCGACGGGTTTACAGCCCGTTCCCTTTGGCCGCTCGGGCACCGACCCGTGGACGGGGCACAACTGTACCGGCCGGGGCCAGTTCTGCGACCTCGTCGCAGCGGGAAGCGAGAGCGTTCGGTCGACGGCACCGCCGTAGTACCGTCGGCGCCATGCCGACATTCGACGTGGTTTCAGAGGTTGACATGCAAGAAGTCCGCAACGCGGTCGACCAGGCGGCTCGTGAAGTCAGCCAGCGCTTCGACTTCAAGGGCACCGACAGCTCGGTCGAACTCGGCGACGACGCGATCAAGCTGGAGTCGTCATCGGAGGATCGCCTCGCTGCGCTCCGAGTCGTGCTCGAAGAGAAGTTCGCCAAACGCAAGGTCTCGATGAAGGTGCTCGACTACGACACGATCGAACCGGCATCAGGTGGGTCGGTTCGCCAGACGGTCAAGCTCCAGGCCGGAATCAACGCCGACAAGGCCAGGGAACTCAACAAGTTCATCAAGGGGCTCGGCCTCAAGGGCGTGCAGTCCTCGACCCAGGGAGAGCAGCTCCGGGTGAGCGGCAAGAAGCGCGACGACCTTCAGGCCGCCATCGCCGCGTTGAAGGACAAAGACTTCGGCATTCCGCTGCAGTTCAACAATTTCCGGGATTGACCCGACCGGCTCGACAACGCTGTTGACGGGAAACGAGCCCCCTCCGCTCTATCGACGCAGGTTCGCATCCGAGACGAATCAGAGGTTCAGACTCCGCAGCCGCGCGATCCGGTCTTCGGTCGACGGGTGGGTGCTGAAGAGCTTGCCGAAACCGCCACCCTGACCGCCACGGGCCTGAGCCTTCAGGGGATCAATGATGTAGTTGCTCGCCTGGTTGGGGTCGACGGCAGCCGGGATGCGGTTCGCGTAGGACTCAAGCTGCTGGAGCGCCTGGGCAAGGGGTTCGCCCGTGCCAAGCAGCCTTGCCGCCGACTCGTCGGCCTGGAACTCCCGGCTGCGACTCACTGCGGCCTGGATGAGCATCGCCGCAATCGGGGCGAGCAGCGCGAAGGCGAGCTCACCGATCGGGTTGCGATCGCGGTTGTTGCCGCCGAGCAGCGCCCCCCACATCACCATGCGGGCCGCGAAGGTGATCCCCATGCCGATGGCGGCAGCTACCGATCCGATGAGGATGTCGCGATTGCGGATGTGGGCGAGTTCGTGGGCGAGCACGCCACTTACCTGCTCCCAGTTCATCGCCTGGAGAAGCCCCTCGGTCACGGCGACGGCGGCGTTGTTGGGGTTGCGGCCGGTGGCGAAGGCGTTCGGCTGCTGGCTGGGCGTGATGTACAGCCTCGGCATCGGCATGTTCGCTCGAGCGGTGAGATCTTCCATGATCTCGAAGTACTGCGGCACCTGTTCCCGGGTAACGGGAACGGCGCGTGCTGACTTGATGGCCAGCTTGTCGCTGAACCAGTACGAGCCGCCAACCATCACGAGGCCGAGGATCAGGCCGATGGCGAGGCCACCAGAACCGCCGAGCACGCCGCCCGCAACGATGACCAAGCCGCCCATGGCAGCGAGAAGGGTGAAGGTTTTTGCGGTGTTAATCATGATGTGTCGAGAGTAATGATACGGACCGGCACGAAATTCCGAGTCAAATGCACCGTGCCAGATTCGGTTGCTACGGTTCTGACTGCCATGAAGCCGGTGTTCGTTCACGTCAGCAAGAACGGCGGCACGAGCGTAGTCGAGAGTGCCGGCAATCAGATCGTCAACGCCGGTCACCGAACTGCGTCGAGCTGGCTCGCTGAACACGGCGACGTCGCTCTGCTCTTCGCCGTGGTGCGCCACCCCTACGAGCGGGTGGCGTCGGAGTACGCCTATCGCCGCCATCGCCTCCTCGGCGGCGAACAGAACCCCCACCTCAACGATGCCGCCGAATCTGTCTCGGACTGGGTCGTGGCGACACTCGCCGGGGGACGGTACCGAACCTCCGAGTTCTTCGAGCGCACGGGTGAGCCCTTCAACACTTCTAACATGGTCGATGGGAGCCTGATCTGGTTCGTGCCCCAGACTCGCTGGCTGGGTGACGACGACGGGCACCTCCTCGTCGACGAAATCATGCGGTTCGAACGCATCGACGCCGACTGGGCCCGCTTCTGCGAGCGGCACGGCATCGACGCCCCCCTGCGCCACAGGAACGCCTCGCCCGGGTCGGTCGCAGCACGAGACGGGCTCGACAACCGGGTGAAAAAGATCATCCACGACCACTACCGAAGCGACTTCGAGGCCTTCGGCTTCGCACCGTGAGTACGATCGATCGGTGGGCCAATTCATGCCGCAACTGAGTCGTGAGGCGCTGTGGTCGATCGTCGACCCACGCCTGACCGACCCAACGGTCGTGACGGTTATGGATCAGCTGCTGCGGCTTGCCCGCTCCGACTGGGAGGTCGACGAGCCGATCGACCTCCGGGCACCACTCATGCGCCGGTACCTATCCGATCACCGACTCTGGTTGACGTTGCCGCTCGACGCGATGCGTCACAGCGTCCGCGCCGAAGTCCGCCACCGCCAGGTCGCCATTTCCGCCGTGCAACTCCGTCTGAGGGCGACTGCGGCCGAGGTACTCGATCACCTCGCCACGCTCGAGATCGACTCCCGGGTGCTCAAGGGGCTGGCTACTAGCGAACTCGACTACCCCCACCCGCTTCTCCGCCAGACAGGCGACGTCGACCTCGCCGTGCCGCCTGACCGTCTCGACGACGCTGTCGCCGTGCTGCGCGATGCCGGGCACCGCAACCGCGAGGAACCGTTCTCTCCCCATCTCCGCTACGGCTGGACCCTCACTTCACCGAACGGCGTCGAGATCGACCTCCACACCCGCCTGTCTCGTCGGAGTCCCCTTGGGGATCGCCTCTTCCGCGATCCGGGCGAGCCGCTCCACGACCTAGGCGGCACCGCCCTGAGCACAACCCAGCGCCTCGTCCACGCGAGTGGCCACTTTATGATCTCGCCGCCCGGCACCCGTCGCCTGAACGGCCTGCTCGACGTCACAAGGATCCTCGACCGACCCGGTATCAACCTCGACACGGCGCGCCGATTCGCTGCCGATCTCGGCATCGAATCGCTGGTCGGCGCCGGCTTGCAGGTTGAGGCCGGGCTCAGCGGACGAACCGATGTGGTTGTGGCCCTCGGCCGATGGGCGGCTCCCGACTGGCTCGAGCGCAACACTCGACTCGTTCCCGAGAGGCGCCTGCTGCTGGACCATCTTGGGCGTTTCCGGGAGGTCCCGCGAGGCCAGCGCCTCCGCTACCTCCCGGACTGGCTGTTGCCCTCGGCCCGCCAACGGCGGATCCTTGCCCGGTCTTCACGCAAGAGCGCCGAACGGGCCCTAGGGCGGCTGCGATGATCAACGTGCCGAACGACGAGATCTTCGTCGCAATCGCCGCCTACCGGGAACCGGAGCTCCGGCGCACCATCGAGAGCTGCGTTGCGAACGCGTCCCGACCCGAGCGTCTTCGGTTCGGGGTGTGCCTGCAGTACGACCTCGACGGTCCCCCCGAGACCCAGCCAGACTGTCTCGACGGCATTTCCGCCGACCTCCGGCTACTCCGCCACGACTGGACCGAAAGCAAAGGCGGTTGTTGGGCCCGTCATAGAACCCAGGCCCTTTACCGCGGCGAGGGTTACACACTCCAGATCGACTCCCACATGCGGATGGCGCCGAACTGGGACATAGACCTGACCGCAATGATGGAGGCAACTGGCGTCGAGAAGCCCCTGATCACCTGCCAATGTCCGCTTTACGAGATCCACGACGACGTCGACGTGTTCCCCGACGAGGCGACCGTCCCGATCACGATCGTCGACGAGTGGCGCGACCAGGGTTGGATCCACCATCCAGCCGTCGCCCGACCCAGTGTTGCTATGCAGTTGCGCGGCACCCGGGTGCTGTCGGGAGGGTGCGTCTTCACCCTTGGCCGCTGGAACGTTGAGGTCCGTCAGGACCCCGAGCACCTCTACACCGGGGAGGAGCTGGCGCTTACCATCCGCTCCTTCACGTGGGGCTACGACCTATTCAACCCGTCGGCGGTCGTGGCGTGGCACCGACTGCACCCCGACGGCAACCACAAGTACATCCACGACGGCGACGACGCCGAGGTGAAACGCCGTGACGTCACCGCTTATCGCCGGCTACAACTGCTGCACGCCGGCGATCCCGACCGGGTGCTCCAGCCGTACTCGACGGGGCCGTTGCGAACCGTGGGCGAGTTCGCCAACTGGTCGGGCCTCGACTTCGGCGCCCGCATCGTCAGTGACGATGCCCTGGCCGGGATCGATCCCAAACCCTACGAACCGGCCTGGTGAGCTGCACGGCGCAGCGCTGCGAACCGATCGATCATCACCAGCAGCTCGCTGCTGTAACCGAGAGCTGCTGCGTCAGGGTCGGTGCCCGTCGGGGTCCAGGGCTCGTAGCCCTGCTTGTACCAGAGCGTCTCGCCGGCGTTGTCGAGGACAGGCTGGCAGTAGTGGATAATTGGCGCGTCGCCCACCACGTCGTCGGGCCAGGGCATCCATGCGGCGAGCATCTCGAGGTCGCAGACGAGGTCGTGCTCGGCAAGGACGATTGTGAGTGCGACCATGTCGCTCTCCCAAGCCCCGGTCTCCTTGCGGAGACGGGCGGCGACGTCGATCCATGCGCGGATGATCCGGCGCAGATCCGACGTGTGGATCAGCAAGGGCCAGGTGACTTTCTGGGTGCGCGCTGCGATCCGCGGCGAGATCGCATTCGCTGCGTCGGCCCAGGCGCCCATCATCGAGAAGTCCCACCAGAGCTGACCGACCGGGTGGCCCGGATCGACGCGACGGTCGATCGGCGCGCGGAACACGAAGTCGCAGTCGAGGATCAGTACCGTGCCGACCGGTCGTTCCCGCTCAAGCCACTCTTCGAGCGAGTGCAGGCGGTTCATTCCGGTGTAGTCGCCGTCGAGTCGAGGATGGGAGTTGGTCGCTGCGGTGCGGACGACGCGGGCGGTGGGATGACGCGGCAGCTTCTCGCCGTTCGGCGTGCCAACGAGCCGGATTAGTTCACCGGACATGCCTGCTCGGACCCAGCTGTGTTCAAGCAGCTCGGTCTGCCAGGTGCCGTAAGGGTTCGTGTCGGTGCAGACCACCGAATACAGCGGGCCGTGCGGATCGTCGATCATGCGGCCTCCGGCCATTCCCGGAACCATGCAAGCACATCAGGCGACATCGCATAGCCGATTCGGTTCCACGAGTAAGAGCCGTCGGTGATGTCAACGAACTCGAGATCGCGAAAGGTCGGGCCGTCCGGCGTGAAGTCGGCGGTGAAGCGGAACCGTTCGTTCGGGTTGCGGCCTAGCCGGTTGCGCTGGATCATGCCGGTGAACGTCGATCCGATCGTGCCAACGAAGCGAGCCGCCCGGGAGGCGACCTCCTGGGTGACCAGGCCGAGGGCGTTGTCCTCGTGGCGGGGCAGGTCGAAAAACCCGGCACGGTGATCACCGAGGATGACGTCGTTGGCGAAGAGCACGGTCGGGAATCGGCGCCGGATCGGGTCAAAGAGTTCGTCGCGACCATCGACCTCACTACAGACGACGAGCGGTTCGTCTGTAGGGAACACAGCGGCAACATTGTCCGCGACATCGGTCGGGGTGACGTCACCGTAGGCCGGGATGCCGATCGTGAGATCGGACCGACGGAGGTGCATTGCGTTGTATGCGCCCAGATCGGCGGCGATCTGGGCGCCGAGCGCTACAAAGGGTCGCCGAGGGCGGACGCCTCGCAGTAACGCGTGGAGCCGACGGTGGGTCACCGGCCGAGCGTGGAAGAAATACGACGGGAACGACAGGAGCCGGCCCTGCAGGTCGACCACGTCGGCGTCAGATTTCGGCGGACGCAGAAGCCGCGTCCGGCCATTGGCGAAGTCCAGGAGCTGCGGGTCATCGTCGGTCGCCCCGTCGTCGCATACACAGACCGTCTCGCCGGCCGAGCCCCACTCAACGACCTCGGTCAAGACGTCGCCCAACTCGTCCCACTCGTCAGGCTGGACGACGTCGATCGGCAGTTCGAACAGATCGAGGACCCTGGCGGGTCGGCCCTGGTCAGCCGGTGCGATTGACGAACGAGGCGCCGGCGGGACGGGTTGGTCGAACGGCAGCGCAAGGCGGCGTCCGGTGAGGAACGCAAGCCCGGTTGCGATCTCGACGCCCATGCGGACGTTGGTGAGCAGGCCGACGTCGAGATCGGCGCGCAGCACGCCCGTCATGTCAGCGCGACGCCGGGTCGCCCGCCCGCTCCTTGGCTTCGCGCAGGTGCGGCGGCCAAAGCTCTGGCGGTAAGATGTCGGTCGCCTCGTCGGCCTGGGCCTGTTCGAGGAGCTGTCGATAGGTCAGGCTCCAGCCTACGGGCCGATAGTGCAGGAAGAGCGAGCAGTACCCCTCGCCGTCGAGCGGCACGGGGCGGCCGTGCGGGCAGCGCGCACTCTCGTAGAGCAGCATCTGACCTTCCTCGAGGAAGACTTTATGCTCGACGCCGTCGAGGCCAACGATCGTCAGCGGCCACGGCGCGTCGGTGTCGTGTGCGATGTGCACGATCGACGAGATGACGTGGGTCCAGACCCGATCGGTGTGCGGGATCAGGGTCTGGCCGCGTCGATACACCCGAAGGCCGTAGGCGGCGGTGGGTTCTAGCTGGACCCCGCACCAGTCCTCGTGGAGTGACTGCAGCGCAAACTGGAACATGCCGCCGACGTCGTCGATCGACACGAAGTCGGGCAGACCCGAGGGCAGGTACTCCTCGTCGCCGTCCTCAGTGTCGACCTGGCCAATCCGCTCTTCGTACAGCGCCCGCAGCGCCCGTCGCACCGCTGAGGGAGTCGGCACCACGGCGAAACCAGTCTCGGTGAAGGCCGGGGTGTAGCGCTGGCTGATCGCCGCCCGGGTGGCGGGGTCAAGATCGGGTTCGGGTGGGACGTACGCCGCGTCGTGGAACCAGCCGTTGACCGTGTACCTGGTCGTGCCGGGAGCGCCGGGCTCCCCGCTAGCACGGACCGGGCGCACCTCGTGCACTGCGTCGCTCGCGAAGAATACGATCGAGTTGTCGACGGGCTCGACGACCTGGAACGTCTCGGCGTGACTTCGGTTGCCGTCGCCATCGACCACATGATCGAAGAAGAGCAACTCGCCGCCCTCGTAGGCCTTCGGCGACTGGTTGAAGTAGTAGACGTAGCTCAGTCGACGGCTGCTCGCCGCTCCAATGGCATCGCCAATGTCGGTGTGAGCGCTGAAGAAGTCGCCGTCGGTGTGAGCGGTCACCTGACGTTCGACGGCGCCGACGACGAAGCGGTCGACGCCCACCTCTCGTCGGGCGTGGGGCAATAGAGCGGTGAGGCGCTGCTCGAAGAGTTCGAACACGGCATCGTCGGCATCGGCGACGGCCGCCCGACGCTGGGTGAGGTCAACATCGCCGCCGACCGCGCCGGGTTTGGTGACCGTTGCCGGCGCGAACTCGGCATCGCCGGCAACGAGGCGGAGCAATGTTGCGTGTTCCTCGGCGGTCAGGAAGTCCTCGATAACGAGGAACGGAACGGGCGTCGTGGTCATGTGGGCGACTCGACGGACTGCACCATCGCAAGGATGGCGTCGGTAGCGACGTCAACCTCGCCGCGATGGGTCCGCATCGTGACCGACCGTCGAGCGAGGCCGGCCGCAGCCTCAATCGCACGGTCTGGGTCGACCTCGGCGATGACCGTGTTGTCAAAGACGTCAAGCGCAGCGCGGGCGGGCGGAACGACGACGGGGGCGAAGGCCGCTTCAGCGACGTAGCGGGTGAACAGCACGATGCCGGGTTCGACCGGGCCGTCGGCGACTGCACCCAGGCGGTAAGGGTCGACGATCTCGCGGCCAGCGGAACCCCGCTGCTGGATCGGACGGGCGAACGGTGCGATGCGACCGTCGGGCGTGAGACGGGCGTACTCGTCAGAACAATAGGTAGCGCCGGCACGCACCAGCGCCTCAACTAGGGACGACTTCCCTACTCGCGATCGGCCGGGTAGCACGATCGCCCGTCCGTCACAGGCGACCACGCCGGCGTGGACGAAGACGTCGTCGGTTGCGTGCAGGGCGACGCTCAACTGCAGGTCGTCGAGGAGCAGTTTGACCGTCGTGCCGACTGGGGTCGGCTTGACTGTGCGCAAGGGGTCGTCCCGAAGGAACCGCATCCGGCCTCGAAACCAGGCGTGGCGGTACCAAATCCCAGGCGTTGTGTCGGTCGGTTCAACCGATGCATGGGCGAATGCGCCGACGACTTCCGCAAGGTGCGGAGACGAAATCTCGAAACCGATGACGGCGCCAGCGAGACGGAGCACGACTGGCGGTCGCGGCGTGCCGTGATCGTCGAGCGACAGGTCCATCTATGGCGGAGAGACCGTGGGGGAGACCGTGGGAGCCTGCGTGGGAGCCTGCGTGGGAGCCTGCGTGGGAGCCTGCGTGGGA
>CAJWHS010000042.1 GCA_913041415.1 uncultured Acidimicrobiaceae bacterium | reverse complement strand
CGACACCGATCAGATCGGCACCGCAGGTATGGATGATCGCGTCGGCGTGAAGGGTTGCGCCTTTGCCGCCGCCGATGATGCCGATGCGTGTCACGAGCGCATCGTGCCACGTTGCACCATGTGTTGTCGTGGTGGCTGCAGCGGGTGACGCATCCGCTGCGGGTACGGTTGGCGCCGATGCGAAGGCTCGTGGTGGGGTTGTTGCGGCTGGCCGCGATCATCGGTGGCGGCGGATTGGCGGTGGCGTTCACGATCGCTGCAATCGCACCGCGACTCGGGGATATCTTTGCGGCGAACGAGTCAGCCAACGCCGAGATCGACCTCAACGAGCTAGCGCTCCGCTCGACCGTGTACGACATGCACGGCGACGAGTTCGACGTCCTGTACGACGTCGAGAATCGAGAACTCGTCAAGCTCGACGACATCAGCCACGCGATGATCATGTCGCTGCTCGTCGTGGAGGACGAGGGCTTCTACGACCACAACGGCGTCGACGCGAAGGCGATCGGTCGGGCGTTTATCGAGAACGTCAATGCCGGCGGCATCGAGCAGGGTGGTTCGACCATCACCCAGCAGCTGATCAAGAACGGCGTCCTGTCGAACGAGCAGCAACTCGAACGCAAGATCCCCGAGGCCGCCCTCGCAATCCGGTTAGAGAACCAGCTGACTAAGGACGAGATCCTTGAGGCCTACCTGAACACGGTGTACTTCGGTTCGGGCGCGTACGGCGTGCGGGCCGCTGCCGAGATCTACTTCGGCGTGTCGCCCGATCGGCTTACCTGGCCCCAAGGGGCTCTGCTCGCCGGGCTGATCGCTAACCCCGACAGCTACGACCCGACGAGGTTCCCCGACATCGCCGACGAGCGCCGCACCGTTGCCCTGGTCCGCCTGCTTGAGACCGGCAACATCACTGAGGAGCAGTACGACCGCTACGTCGACAACCCGCTACCGACCGAGCGGCGCGTTCCGGCCGAATGGGAGCCCACGAGCTACTTCATCGAGGAGGTCCGGCGACAATTGCTCGAGGATCCTCGCCTCGGCGCCACCTTCGACGAGCGAGCCGATCTCCTGTTCGGTGGTGGTCTACGAGTGTTCACGACGTACGACCCGGCAGCGCAGGCGGCGGCCGAGGTGGCTGTCGAGGCCCATCTCCCCGATGACGAGCGGGGCTTCTCCGCAGCAGTCGCTGCGGTCGAGCCCGGCACCGGTCGCGTTCGAGCGATCGTTGGCGGCCCTGGTTTCGATGTCTTCGAGTTCAACATCGCAACCCAGAAGGGGCGTCCGACCGGATCATCGTTCAAGCCGTTCGTGCTCGCCTCGGCCTTCGAGAAGGGGTTCGTGCCTGCCGATCAGATCAACGGCATCGGCACGTGCGAGTTCGACAACCCGGGCGGCTTCCCGAATCCTTACCGGGCGAACAATTTCAGCGGACCCAAAAGTGGGTCGGTCGCAACGCTGCGGTCGCAAACCCTCGCATCGTCGAACTGTGCGTATCTCCGGCTCGGTCTGACCGTGGGGCTGTCGAATGTCGCTGAGACAACCGAGGCGCTCGGTGTCACCTCCGACCTCTCGGACCTGCCGGTCTCGATGCCGCTCGGCCCGAAGGACATCACCCCGATGGAGATGGCAACTGCGTACGCAACCTTTGCCAACGACGGACTTCAGGTCGTCCCTATCTTCATCGAGCGAGTCGAGGACAGCGACGGCACGGTCATCTTTGAGAACATGCCTGCTCCCGAGCGTGCGATCTCGGTCCAGAGCGCTCGTCTCGTGAACCAGGTGCTCGAGGCCAACGTGCGGGGTGGTACCGGCACCCGAGCTCGCCTCGAGAACCAGGTTGCCGCCGGTAAGACCGGCACGGCGCAGGACTTCAGCGATGCTTGGTTCGTTGGCTACACCCCGCATCTCGCCACGGCGGTGTGGATGGGAAACCCTGATGAGCAGATCCCGATGATCGGGGTCGATCGTGGCGCTCTGGGGCGCGGCAACGTCTTCGGCGGCTCGCTTCCTGCGATGATCTGGGGGGCGTTCAATGCGACGTACCACGAGGGCCTCGAACCGCTGACGTTCGAGGCACCTGAGTGGACTCGCGCCGGAACTCGGATCCGCACTGATCAAGAAGAGGACGACTATCGCGAACTCATCGAGAGCTTCTGCGGAGTCGACAACGAGGACGCCGAGGTCGACACCGATGAGGACGGCGTCGTCGACTACTGCGACCCGGAGAAAACCGAGTTCGAGTTCGATGAGGGAATCGGCGAGTGCCCGATGCTCTTCGAGTCCGTCGACGCCGATGGCGACGGCAAGATCGAGGGTTGCACGCCTCCGACCACGACAACCTCGACGACGACCTTGCCACCGACGACGACAACCGGCGATCCAGCGACTACAACAACGAACACGACGACATCGCCCCCGACCACGACGACACAACCACCAACTTCATGACCGCTGACGCCCTCCTTGACCTTCAAGCTCTCGACGTCGAGACGAGGCAGCTGGACCATCGGCGTGAAACGCTCGAACAGCGCACGAAGCTTGACGATGCCCTCGCAGAGCAGGCCCGCCGTCAGGTGGGGATCGACACGGTTGCGGCAGCTCGGCTCGAGGTGTCGTCCCGGCAGAAGAAGGCGGAGGCCGAGGCCCAGCTCGTCAGTGATAAGGCCGATGCCGACGAGTCGAAGCTGTACGGCGGTGAGGTGACCGGGCTCAAGGACCTTGAGGCGTTGCAGCACGAGATCGCCATGTTGCGAGAGCGGCAGAGCGGCTTCGAAGACCTTGCGCTCGAGGCGATGATGGAAGCCGAGGAACTCCAGGCGCAGATGGAGTCGCTGGAGGGTGCCCGCGCCTCGATCGACGACGTGATCGCCGGTCTGCGCGAAGAAATCGCCGAGGGCGAGGCCGAGATCGACGCCCAGCTCACCGCCGTGGCTGCGAAACGGGCCGAGGTGGCGGCTACGGCCGATCCCGAACTCGCCGCCGAGTATGAGCGCCGTGAGCCCGCCTTCGGTGCGTCAACCGTCGTCCGGTTCGACGGCTCGAACTGCACCGGATGTCCGTCGTCGATGCCGGCCATGGAGGTCGACCGGATCAAGCATCTCGATGGCGACTCGCCGACCGATTGCCAGGAGTGCGGCCGTATCGTGCTCCGCTAGATGTTCTTCTGGTTCATCGCAGCCGCCGTGCTGCTCGTGCTCTTCGTCTTCGACTCGCCCGCCGTCGACTACCGGTGGGTGGCGTTTGGTGGCGTCCTTCCGCTTGCGGAGGCGCTCACGGGGCGTCCGTGGATCCTGCACACGCTGCTTGGTTCGGTGCTGCTGTTGGCCCTCGTGATGGTGTTCACGGTCGGTCGGCGACTGACTCGCCGGGCGTGGCTCGGGGTGCCGATCGGGACGTTTGCGTTCCTGATCGCCTCGGGGTCATGGGTCAACAGCGATCTATTCTGGTGGCCGGCCGGCGGCGTCGATGCGATCGGCGTGGGGCCGTTGCCGGAATACGACCGTCCGTTCGGTGTGCTCATCCTCTTCGAACTTGCCGCAATGACAGCGATTGTCGTCATCGGTCGGCGCCTCGGGCTTGAGGAGGCGGAGCATCGCCGGAACCTTCTCGCAACCGGGCGTGTCCCCAAGGAGCGGCTGCGCTGATGTTGATCGTCGTCCGCCACGGCCGGACCCCGGCCAACGCCGCCGGGCAGCTGCTCGGCCGACGCGACCCGGAACTCGACGAACTCGGTCGGGCGCAGGCCGCTGCAGTCGGCACAGCGATCTCGGCTTCTGCTCGTGTGATCAGCAGTCCATTGATGCGCTGTCGCCAGACCGCTGAGGCGATCGGCACCTCGGTTGAGGTCGACGAGCGGCTGATCGAGGTCGATTACGGCGACTTCGAAGGTCTCGCCATCGGTGACGTTCCTGCCGCCACCTGGGCAACGTGGCGTGCTGACACGGCGTGGTCGCCGCCGGGTGGAGAAAGCCACGATGATTTGGTTGCTCGCGTGTGGCCGTTGCTTGATGAGGTTCGACACGAGGCCGCTGCGCGCGACGTCGTGTTGGTGTCGCACGTCTCGCCGATCAAGGCTTGTCTGGCGTGGGGCCTCGGCGTGTCGATCGACATTGCCTGGCGGGCTTTCGTCGAGCAGGCATCGATCCTGCGGATTGCCACTAACGGGCCGTCGCAGTCGCTGCGGTCATTCAACGAGACTCATCACCTCGCCCATCTCGACTGACGTCGAGGCGAAACGGCGACGGTGATGTGGTGCGGCGGGAGCAGACCCGCATCCGCATCGGTATGACTGGGGAGCGGTAGGAAGAAGGGGAGCCACAATGGTGGCCTGCGCCGGAGATCAAGCCGAACCGGGAGACGACGCATGATCGATGACCCGCGAGAGCCCGCACAACGGGGGACGACGTCGAGACTCTCTTGCGGAACCGTGTCGTGACTGGAGGCTGGCGGGTACCCGAGAACGAGATCGATTTCCGCTTCGTTGCGTCCGGAGGGCCGGGTGGTCAACACGCCAACCGGTCGAACACCAAGGTCGACGCCGTCTTCCGCCTGGACGAGTCGTCGACGATGCCGCCTGCGCTTCGTGAACGGGCGCGAGCAAAGCTCGGTGACGTTGTGCGCGTCACCGTTGACGACGAACGCTCCCAGGTCCGCAACCGTGAGATCGCACTCGAACGACTCCGCGAGCGCGTCCACAAGGCCGGTGTTGTCGACAAGCCACGTCGGGCCACCAAGCCGACCCGAGGTAGCCAGCGCCGACGGGTCGAGGCGAAGCGTCGGCGCAGCGATGTAAAGAAGGGGCGCCGCCGCCCTGCTCACGAGGATTGATCGACCCCGTAAGCTTCCGCTGTGGCTGAACGTGTTCCCGACTTGCTGCTTGGTGCTTGGCGACGTGCATCGATCGTGAACGAGGACGGCAGCAGCGACACCGAATCGATCGTGCTGTGGCTCCAGCTCGAGTCAGCGATGGTCGACGTTCGCATCCCGGCAGACATGGAGGAGCCGTCGGCCTGCGAGGCCAGTACTGGTCACACCACTTGCACACCGGTTGAAACGGGTGGTGACGGCATCCGTCGGGCAACCGCCGAGTGGCATACCCGCGGGTCGGACGACATCGCCATCCATCCGGTCTCGGCCTTTCCCGAGCCGGGTCTCCTCGAGTGGAACGAGGACGGGTCGGTCATGGTCGAGCGAGCACCGAGCGGCGCGTACGTCGAGGAGTGGCACCGCGTTCCCAGGTCGGCGGACCGCCTCATCGAACATCGGACCGATTCCCGGCATCGGCTGTACGCCGCCGGTGATCTGGCCGTGGTGGTGACCGACGACCGTGGTGACGACGGGTCGCCGTTCGATGTCGCGTTCGCGATCTGCGAACCGGTCGAAGCTCGATCACGATGGCGCATCGTGGCGTCGACACTGCCGGGTCGAATCGGGGAGGACATCGATGTCGGTCTTTGATGAGCTCCGAGCCCACGCATCGCTGCCTTTCGAACAGGCACATATGCTGCCCCTCGAGGCGTACGCATCGGCGGAGGTGCTCGATGCCGAGTTGGCGACAGTGTTCGCCCGCGATTGGCAATGCGTCGCCCGGACCGCCGACCTGAGCGAGGTCGGCGACTACGCCTGTGTGGATCTGCCGGTCTCCGGCGGTGGGGTGCGTTCGATCGTGGTCATTCGCGGCGAGGACTCGATCCGGGCCTTCGACAATGTTTGCATCCACCGCGGCGCCCAGCTCCTCACCGGATGCGGCAACGAGGCCCGTATCACCTGCCCGTACCACGCCTGGGTGTACCGCCACGACGGTTCGCTCGTCGGTGGTCCGTACATGGCGGAGAGCACCGAGGCTGACGGTGCACCCTTCAGCCCCGATCGTCATCGTCTGCCCGAGGTGCGACTCGAGCTGTGGAACGGCTTTGTGTTCGTCAACCTCGACCCTGACGCCGAGCCGCTCGGGCCCCGTCTCGCCGGCCTCGACGAGATTGTCAGCCGGTTCGACATGGGGAGCTATGTGACCGTGCGCGATGAGGTCGACGTGTGGCCGACCAACTGGAAGCTCCTCGTCGAGAACTTCATGGACGCCTACCACGTGTTCAAGGTGCACAAGGAGAGCTTCGGCGCTGATGGCGACAGCACGGGCGACACCGAGATGTATCCGGGCACGCTCGACTGGGCCCACCATCGTGTGGTCGAGGCCGATGGTCCTGACCTCACCGCCGAGGGCGATAACCGTCTCGACGGCGAGTGGCGTCGCACGATCGTGCTCGCGGCCGTCTTTCCCGGTTTCGTGATCCAGCTCCAGGCGGATTGGCTGTGGTTCCTTCGGATCACGCCCTTCGGAACCGATCGGGTTCGGATCGCCTGGCAGGTCGCCGTGGCTCCAGCGACGCTCGAAGCGGCTGAGGACCCCGGCGCATTCGCTGCCGGGATCAATGCGCTCGTCGATCAGGTCAACAGCGAGGATCATCCCGTGGTCGCCGGGATTCGTCGCAGCGTCGACCGCCAGCAGTTCGACCGGGCGCCGCTGTCGTATTTGGAGCGCAACGTCTACGACTTCGACCGCTATCTCGCCACTCGTCTGAGCGGGTGACCGTCAAGCCAACCCGTTCGAACCGTTTCCGAGGCTGGGCCGTCGGTGGCGGTCGATCAACCCGAGTTCGGTCAGCGCGTCGGCGCCTCGGCGGACAGTCTCGTGCCCCATCCGCGCGAACGACGCGATCTGGCGGCTGCTCATCGGGAGTTCACGGTCGAGCATCGCAAGTGCCATTGCGACGGCGCCGGTGCGCCGCGGGACCGCATGATCGACGTACTCGAGTTGGTGAACGTGTTCGATCCAGCGCAGCTGCTCCTCGGAGAGGGGAGGCTGGTGACTCACGTTCATGATGTCCATGGTGACAGACCATGGCGTGTTCTGCTGAAGAACGGTGCAGCCAATGTTGCCAACACGGCAGGAGCCGAAGAGCCCGAGTCCGTCTGCGGAAAGCGAACAGCCACAGCGCTTGCGGGATGACAAGTAGGGTTAGGGAAGACTTATGCGCCTGCCCCGTCGACGCCCTCGAGTGCCGAACCCGACCTCCGAGGCGACGATACCCGAGCTGGACGCAAGTGTTCGGCGGCTCGTGGACTGTCAGAAGCGTCAGGATCGTGCCGGCGTGGTGGCGGCCCTTCATGAGATCATCGTTGCGGATCCGCGCCGGCTCGTCGATCGCCTTCGGTACGGCCGGTTTCGAGAGAGGCTCGGCTACCGGGATGAGGCAGGCATTCAGTTCGACGGCTGTCTGGACCAGCTCGGTGCTGGCGAAGACCTCAACGATCAACTCGTGGGTCAGCTTCTGAGAAATGCAGCGTATGGCCCTGAAGCGGGCGCAACGGCAGCGAGGCTCGAGCGCTTTCTCGGCACGCTCGAACAGGTGAGGATTCGTGAGTCGGGAGCGAGGCGGATCGCCGATATCTCGAGGGTGCGTGTGTTGTTCGCGCTTCGGCGTCGTGCGATGTTCATTGAGGGTGCGCATGAACTTGCCGAGCGGTACCCATTTAACCCTCGAGTGAGGCAATTCGGGGTGCTCGCCGACCGGTGGGCGCAAGGTCCGGACGGCAGCGCACCGGCGAAAGTCTTTGTCATCGGTCTGAGTCGCACTGGCACGACCTCCCTGCACGAGGCCCTCCAGGTACTCGGCTACTCCAGTCTCCACTGGGCGAGCGCGCTGACCGGCGCGCTTCCCGACGATGTCGACATTGCGCTGCATGACGCATTCGGCGATATCAACATCAGCGCCCAATTCGCTCAGCTTGCAGCACGTTTCTCGGATTCCCGCTTCATCCTCACTGATCGCGAACTCGGTTCCTGGACCCGTTCCGTGTCGACTCACTATGAGCGTTTTTGTGGCGTCTTGGCTCCGCATGAGCTCAGGAATTCTGAGCATGCGGGTCACTTCGGTGGTCGGGCGGGTGTCATTCACGATGCCCTCTACAGTCGCCACAGTTCGTGGGAGGAGGCGTACGTTGCTCACCAGCAGCGAGTCGATGCCGTCTTTGCCGATCAGCCAAGCCGGTTGCTCCGGATGACGCTTGCGAACGGCAACGGGTGGCCTGAACTGGCCAACTTTCTCGACCGTACGGTCCCTGACGTGAAGTTCCCTCACTCGAATGCTGGGCCAGCGACAGCGCAGGGTGTTGAGCGTGGAGGAGGCTGACATGAGTGGTCCACCAGCCGACCCACTGCGCACCCCACACGATTTACAACTTGCGGGCGCCGAGGCGCTCGAGCGAGGTGAGGTGGCCGAAGCTCGTCGGTACTTCGCGGCGGCGTTGGCGCAGAAGCCGAATCTGGTACCAGCACGAGCCGGACTTGCTCGATGTGATGAGGCGGATGAGGCGTGGGAGTCCGCAGCATCCAACTGGAAGGCCATTTGCGACGAGCATCGCGGCGACGAGCGGTTCCGTTTTCACACGCGTCGCTACCTCCGGGCCCTCAATCTGGCAGGCCGTTTCGACGAAGCCCGGATCGTGCTGGCCGACAGCTGGCAAGACACCGAGGCGCGGCGGGCGTACTGGGACGTCATCACCAATGTCGCTGACGGGACGCACGACCAACTCCGTTACCGGCACGTGTTGGTGGTCACCTACGGACGTACGGGTTCGACGCTGTTGCAAGGAGTGCTCAACAGCATCAACGGCTTGTTGGTGCGAGGCGAGAATGGCAACGTGTTCCGGCACTTGTACGAGATGGTCGTCAGCCTCCGGGAGCATGCTCGTCTCGGCAATGCCTGGACCCCCGACACGCCGTGGTTCGGCTTTCACGAGATGGCGGCCGACCTCACCCTCGACCGGCTGCGACCGCTCGCCCGAGGAATGCTGCTCGGCAGCGACGCCGAGAATCCAGCCGTGCATGCGGTCGGCTTCAAGGAGATCCGCTATCTGGGCATGCGAGACGATCTTGAGGAATACCTCGACTTCCTCGCTCAGCTTTTCCCAAAGATCGCCTTCATCTTCAATACCCGCAAGGCCGCCGATACCCGCAAGAGTGGGTGGTGGGCCGGGGAGCCCGAGGACGAGGTCATCGAGCAGTTCGTCGAACTGGAGCGGCGATTCGACCGTTACGCCTCGACCCATGACAATTGCTTCCAGATCACCTACGAGGACGTCGTCGAGATGAACGATCGGCTACGGGAGCTGTTTACGTTCCTCGGCGCCGCCTACAACCCTTCGCGCCTCGAGGCCGTATTGGCCATCTCGCACAGCTATGCCAACAATCGCGACGCCGAGACCGAAGGCTGACCTCGTGGCGAAAAACCGCATCGACTTTCTGGTTGCCGGCGTCCAAAAGGGCGGCACCAATGCGCTCCACCTGCTCCTCGCCCAGCACCCCCAAATCGAGATGTCGATCGAGAAGGAGCTGCATTTCTTCGACAAACCCAAGTTCGTTCATCAGGAGTCGGCCTACGCCGAGTACCACCGAATGGGGTGGGGGGTTGACGGTGGACTCGACGACGACGTCTTGTACGGCGAGTCGACTCCGAAGTACGTCCTGCTGCAACGCAACGGTGCCTCGCAGTATCTCCAGCGGATCAGACAGTACAACCCTGCAATGAAGCTCATCGTTTTGCTGCGAGATCCGGTCGATCGGGCGTTCTCGCAGTGGAGCATGCTCCGCATGAATGGCAGCGACGTACCCCCATTTGAAGAGATCGTGGACACCTTCATCACGACCGGCATGCACGAGCGCGACGACATCATCCGACGTGGTGAATACGGCAGGCTGGCGTACAATCTCATGTCATTGTTTCCCGACGATCAGATCTGCTTCGTACGCGTCGATGATCTCAACCGTCAGATGCAGGTGTTCGAGCGCTTTCTCGGTGTTGCACCTCACGCCTTCGAGTACACCCGGGCGTATGCCACTCGATACGAGTCCACGATCCCTGGGGACTCCGCAGCGCTCCTTCGATCGCATTACCGGCGGGACCTGGAGATCTTCCAAAGGCTCACCGGAGTCGATACAGACGGGTGGATTGTGTGAGGTTCAGATTCAAATGGCGTCGCACAAGCGCCTCCGTGGCCGTATCGGCCGATGAACTCGGAGCGCTGAGCTCGCGCAGTGATTCGACCAGAGCCCTTGCTCTGGCGCTCGAGGCGTTTGAACGCGAACCGGAAAATGCGGACGCCCTGAAGGAGGCGGTTGAGCTGTGCAACCGGCTCCGTGACTTCGGCCGTGCTCATGATCTTCTCTCGGCGGCTACGGAGATCCAACCGTGGGTGGTTACCACGCTCATTGCGGATACCCATCTCGCTGCGGGGGACCACGAACATGAACTGGCAGTCAGGCGCGAAGCCAGCGAGGCGTACCCAGGCCACGGCAACCTCAAGTTCAGGCTCATTAGGGCACTCATCCGAGCCGGCCAACTCGACGAGGCACGCAAGGCGATTACCCGCCTCGAACATGCACATCCGACTGCTGCGGCGTGGATCTTGCGGATCGAGCTTCTGAACGCCGAACACAGGCGAGTTGACGCTCTGCTTGCAGCGATCAACGCGTTCGAAGAAGCGCCCGACGAGGTGCTTCGATACCGACTGTTGCTCCGACAGACGTTTACGTGCCTGCGGAAGGACGGCGATCCGATGGCGGCGAGGAAGGCACACGAGATCCTCGATGGGCTCGGGGGAAATCGACTCGACGATCATCTCTCGATCGTCATTGCCATTCGCCTCGCCATCGCCGTTGGTCGTAAGGAAACCGTGCGTGAACTCATCGACCTCTTGCCATCGGATACCGAGCAGACGGAGGTGCTTCGCGCACGTGCTTGGCTGGCTCACCGTGACGGCGATCTGGGACAGGCGCGGAAGATCTGGAGTCATCTCGGAGACCGCAGCCCGATGCCCTCGCAGAGGGCCTGTGGGGCAGAAGAGCTTGAGCGTCGGGACGGTAATTCGTTGCCGCCCGCCGGCGACGAGATTCGTTTGTTCACCGTGGTGCGCAATGAGTTGTGGCGTCTCCAGTGGTTCGTGTCCTACTACCGCAAACTGGGGGTTGATCGATTCTTCTTTGTCGACAACGACTCCAGCGACGGTACGCTCGACTGGTTGCTAGAGCAGCACGACACACACGTGTTTCATGCCGGCGGGTCGTACGCAAAAGCCGCGTCCGGCACGGTTTGGCTGAATCGGCTTGTCCTCGAACACAGCCCTTCTGGGTGGCATGTGTATGCCGATGTTGACGAGGCGTTCGTATTCACCGACATTGAGACCCATGGCCTTCGCGGCCTCACGGAATACATGGAGCGCAAGGGCCAGGACCTCGCCGCAGGCCAGATGGTAGATATGTTCTCGATGGAGGCTCACCAGCCGTCCGGCGGTCGGTTCGAAGAGGACTTCGTCGGCCGGTACCCGTTCTTCTCCCACGAGTTCGAACGCACACAATCGGCGATCTGCCCGTATTTCTATACGGTTGGTGGTATCCGAAAGCTCGCCGGCGCCGGTGAGAACAACACCAAGACACCACTCGCTCGCGGCGGTCGAGGGATTCAGTATTTGGCAAGCAGCCATATGGTGACACCCGGGGTCGTGTCTGACGTTGGCGTCGCACTGCTGCATTACAAGTTCGTTGGGGATTTTCTCGCGGACTTTCGGCGCGACGTGGCTGAAAACCATCGGGTGCCCGATTGCACCCGTCGCTACCAGGCCTACACCGAGTTCTTCGAAACCTGGGACGGTGATCTGTCGCAGATCGATCCAGAGAGCGTTAGTCGCTACTCCTCCAGCCAATCGTTGCTTGATCACGGTCTCGTGACCCCACTCCCCGCGGACTTTTGCGCTGATGACGGATAACCGACGTCTCGGTCACAACGTCTCGTACTCCGAGCGGCGGAACTTTGCGTGGTACCGGGTCGCCAAAAATGGGACGCGCAGTCTTCATCGCCTTCTCGAGGATGAGGTTGACGATTACGTCTACCTCACGCGGCGCAACGGGATGACCACAGAATTGTCCCGCTTGCTAAGTTCAGATTGCGAGACGTTCACCATCGTCCGAAACCCCTGGGATCGTTTGCTCTCGGCCTGGAGGCAAAAGTTCACAAACAACCGGGAGCGCCGGGAGCGCTGGGAAAAGCTCTTGCGCCTCGACGTTTCGCCCGAACTCGCAAGGACAGCTGCGACCGACTTCAGCGTCTTCGTGCGCACACTTCCGGACAGCGAACTCTTTCGGTCCAACGCGCACTGCATGACTCAAACGGCAGTGCTCGACGGCGCCAATATCGCAGTCACCGGACGCTTCGAGCGCTACGACGAGGAGGTGCGTGCCTTGCTCGGCCGGATCGGCCTCAGACACGCAGGACGTGAGATTCCGCACCGAAATCGCTCCTCGGGCGGAGATCACTACAGCGTTCACTACACCGACGAGACCCGCGAGATCGTTGGTGAGCTCTACCGAGACGATCTCGAGCAGTGGGGCTTCACCTTCGAGTCCGGGTGACCAGGGGTCAGTGAGCAGTCAGCACCGGGTCGGACATCGAGGCGGTGAGGGCCGAGCCGTAACGATCGTGCGCTATCCGCTGGCCGCTTCCGATGACGTCAGTCCTGGACTTCGAAGGGAACGGCCTCGCAGATCACCTCGGCGGCGAAGGGCAGCGTGTCGTCCTCTGACTCTCCCGAATAGCTCGAGCCTGCTGTTCCGATCGGTTCCCAGACGATCCCGTTCAACGCGTTGCTATACGTCTGGAACGACCAGACCATCTCGTCGGTAAGCGTGCCCTGCCGGAAGGTCACATAGGTGTTGGCACACTCAAACCCAGAGGCGTTCCTCACCGACGCTCCCACGGGCCACGAGTAAATTTGGCCTTCGAGATTGCGAGTGAGTTCGACCTCGCAGTCAACCATGACGGCAAAGGCCATGATCTGGCTGTAGGCCCCACCGTCGATCTTCACGACCAACTCCCGGGCCGCGTCCGCATTGCTGTCGACGACCGTGATTGGTAGTGCCCCGATTGCGCTCGAGGCGGGAAGCGGCAATTCGGAGCTGAGCGATCCATCGGCCGCAGCAACGCGGAGCAGCCACGCGTCGTTGACGGGGTCGTAATAGGTCGAGACGAGTTCGTCGCCGTCAACGCCGTCGAAGTCGAAGACGAAGGTCTCGGCAACGATGCTTCCCTCAGACAGAGCGGTGAAGTTCGAGACACACCCTGCGAGTTCAGCCTGGCTCTGCGCAGGTGGCTCGGTTGTCGTGGTCGGCCCCGATGTTGTGGTGGTGTCCGCAGCCGCCGGCGCAGTCGTCGATGTCGTCGGAGCATCCGGCTCTGCGGGGCTTTCGGTCGTGGTCGGACTTGCCGAGGTCGTCGACATATTCTCCTCACCGTGCGTCGCAAGGTCTGATGGGTTGTCGGTTCCGTCTCGCCCGAACAGGAGACCGAGTAGAAGTCCGACGACCAGCAACAATCCACCGATCGTGATGGTCGTCCAGCGGTTTCCATTCGTGCCTTGCTGCTCAGCCATCTAACGACAGTAGCTGAGGTGAACGCCGACGCCCGTCGGGTCCGCCGCTCAGGCACCGTCTTGCGGGCCTGGTCTGTCCGGTTCAATCTGAACCGCCGCAACCGCAGCTGCAATACTCACCGAATGACTGGGGACTCATTCGCGCCCGATGACTCGTTCACCATCGTCGGACCACAAGGGCAGCGTGGCCATCGGGATCTGGTGGACCACACCGAGCGGTTCACGCCAAAGCTCTGGTCGGTCACCGATGGCGTCTGGTGCTTCGTCGGCAACGGCCTCTCCAACCAGACGTTCGTCGAAGGACCCGAAGGCGTCATCGCCATCGACACTGGCGAGTCCAACGAGGAGATGACCTCAGCGCTCCGTGCGCTGCGTGAGGTCACCACAGAACCGATCGCCGCCGTGATCTACACCCACTTTCACTACGTCGCCGGTACCCAGGCCGTGCTCGACGAGGTCGGTGGCGATATCGACATCTGGGGGCATCACGGGATCGTCGGCAATCGCCGTCGGGTCACCTCCGAGGTCAGCGCGGCGGCGAGTCGAGGGCTCGTCCAGCAATTCGGCATGCTGCTCGAACCCGACGGACCTGACGGCTTGATCAATGTGGGGCTCGGGCGGGAGTTCCGACGCGCTGAGCATGCGCCGTTCACCCCTGGCTTCGTAGCGCCGACTCGGACGATCACCGACACGAGGTCGGTCCAGATCGCCGGACTCGCATGCGAGTTCACTCCCGCACCATCGGACGCCGACGACTCAATCACCATCTGGTTCCCAGAGAAGGGAACCTGCGTGCACAACATCGTCTGGCCCGCCCTCTTCAATGTCTTCGCCATCCGGGGCGAGGAATACCGCGATCCGCGAATCCTGCTCGACGGCTTGGATCACATCGCCAGACTCAATGCGGAGCACCTCGTCGGCGTGCACGGACCCCCACTTAGCGGCGCCCAACGGATCTCCGTCGAGGTCGAGACGTATCGAGACTCGATGCAGTTTCTGTGGGATCAGACCGTTCGGGGGATCAACCGAGGACTGACGGCCGACGAGCTCACGAGCTTCGTGCAACTTCCCGACGACTACGGCCGCAGTTATCTCACTCGGCAGTTCTACGGGCTCGCCGAACACCATGTGCGTCAGATCTACGCAGGGCTTCGGGGATGGTTCGACGGTGACGACGCCAAGTTACTCCCGCTCGACAAGACCGAACGCTGCCGGCGCCTGATCGAAGGTTTTGGGGGAGCGGAGGTCGTCCGCCAACAGATCGCCGATGCCATCGCCAACGACGAGCTGCGCTGGGCGGTCGAACTCGGCTCGTGGCTGATCCATGTCGAACCCGACGAGACCGGCCGACTCGACGGCGGAACGACCGCAGACCGGAATCTGCTCGCAAGCGCCTGGCGAGCGATCTCGCAGCGCACGACCGCGGCAAATCTCCGGAACTGGGCCTTGACCCGCGCGCTCGAACTCGAGGGGCAAGTAGATATGCGCCGTTTCCGGGTCCACCGCTTCTCTCATCGCGACGTCACGAGCAGTCCGCCTGACGTCTTTGTGTCGATCCTCCGGGTGCTGCTGATCCCGGAACGGGCTGCCGGGATCGATGAGCACCTACGTTTCGTCTTCGATGACGAGAGCCGCACCGGCCTTCACCTGCGCCGGAGCGTCGCCGTCCCGACCGACGGTGCAGATGCCGATCTCGAGATACGGCTTGATCTCGAAACGTGGGTGGCGCTGCTGACGAATCGAGTGTCGCTCGCCGACGCGATCGACCACGAGAGCGTGCAGCTCACGGGCGACGCAGATCGGATTCGGCAGGTCATGCACTGCTTCGATCTCGCCAGCATGGAGTCCGCATGAGCGGCGATCGCCTGCCGAAGCCGACGCCCCCGTTCGCGGGCACCGTCGGCCGCCTTCTCGACGAGTCCGAGGCCGCACCCCTTCAGGGACTGCGCCCTACGGCCGACTTCCCCAATGTCGTCTTGATCCTGCTCGATGACGTCGGCTTCGGCACTTGCAGCACGTTTGGCGGCCCGGTGCCCACCCCAACGGTCGACCGGGTGGCCCGTGCCGGGCTTCGCTACAACCAGTTCCACACGACGGCCTTGTGTTCCCCCACTCGGGCAGCCCTTCTCACCGGCCGAAATCATCATGCGGTGCACATGGGCGGCATCACAGAGATCGCGAACAGCTTCCCCGGGTACGACAGCGCAATCCCGAAGGAGGCGGCCACCGTCGCCGAAATCCTGCGGGGGCACGGCTACAGCACGGGCGCCTTCGGCAAATGGCATCTCACACCCTCGTGGGAGCAGAGCCCGGCGGGGCCCTTTGGTCGATGGCCCACCGGGATGGGCTTCGATCGCTTCTACGGCATCATCGGTGCCGAGGCATCTCATTGGGAACCAGCGGTCTATGACCAGACCACGCCGATCGAACCCCACCTCGGTCGCAGCGACTACCACCTGACCGAGGATCTCGCCGACCAGGCGATCACCTGGATCCAACGTCAGCAGGCGTCGGCCCCGCACCGCCCATTCTTTTGCTACTTCGCCCCTGCGGCGGTGCATGCGCCGCACCACGTCGCCCCGGAATGGATCGAGCGCTTCGAGGGCACATTCGACCAAGGCTGGGATCGGCTTCGGACGGAGATCTACGAGCGGCAGATCGCGCTCGGCGTGATTCCGGCCGACACGACGCTGACCCCTCGGCCGGCGCAGATTCCGGCGTGGGAGGACTACCCCGACAAGTACAAGCCCGTTGCCACCCGGCTCATGGAGGTCTTTGCGGCGTTCATGGCCCACACCGATGCCCAAGTCGGCCGAGTCCTCGACGCCGTCGACCAGCTCGGGGTTGGGGAGAACACGCTCGTGCTGTACGTCACCGGCGACAACGGGGCATCCGCCGAGGGCACCATCCATGGTGCGTGGAGTGCGCCGTCCTTCCAGAACGGTGTGCCGGAAGATCCCGAGTGGCTCCTCGAGCACATGGATGATTTCGGATCGGCTCGTTGCGAGAACCACTTCAACGTCGGCTGGGCCTGGGCGCTCGATGCCCCGTTCCAGTGGATGAAGCAGGTCGCCTCGCACTTCGGGGGTACACGCAACGGGTTGGCGGTGTGCTGGCCGGCTCGAATCACCGATGCAGGCGGCTTGCGGAGCCAGTTCCATCACGTCGTCGACATCGCCCCCACGATCCTTGAGGCCGCAGGCGTGCCATGGCCCGACCAGGTCGACGGGATCGAACAAATGCCCGTGCACGGCACACCGATGGGGTACTCCTTCGACGACGAGACGGCGTCGAGTCGGCGCACGACGCAGTACTTCGAGATCCTCGGCAATCGAGCCCTATACCACGACGGCTGGATTGCTTCGTGTTTCCACGGCCGAGTGCCGTGGGTCAGGCTTGCGGCCTATGAGTTCGACGGCCCTGACGAACACTGGGAGCTGTACGACATCACCAACGACTTCTCTCAAAGTGTCGATCTCTCCGCCATGTTTCCCAAAAAGCTGGCTGAGCTCCGAGCCCTTTTCGAGCGCGAAGCCGGAGCCAACGGGGTCTTTCCCCTCCGAGATGCAGGCTCACCGCGAGGTGGTGCGCTTCGGGTGCCGCACAGCCTCGATGGGGTCTCCAAGATGACCTACACCCCGGCGCATGTGCGGATGCCCGAGAGTTCGGTCGTCAATCTCAAGAACGCCTCGCATGAGATCACCGCCGAGTTCATCGTGCCCGAGGGTGCACCGGCCCACGGCGTGATCGCTTGCCTCGGAGGAAACATGGCGGGCTGGTCGATGTATCTCGACACCGAGGGGATTGCGACCTACGTCTACAACCTCTTCGGTCATGTAGTGACGAAGGTTCAGGGTCAGCAGCCGCTGTCGGCTGGACGCCACGTGCTCCAGCTCCGCTACGACCACGACGGTGGGTTCGGCGCAGGCGGCGATCTGACCTTCGCAGTGGACGATGTCGAGGTCGACCATGCTCGTCTTGATCGCACCGTTCCAATCATTTTCTCGATGAGTGGCGAAACGTTCGATGTCGGCATCGACACGGGTGCTCCAGTCGGGCCGTATCCGCCTGGCTTCCCGTGCACCGCCGAGATCATTGGCGTCACGCTCGAACGGATCCGTCGTCCCGACGATGCCACTCGTGCGGCGATGGCCGACGGTGCACTCACGGCGGCGATCCGAACCCACTGAGTGCGAGCCACGCAGGAGTGCTCGTCTCAGCAACTCCGGGTGTTGGTTGGTGCCCGAGCGCTCAGTCCTCAGATCGATCGGGGCGTGACCAGCTCCGAGTGCGGATCGAGCGAAGGCCGACGTACCCGACGGTGAGACCAACGACCCAAACAACGATTGTAGTGAACATGACGTCACCGTAGGGCACAGCGCAGCGTCTCGCCGTCGTGGAGTCGGTCCCGGAAGGGAGTGGGGCAGCGGTGGTGGGGAGTCGACCTGTAAGCGATGAACTGTCCACGAGGCTTGGGGATCTGATCGGTACTGTCTGACTCTGTGGAGTCCGGCAAGATCACACAATCCGAATCCGTCGAGGTGTTTGAGGTCTCTCGGTCCAAGATCAAAAAGGACCGGAAGGATGGCCTTCTCTCCGGTGAGCAGGACGAAACCGGCCGCAAGACATGGCGCTACGCCATCGAGGACCTAGACAAGCTCTATCGGCGTCGAGAGCTAGACCTAGATGCGGACCAAGGTCCCGAGCTAGATATGGACCGGTTTACCCTACTGGCCTCGTCCACGGCCGGCCCGGAGCTCATCGAGACCGAGATCCGGCTCGAATACACCGAACGGGATCTCGACCAACGCACGGCCGAACGGGACCGTGCCCGGTCCGATCACGAGCAAGAGAAGGGCGAGCGGAAACGCCTCGAACGTGAGGCCATCCAACTAAAGGCCGAGCTTGATGCGGCCCGAACGATCGCCAGCGACCGGACCGAGACCATAGAGAATCTGCGAGACGAACAGGATCGGTACTACGCCGAACGATCGACTTGGATCACGGCATATGAGTCGATGATCAAGGAACTGGACGCCAACACGACCCGTAGTTACAAGCGCCGGAAGGCCAAGGACCTGAGGCTCGCTGAGAAGGCCGCCGCGGCCTCCGTCGATTCCGACGAATGAACACCTCGGCCCCCTCGCCAGAGGCCAACAGAGAGCCGATGGGGGAGAACGAGACATACCTCTTCGACCTGCGCGAGTGACGAGTTCCTCATGCTGCTCGGCTGCGGTAGGCGGTGCGGTGCCCGAAAGAGTGCCTCCCGGGGTAGGAGCCGCAGGACACCGAGCGCGGCCCGCAGGTCACCAGCGACGACATGGTTCTCTATGACGTCGAGCGACTGTGTCGTGAGCGCACCGACCCCTTTCGCTCCTCTCCGTATGCGACCTTCGGGGAGCCAAGTGGAGAGCCAAAGTCCACACTCATGGGCGTACCGCCACGAACGTTGACGGAACACGACCCCAAAAATCACGCGAATTCTGGACGGTTCCGAGTCGCTTTGCAAGCAGGGGGTCAGGGGTTCGATTCCCCCCAGCTCCAGCAACAAAACCCCAGGTTAGAGCGGGTTCATCGGATCTCTTTGCTGGTCGAGTGCTGGGAAGCACTCACGACTGGGCGAAGCAAGAGGCAGTGGATCTTTATGAGGACCGGCATATGTCCGAAATGCGCTAGCACCAAGATTTCGAAGCGCTCGATGACCCGGCCGCCGGGAAAGCGTAGCCGTGCTCGCCTTGGGCACAGTTGTCGCCGAGGCCCTCGGTATCGCCGACGACAGCGGAGCAACCGACTCTGCTCTCTTCGAGATCGAGAAAGGCGATGCCAGACAAAGCCTTAAACCTGAGGGGTGGTAATTTGATCTTCTTCATTCCGGGACTAACGTCAGTAACCCGTCTTAGCCGTCTCCCACTCAGAGGACAAATGCAAACCGACCTCGATCAAGTGAACTGGGCGAAGTACAGAATGAGCGACTTTTTCCGCAAGCCAGAGGGGTTGAAACGACATAAAAAATTTCCAGGCACGCTGATCGACAAGTATTATCAACGAACCGATCAAAGTTCGGATTTCAGCCATTTGCTCCCGGTTATCGAAGAGCTACGATATATACGGGAAATTGAGCATCCATCACCACGACATTGTGTCGTTCACCTGAGAACAGGAGACGTTATTGACAACAGTGAATTTACCGTTGAAGAGTTCCTGCAAACTGAAAGATATTATCAGTTTAATCACGAACAGTCCGAGTACAAACTCCAGTCCTGGAATCAATACGTTCGCACTGCTCAATATTACAGAAATGTGATCGATGAACTTCAGAAAAACGAAGTTGAGCACGTGCAGTTTGTTTACAACTTGAACTTCAATCCTTTCGAGACTACTGGCACTAGATTCCGTCGACGTTCTAATAATTCGAACAAATCCGTCGAGTATGTTGAGTCGGTCCTGAATATGTTCGCCTCAGCGAATTTCAATGTTGTGGACTACCCACGGCGTGATGCGGACTACGATTTCATCTACATGAGCTACAGCAAGTTCTTCGTACCCAGCGGGGGACACTTTTCTCGCGACATTGCCACCGTTGTCGAAATGCGAGGAAACACTGTCGTTTCTGGTCTCCAAGGTTGAGGATAAAGCCGCCAACTAGCTGCTAGCCAGAACCGTGAAAGTCAATTTGACAGCCAAGCCCACACTCAACGAACGATCTCCTCGGACTTTACTGGGATAGCGCTCCGCAATTCCGGCCTAAACAGACGGTCTTGGACGGTCACGGAACCACTGCGTCGAATTTGTAAGCAGAAGGTCAGAGGTTCGATTTCCCTAAGCTCCACTCGGGGGATTAGTGGAATTCGCCGGTTTCTCTAGTAGAAATCGGCTCGATTTTCGCTCGCCCGATACTGTCACGGGGCCTGCTTGACAGCGCCCTAGTTACGCCGTGCGTCCGAAAGCGCACTGTTGACGTCTTCGCCATCTGGCTCCGTGTCGGCTGCAGGAGAAGGATAACAACTCCGGCCGGCACGTTCCAAAACCCCCAACACGCCCTTAGCGGCCGCTCGAGGCGATGACAGTCGGTCGGCCTGATCTGCGCAGGTCGACGAATAAGGCGGTCAATTCCCGAACCATGGGTTCGTAGCCCTTGATCTCCAACTTGTTGCCCGTCTCGCTTTCTTCGGGGTTCGTCTCCAGGTCGAACAGAGCGATTGGTTCGAGTTCGGCAAGGGATCCCAGTTCCGACCTGAGTACTAGCTTCCATCGTCCACGCGCGATCGCCCAGTCCGCGTGTTGCTGGCCTCGTTTGCTCGCCTGGTACAAAATCGCCTCGCGCGTTTCGATGGCGTCGTCGTCTGAGAAGATCGGCAAGAGGCTGAGCGAGTCCTTCACCTTCCGGTCGCGGATTTGCGGGGTGGTGATCGCGTCGACGGTCGCAACGATGTCGTGCGCCACCATCGGTTGGGGGCAGTGCGATCCGGCTTCGATCACACGAGGCCACGTCACGATGAACGGGACTCGGCTGCCACCTTCGTAAATAGAATTCTTCGACCCACGGAGACCCAGCGTGGGGTCATGGCCGAGGGGTGCGAGAGAGTTTTGGGTCCCGAATCCGCCATTATCAGACGTGAAGACGAAAAGCGTTTCCTCGTAGATGCCCGACTCCTTCAGACAGTTCACGAGGGCTCCAACTTGGGCGTCAATCTCGGCGATCACGTCACCGTGGGCTGTCGGGGTCGTTCCCGCGATCGGTGTTTCGCCCAGATGTTGCGGAGGGGTGTGAGGGCGGTGGATGGCCTGGCTGCAGAAGTAAAGGAAGAACGGCTCCGACGGGTGTTCGCTTACACGACTTCGGATGTAGTCCGTCGCCTTGGTGGTGAGGATTGGGCCGACGAGCCGAGGATCCCAGTTCGAATCACCGATTTCGTCGAACGGTTCGAGATTTTTGGGGACGAGATGCTGCTCGGGTCCGACCCGTCCGAAGTGGGAGTCTTCGGAGATCGGCATCCAGCTCCCGTTTTCAAAGAATGCGAAGGGCCCGTTTTGAATTCCGCGGCAGAGCTCGAGTGCGTAATCGAATCCGTGATGGTTCGCTGCATTGAAAATCGACGTGAAGTGCTCGAAGTCGGCAGGGTCCGTGAAATCGAGTCGTTTGAGTTCGGTCCGCAAGAACGGTTCGCCGGTCATCGAGTCGAAGAGCTGACCGCCGCATCCCCATTTGCCGAAGAAGGCGGTCGCGTACCCGCCGGTGCGGGCGATATTGGCAATGGTGGTGTGTTCCGGTGCGATGCCGCTGTCCACCCACGGCTCCCATGACCCCCACGGGCTGACTCCATTCCGGTAGGGGTAGTTGCCGGTGAGCATAGCGAAACGGGTCGGCGCACAAACTGGAGCGGGAGCGTAGGCGCGGCTGAAGTGCATCCCGTCTCCGACGAGTTGGTCAATGTGCGGGGTGGGAACCACGGGTGGCTGCCCAGTGTGGGCCCGCCAGATGCTTCCCACGTCGCCGGGTCCGATGTCGTCGGCAAGGACCATGACGATGTTCGGCGTTCGTCGCAACGTCCCGTCGACCGAGCACGAGGCGAGGGGCAGCGCGGCCAGTCCTGCGATCGTAAGTGCCAGGAATGTTCGGCGATCGATGTCATGAGTGTGGTTGTTTAGGTCCACGTGTCTTTACTCGGGATACAGCGCGGGCTGGCGTTGGAAATGGTTGACCGGGCGTGATGGAAGCTAGCTGTACTTGGCGAGGCGATTGGCGCGGTTGGCGCGCGGCATCCTCTCAGCGCACCGACAACGTCGGAACCTAACAAAGACAACGACACCGGGAAGTCCCGCCCCCACAGCGAGCTGCCCCCGCTTGATTCCGGTACCTCGGATGGGGAGCCAAGTGGGGAGCCAAAGTCTGCGCTCATGGGCGGACGGCTACGGACACCGACGCAACGCGGCAGTTGAAATCGAGAGGAATCTGGATGTTCACGAACACCGATGGACGGTTCCGAGACGCTTTGCAAGCAGG
>CAJWHS010000041.1 GCA_913041415.1 uncultured Acidimicrobiaceae bacterium | reverse complement strand
CCCGTCGCCATAGCGGCCGAGGAAAACCTCCAGCGGCTCAGCGTGCGTGAGGTTGAGTCCGCTGCGACCGGCGAGCAGCAGCGTGCGCCCGAACGACCGGCGCTGATCGACGATCGTCACCTCGGCACCAGCGCCGGCGGCCGCCTCCGCCGCCATGAGCCCGGCGGGACCGGCTCCAACCACCGTCACCGTCGACTGCGCCACGTGCGCACCCTATGCCCCAGTGGTCACCGGCTGAGGTAAGCAGCCAGACTGGCGCTATGGACAAGCGGGCGCTTCCTCTCGACAAGGTCGACCTCGCCTCGGGCCCCATCTTCATCGCAACGATGTTGTGGGAGGCCCAGGTGCTGAAGAAGCGGCAACCGCGCGACGTGGGTGATCTCGATCATGCAACCCTCGATGAGCTCGCCGATCCATCGCTGCCGGCCGATCCACTCGTGCCCATCGGCTATCAGCGTGATGACACCCGCACGAGCCTGCTGATGCTGGCTGGCAACGTGGCGGTCAGCCTTGCGTTCGCCGGCGTCTACGGCACCCTCACGAAGAAGCTCTACGACAAGCGGCGCTTCACCTTCACCAACCCGAAGGTGTCGTTCGCCGCCACGTTCATCGCCTGGGACTTCCTTTACTACTGGTCCCACCGGCTCCAGCACGAGCGACGGCTGCTGTGGGCCAACCATGTCACCCATCACTCGAGCCGGTACTACAACCTCTCAACCGCACTGCGACAGCCGTGGCAGGGCTACCTCACCTTCGGGATCTTTGCGCCGATGCCGCTCCTCGGCATGCCCGCCCATCACATCGCCAAAGCCGGCCAGCTGAACCTGCTGTACCAGTACTGGATCCACACCGAGACGATCAACAGGCTGCCAGCGCCGATCGAGGCGGTGTTCAACACGCCGTCGCATCACCGGGTCCACCATGGCGCGAACCCCCAGTACCTCGACAAGAACTACGGCGGGATCCTCATCCTCTGGGACAAACTCTTCGGCACGTTCGAGCCCGAACTGCGCCGGGTGAAGTACGGCCTCACCACGAACATTAAGACGTTCAACCCTGTGAAGGTCGGCTACCACGAGACGGTCGACATCGTGAAAGACGTCATCCGCCGCAGGGGCCTCAAGAACAAGGTGAAATCCGTGCTCGGGCGAACCGGCTGGCGACCCGCCGACGAGCTCGACACTGCCGCCTAGCTGTCACGAGCATCGGGATTCGAGGGCTCGCCCTCACCATCAACCGATGCGTCACTCACCCTGGGCCGCAGCCTGGGACTGGCGGTAGCTCACCGCCGGGTAGCGAGGCGGATTCGCCTCATCGGTGCAGGTGGGCAGCACGCGCATGGGCCAGTCGGCGCTGGCGTTGAAGAAGAACGGGATCGAGTAGCGGTCGGCGGGCCCCTGGTGGGGTGGCACGAAGTGCTTCACCGACACGAACCGGTCGTTCGACCACTGTTTGAGGAGTTCACCGGTGTTGACGACGAGCGCGTCGGCCACGACCGGCGCAGCGACCCACTCCCCGCTTCGCTCAGAGCGAATGGTGAGCCCCTCGGTGTCCTGGGCGAGCAGGGTGAAGAAGGTCGTGTCGACGTGCGGCGCAATGCCGAACTCATCGGCCGGTACGGCACCCACCGGGTGATAACGGGTCATGCGCAGGCGCCAGAAGGGGTCGCGCATGGCGCCGTTGAAGAAGTCGGCTGGCAGCTGGAGCGCTCGGGCGTAGACCGGCACGAGTTCGAGGGCGACCCGTTCGATCTCTGTGGCGTAGACCTCAACCGCTCGTCGGAAGTCGGGCACGAGCGCCGGGTCGGGCCACGCGGCCTCGGCGAGCGACAGGCCCACATCGCGCTTGAAGATGATCGCCTCGTTGAGGTTGCCCTTGGCCCGCCGGGGAAGCTTGCGCTCGCCCACCGGCAGGTAGCCGGCACCGTGCACGACCGTGTCGGGGGTGTCCATCTGAATCGGCAATTTGGCGAGGTCGGGCAGGGTGAGAAAGGCCTTGGCGGCGGCGAATGCGTCAGCGGTCACCGAGGGGTCGATGCCATGGCCGGTCAAGAAGTGGAAGCCGACCTCCTCGCCGATCACTCGAACCTGGTCGCCGAGAGCGTCGAGCTCAGCCGGGTCGCCCGAGGCCCGCCATGCGTAAACGTCGACGATCGGGATGTCGTCGTGCGTCGCCGGAGAGATCGTGCTGACATCCCATAACTTGGCCTCGGCGATGAGCTCTCGCTCTCGAGCCTCAGCGAAGTCGTCGGTGGCCACGCGGGACGCTGGGATCAGGTGGCACTGGCCGCTGCGATCGACGCGATGGTGGCGTCGAGCGTTGTGTTGAACTCGTCGTCGGTCTGCGTGGCGCTCAGACCCTCAGCGAGTGCCCGGGAGAAGCTTGCGATCATGCCGTTCTGGCGGGCCAGGATCTCGTTCGATTCGTCACGGCTGTACCCGCCCGACAGAGCCACGACCTTGAGCACCTTCGGGTGATCGATGAGGTCGGCGTAGAAGTTGTCGATGCTCGGCAACGACAGCTTCAGCATCACTTTGGTACCGTCGTCGAGCTCATCGAGATTGCGATGGATTGCCACCTTGAGCATCTCCTCGCACTCAACCTTAGTCGGACTGTGGATGTCGACCTCGGGTTCGATGATCGGCATCAGGGCGTGGCCGAGAATCTGGAGTCCGATCTCGAACTGCTGGTCGACGACTGCGTCGATACCGGCGGTGTTCGCATGCTTGATGACTGAACGCATCTTGGTGCCGAACATGCCCTTCTCGACACCACGCTTGAGCAGCGCGTCAAGCCCCGGCATCGCCTTCATCACCTGGGCACCGTCGACCTCATCGGCGAGGCCCTGGTCGCACTTGAGGAACGGGACGACACCCTTGTTGTTCCACAAGAACTCAGCCGAGCCCTGGCCTTCGATCTCGCGATCCATGGTCATCTCGAAGAGGATCGCACCGAGGACCCGGTCACCGTCGAAGGCAGGGCTCGTGATGATGCGGCTCCGCATGGCGTGGACCATGTCGAACATCTCATTGTCGCCGTCGTACTCGGACCCCTCAATGCCGTAGGCGAGCAGCGCCTTCGGGGTCGAGCCGCCGCTCTGATCGAGCGCCGCCAGGAAGCCGATGCTGGAACGGACCTTGTCGAGCATGTCCTCGTGCATGTGGGGGTTCTCCTGAGATTCCTCGGACCTCAAGCACCCTACCGTTCGGTCGAGCGACGGCGAGGGTGAAAGAATCAGGCGGTGACGTCCCCCACCAACGACATCGAGATCCTCCGCAACTGGGTCGGCCGCGAGCAGGTCGTCGTCCATCCGATCGAGCCAGGCGTCGTGCGTCGCTTCGAACTCACCCTCGACCGCGACCCCGTCCTGGGAGTCGGTGACCCCCTCCCTCCGATGTGGCACGTTGCCTTCTTCCTCGAGGTTGCCCCGACCGCTGGTCTCGGTACCGACGGCCATCCACACCGCGGCGGTTTCCTACCTCCGGTCGCCCTCCCCCGCCGTATGTGGGCCGGCAGCCGCATCGAGTTCCACGCCCCGATTCCGATCGGGGCCAACGCGATCACGACCTCAAGCGTCGATGACGTCGTGATCAAGGAAGGCAAGACGGGGATCCTCTGTTTCGTCACGGTGTCGTACCGCACCGAGGTCGACGGAACGCGCTGCATCGAAGAGCAGCAGGACCTCGTCTACCGCGACGACCCCGACCCCGACGCACCGAAGCGACAGCCCGAGCCAGCGCCGACCGACGCCGATATCAGCGAAACGGTCACCCCGAGCGAGGTCCTGCTCTTCCGCTACTCGGCGCTCACCTTCAACGGCCACCGGATCCACTACGACCGTCGCTATGCAAGCGACGTCGAGGGCTACGACGGGCTCGTCGTGCACGGCCCCCTCACCGCCACCCTGCTCGCGAAACTCGCAGCGGACACCGGCGGCGAACTTGCAACCTTTTCGTTCCGAGGCCTCTCGCCGCTGCTCGATACGGCGCCGTTTTCGATCCATGGTCGCCGCACCGAGGCCGGCATGGATCTCTGGGCAGCCAACCCCAGCGGTGGCCTCGCCATGACGGCGAAGGCCACCTTTCGCTGATCGTCCTCGACCGGGCCAACCCGAGCAATTCTCGATCCTGCCACACTGCGCGATGTAAGGGCTTACACCGTGACAAACAGCGGCTTCTCATGGAATAGTTGCGACCCAAACCGCGGTTTCTCAGGGGGACCACCGATGGCAACCGTCACGCTGGACAAGATCAACAAGGTGTACCCGAACGGCTTCCATGCCATTCACGATCTCGACCTCGAGATCGCCGACACCGAATTTCTCGTGCTCGTCGGCCCGTCAGGCTGCGGCAAGTCCACCGCGCTTCGCATGATCGCCGGCCTCGAGGAGATCTCCGGCGGCGAGATGCACATCGGCGACAACGTCGTCAACGATGTCGAGCCCAAGGATCGCGACATCGCGATGGTGTTCCAGAACTATGCGCTCTACCCCCACATGACCGTGCGGGACAACATCGGTTTCGCCCTCAAGCTCGCCAAGACCCCGAAGGCCGAAATCGACGCTCAGGTTGAGGAAGCAGCACGAATCCTCGAACTCACCGAGCAACTCGGGAAGCGGCCCGGCCAACTTTCCGGTGGTCAGCGCCAGCGGGTCGCCATGGGGCGAGCGATCGTGCGCCAGCCGTCCGCCTTCCTCATGGACGAACCGCTCTCTAACCTCGACGCCAAGCTCCGCGTTCAGATGCGAGCCGAGATCGCCCGCCTCCAGCGCGACCTCGGCGTCACGACCGTGTACGTCACCCACGATCAGGTCGAGGCCATGACCATGGGCGATCGCGTTTGTGTGCTTAAGGACGGCTACCTCCAGCAGGTTGACACCCCGCAGAACCTCTACGACAAGCCCGACAATGTGTTCGTCGCCGCTTTCATCGGCTCGCCCTCCATGAACCTCAACGAAGGCAATCTTGCGGGCACGACCCTCACCTTGGGATCGCACACCATCGAACTCTCGGCCGACGTCTTCGAGAAGCGTCCCGGCCTGAGGCAGTTCGACGGCAGGGATGTCATCGTCGGCATCCGACCCGAAGATCTTGAAGACGCGAGCCTTGCACCCGAGGAAAAGAAGGGCGCAACGATCGCCACCACCTGCACGCTCACCGAGGCGCTCGGCTCGGAGATCATCGTGCACTTCGAACTCGACGCTCCCCGCGTCGATGCCGGTGACCCCGACGCCGTCAACGACCTCGGCGAGTACGCGGCGGTCGGCCGCTTCGATCCGCGAAGCCGGGTGACCATCGGCGACGCCATCGAGATCGCGGTCAACACCGGCAACCTGCACTTCTTCGATCCGCAGAGCCGGTCCGCCGTCTGGTAAACGGTCGGCGGTAACCAGAATCCCGCTGGCGAGATTCACCACATCGGCGAATCCGCTGGCGGTGAAGAGCTCACATCAGAATCAGTCGTCGAGCAGGTAGGCGCTGGGGTTTGGCTTGAGCGGTCGGGCGAACCAAAGCGGGCGACGCAGGCCAGAGTCGTTGGTGCCGGCCGGGCGGGTCTGGCTCATCCAGTCGAGGTAGGCCTCGCGAGACTTCGCCGTGTCGACCACGACGTCGCCATACTCGTCGGCGGGCTGAGCCGGAGTGACATGCACCCGCTGATGCCAGCACTGCATGCCAGATATCGGGTCAGGCTGCACACAGAACGTTGCGTTCTGATGCACGCCAGTGTCCTTCCACCAGATGCGGGACGTGTCGTCGTCGTCGGAGGCGTAGGCCTCGATGCCCTGCTCGCGCTTGAGCTTCCAGATAGTGCCCTCGTTACTGATCGACGCCTTGCCGGCGCTCCACGAGCGGGCCTTGTCGTCCTCGAGCCGCCAGCGGCCCATGTGATGCGATGCAGCGACGACACCCGGACGGATGCCCTCGGTGCGCCAGGCCTGGATCACGAAGTGACCGATACGGGTCGTGATGCGCACGAGGCCGCTCTCTTCGATCTCGAGCTTCTCAGCATCCTCCGGGTGGATCCACAGCGGGTGCCGGTGGCTGATCTCGTTGAGCCACTTGGAGTTGGCCGAACGAGTGTGAATCAGGGTCGGAATGCGGAAGGTCGGGAGCAGGATGCGTTCCGTACCCGCCATGTCGAGGTCTTCCCAGTGCACATGGCTCGGAATCCATTTCGGCGTGGCGTATTCGGGCCAGCCCCATTCCTTGAGGGTGGTGGAAAACAGTTCGAGCTTCTTCGACGGCGTCGGGAAGCCCTCCTTCGCCTCACCGTCGATCTCGACCGCAGGCGAACCGTCGCCGAGCGGGGCGAGCTTCAGGTCGGAGAGGGTCGACAGATCGCCATCCCACGAACCCGGGGTGCCGGGTGTGCGGTACACGCCATCAGCATCGACCTCGCAACCTGCGAGGGCGTCGGCAGAGACCGAGCGCTCGTAGGGCTCGTAGGGATCCGTCGGCACGGCGAACGATGAGCGGTTGCGCATGTATTCGAGCGGAGTCTCACCTACCTCGGCGGCCGCGTCGGCGAGGCCCGGGACTTCGTTCTCGAACATCTTGCCGTAGTACTCGTCGACGCTGAGGGGCTTCTCGGCGTCGACGGGCGACTGGAACCACTCGCGGATGCCGAGCGACCCGTCAGGGTCGATCTTCCAGGAGAGATCGATCCAGAACTCGTTCTCCTCCCAGACCTCACCCGGGTTGTACTCGAACGTGCGAGTGCCCTCGGGCAGTTCGCCGCCGGCCTGGATCTCGGCGAAACGGCGGAAGGTGGGCTGGCGGAAACTGACCCAACGACCGGCATGGGTCTCGTACGAAGTGATGTCGTGACGCTCGGCGCCCACACCCATCGGGAGGACATAGTCGGCGAACCACGACGTCTCGGACCAAGTCGGGGTGAGTGCCACGTGACACTTCACCTTCGTTTCGTCCTTAAGCGCCTCCATCCAGGTGAAGCCGTCAGGATTGGTCCAGATCGGGTTGTAGACCCGGCTGAAGTAGACGTCGAGCGTGCCGCGACCCTCGTTGAGGAAGTGCGGCAGCAGGATCGACATTTCGTGGTAGGCGAGTGGGAACTCCTTGGGCCACTCGAGGTGGTTCCACTCGTGGGTGTTCGGCGCACCGATCGGGTCGTGCGGCTTGAACTTGTTCATGCCGTTGCCGGCGGTGCCGCCCTTGGTGGCGACCGAGCCGGTAAGCACGTTCAGGAAGAAGAGACAGCGGGCGACCTGCCAACCGCCCATGTTGCCGGCGCCGGCGGCCCGCCAATTGTGGCTGGCGAACTTCGTCGGGTTGGCCCCGATCACCGCGGCGATCTCGCGGATGGTGTCGGCGTCGATGCCGGTCTTTTGCTCGGCGGCCTCGGGGGTGTACTCGGCATACTCCTCGAGCAGGACCGCGCGGAGCTGCGAGAACTCGACCGACTTCCCGGGCGCCCGCTCCTTCAGGTAGGTCTCCCAGTTGACCCACCGCTCGACGAACTCGGCGTTCCACTCCTCGGACTCGATCAGCAGTCGAGCGATCGAGAGCAACAGGAACGGCTCGGTGCCGGGCCAGGTGGGCAGCCAATAGTCGGCTTTGGCACCGGTGTTCGAGAGGCGCGGGTCGCAGGCGATGATCTTGGCGCCGTTGGCCTGCGCCTCGATGATGCGCTGCGCATGCGGGTTGAAGTAATGGCCCGACTCGAGGTGTGAGGAGATCAAGAAGATCACCTTGGCGTTGGCGAAGTCGGAGCTGGGCCGGTCGTGGCCCATCCAGCTCTGGTAGCCGATCCGGGCGTTGCTCGAGCAGATGTTGGTGTGGCTGTTGTGACCGTCGACGCCCCACGCTTTGAGCACACGGTCGGTGTACCCCTCTTCGCCGGGTCGGCCGACGTGGTACATCACGCCGTTCTTGCGACCCTCAACGAAGGCAGTTCGGATCTTCTCACCGACCTCGGTAAGCGCCTCCTCCCAAGAGATACGTTCCCACTGGCCCGAGCCGCGCTCGCCGACGCGGCGCAGCGGGAACATGACCCGCTCCGTGTCATAAATTTGATTGATCGTGGCGGGACCCTTGGCGCAATTGCGGCCACGACTGCCCGGATGGTGCGGGTTGCCTTCGATCTTTCGGATCTCGCCGGTCTCTTTGTCGTGGTAGGCGACAAGCCCACACCCGGCTTCGCAGTTGAAGCAGGTGGTGGGCACGAGGGTGTAGTTCTTCTCGACCTTGTCGGGCCAGGCCTTAGCGTCGAGTTCGGTCCAGTCGTGCCACTGCTCGGCCGGCGGGTACTTGTTGAGATCAGTCATCGGTTTCAGCTTTCGGCGAGCAGGCGATCAGGAGAGGGGGACGGACTGGCCGGCCCGGACAAAAACGTCCTCGTAAGCAAAGAGACCGGCGACTGCGGCGATGCCAGCGGCGGCGAGCGGGAGGGGGCTCGAGATGTCGGCGGCGAGCACGAGGATCGCGATCGCGGCCGGCGCAATCAGCCCGACCGTGATCCCACCGACCCAGAACTGCCTGGCGTACCGGCCGTGGGTCATCGTCTCGACGGCGAGCTCAACGTGGCGGCTGCCGTGGCTGGCGAGCTCCATCCAGACGAAGGCGCCGGTGGCGACAACACCACCGAGCAGCACCCACGCAATGGAGTCCTGCTCGGGCAGATCCATGAACACATCAAGCACTGCGTAGGTGGCACCGCCAGCGGCAACGGCCTGGGCGAGCAGCACGGGCAGCAGCAGTGGGGTCTGCCACAGATCGCGGCCTTCACACTGGGCGAAGAGATACGCAGTGTATCCGGCTGTCCCGAGGGCGCCGAGTGCGGCGGGGACGGCGACGACCTCGATCAGACGGTCGTTCTCGGTGAGGCCACCAATCCACCACAGACCACACATCGCAGCGAAGAACATCAAGACGTAAGCGCCCTTCACGAGCCACGAGTCGGTGTTGCCCCTGGTGAGCAGATAGTGGAATCGGGTCGGCTGCTTGAGGTCGGCGATCAACAACACGCCGGTGATGCCGAGGAAGACGCCGGCGACCATCGGCGGCACGACACCGACCGCGGCCTGCTCGGCGGCGTGCCCCAACAACACGAGCAGCGCAGCGACCAGCATCACGCCAGCCGCGATCGCTTTGGTGACCAGGTAGCCCGACACCTTTTCCTTCCACGTCATGATGTGTGTGGTGGTGTAGGCGGTGCGGGCAACGACACCGTCGAGATCGGCCGGCTTCTGACCGATCTCGACTGGAATCGTCGGGTGGTTCTTGTCGTGGGTGCCGGTGATCGTGTCAGCCCAGATCATGCCGTCGTTGGCGATGGCGGTGCGGGTCGGGTCGAGCGACGCCTGGTCGGCGCCCCGGTAGTAGACCTTCGGCTTCGTGTTCTGCTCTGGGGCACGGACGGCGACGTCGTCACGGGCGATGATCCTGGAGATCTCCGAGTTGGGGTCATCGAGATCACCGATCTTGATCGCCTCGGTCGGACACACGATCTGGCACGACGGCTCGAGGTTCATCTCGATGCGGTGGTTGCACATGTTGCACTTGTGCGCCGTGTTGGTCTCGGGGTTGATGTATAACGCGTCGTACGGGCAGGCGTTCATGCACGACTTGCACCCGATGCAGTTGTCGTCCTGGAAGTCGACGACACCGTTCTCGGCCCGGTAGAGCGCCGAGGTCGGGCAGATTTTCATGCACGGCGCGTCGTCGCACTGGTTGCATCGCATCACAGAGAACTTGCGGGCGACGTCGGGGAACGTGCCGGTCTCGATGTACTTCACCCAGGTGCGATTCACGCCAAGGGGGACGTCGTGCTCGCTTTTGCAGGCGACGGTGCAGGCGTGACAGCCGATGCAGCTGTCGCTATCGAGGAGGAAACCGAGTCGTGTCACTCTCTCAGTGTCGGTCGACATCGGGTCGACCGATAGAGGGTCGTGCTCTATCACCTCATAGAATGTCTCTATGCCTTTGCCGGCGTCGTTCCCCGAACTCGCATCGCTCGACCTCTTCGTTTCGGTGGTCGAACTAGGCAGTGTGTCGCAGGCGGCAGCCGCCCATGGGGTCAGCCAACCGTCGGCGAGCAGCCGTATCAAACATCTCGAACGACAGCTCGGGATGCGACTCCTCGACCGCGGACCCACCGGCTCGCTGCCGACCGATGCCGGGGTGGTCGTCGCCGGCTGGGCCGAGACGATCCTGCGCGCCGCCCATGAGCTCGCGGCCGGCCTCTCCGCCTTCCGAGCCGCCCAGGTGGGACGTCTCCGGATCGTCGCAAGCTTCACGATCGCCGAGTACCTCCTCCCTCAGTGGCTCGACCGCTTCTCGCGCGATCACCCCCGGGATTCGATCGCTCTCGAGGTAGCGAATTCCACTACCGTGATCGATCGGCTCCGTCACGGCGCCGCCGACCTCGGCTTCATCGAGACCCCGGCGGAGCTCGACGGCCTCGACGAGGCCATTGTCGGCAACGACGAACTCGTCACCGTTGTAGCGCCCAGCCATCCGTGGGCAACACCTCGCACGGTGCCGGTCGAGGCCCTCGCTGCCACCCCACTGGTGATGCGCGAGGCGGGCTCCGGCACCCGGGCTGCACTGGCGGCGGCCTTGCGGGATCTCGGCCTCGGCGAACCGAGCGCCGTGCTCGAACTCGGCTCGACATCAGCCGTTCGGGCCGCCGTCGTTCACGGCAACTCCCCCACCGTGATCAGCCGGCTCGCTGTAGATGCGGAAGTCGTCGCTGGACAGTTGGTGGAGGTCGACGTGCCCAGCCTGTCGGTCGCCCGCGAACTCCGGGCCGTGTGGCCAACGGGCACAACGCTGCCGTCGCTTGCGAGCGCCCTCCTCGACGACATCGGGTGACCACCGTGCTTGCTTAGGAGCCAGGCCACCCGCAAGGCTGTTTCCGTGAGTGAACCGACCACCCGAGGACTCGACCCCGCCTGGGTCGCCGCGCAGATCGGCGCCGAGCGCGCCACGTTCGACGGCTTCATCGGCACCGGACAGATTGGGCGCAACGCCCGGTTCTCGATCACCGGCCACGAGGCGACCTCGGTCGTGGTGAAGGTGCCAGCCGACGATCCAGGTGTCCGTAAGATCGGCTTCGACCAGGGGCTCTACCCCAAGGAATGTCTCTTCTATCGAGAGATCGTCGACCTCGTAGAGGTCTGCACACCGCGTCCGCTGGCCGTCGACATCGATCCGGCTGCAGTCGACTTTGCGCTCGTCCTTGAGGACATGGCCCAGTCGGAGGCGGGCGACCAGTTCACCGAGGCGACCGACGACGAACTCTTGCTCGCCGTCGAACAGGCCGCCCGGTTGCATGGGCCGTCGTGGGGTGCCGGGCACACCGCCCTGCAGGATCTCCGTGGCGGCGACGAAGCCCGGACTGCGATGGCCGGGATCCTCGAGATGTTCCTTCCAATGTGTCTCGATCGCCTCGACGGTCGCCTCGACGACGACACCATCCCGGTCTTGCGCCGTTTCGTCGAGCTCGCCTCGCTATGGCTCCATCGCGAGATCGCAACCGAGGGGCTCGTCCACGCCGACTTCCGGCCCGACAACTTCCTCTTCGGCCGAACGGACGACGCCCCACCACTCGCCGTCGTCGACTGGCAGACCCTGACCATCGGCGCCTCAGTCTCCGACGTCGCCTACCTGCTCGGCGCCGCCATCGATCCGGCTCGGCGCCGAGAGGTCGAGCAAGATCAGCTCGCCACCTACCGCAATCTTCTCGCCGGTTACGGCGTCGGCTACGACGCCGAGACCTGTTGGAACGAGTACACGCTTGCGTCGCTGCACGGCATCGTCGTCGGTATCACCGCCACGATCATGGCAACCGAAACCGAACGCGGGAACAACCTGTTTGCGTTGATGCTCAACCGGCATGCACGGCATGCCCTCGATGTCGACGCACTCGATCGCCTGGCAGAACTCGCCTGAGTCGCCGCCGGAGGCGCACGGTGACCTCGGCGATCACCACGAGCTCGGTCTTGGGATCCGGGCCGCACGCCTTAAGCATCAGCGTCTTGGCTCCGGCTTCGTCGCGGCGAATCGAGCGCTCCACCACCGCGCCCTGCACGTCGACGACGAGCAGGGCGGTTCCGGGTCGGTCGGTGGGGATCGTCATGGCCGGATCCCTCGAGGACGGTCAGTCGGCTGCAGGGCGCAGCTCGGCCCGACCGCTCGGCGACCACTCGGACACGAAGCGATAGCGATCACCGCGGATCACGGTCGTTCGCCATTCGACCGGTGTGCCGTTGTAGATACCGAGCCGCTCGAGCCCGAAGACGGCGGCCCCCGACGGAAGGTCGAGAAGCGCACGGTCCGCTGGCGGCGGTACGAGCGGGGAAAGCCGTTCCCAACCAGCGGTCGGCGTTGGGGCACCGATCCGACTCATTTCGTCGTAGAGCGCCGTGTGGGTCCAGTCGACCGAAAGCAACGGCTCGACAACCGCCAGCGGCAGCCACGCGCGGTCGACGGCGAGCGGCTCTCCGCCGGCTCGCCGGAGCCGGGCGAGATGGAACAACTCGGTGCCCTCATCGATCTCAAGCCGGGCCGCAGCAACCGAGTCGGCGACGACCGCCAGATCCAACACCTCGCTGGTCTGCTCGGTTCCAGTCGACTCGATCGACTGGAACAGCGAGTACAAGGTGCCGAGCGGTTGTTCGAACTCGCTGCGGTTGATGACCGTGCCCCGGCCCCGCTCACGCTTCAGGATTCCCGTCTTATTGAGATGGCGGATCGCTTCGCGCACGGTGTGGCGACTGACTGCGTAGCCCTCGGTGAGCTCAAGATCAGTCGGGAACCGACCGTCGCTGAATTCCCCCACATCGATGCGCCGGCGCAGATCAGCCTCGAGCTGCGCCCACAACGGCATCGGATCAGCGCGGTTGAGCGGCACGACTGGCATGGCCTGCAATCTGCCCCCGCTGTCCGGACAATGCAAACAATTGTCCGGATTCATCCGGACCGGTGCCTGAGGGTCAGTCGTGATCGATGCCGGTGTCGGCGGCCAGATCGTCGCGCCCGATCGGCACGGGTTCGGTGCGATGCACGGCCCGGAACAAGAGATGCACCGCCACCGGCAGGGTCAACACAAGAGCCGCCGCCACGACGACAAACTCAGCGCGACCGGCCCAGCCGGTCTCAAGCGACGCGCCGACCGCGACAAGCAAGAAGGCAATCGGGCTGGCCTTGCCGGCTGCGTGGAACCGGGCGTAGGGGGTGCGGAACCGCAGCATGCCGATGCCGGACAGCAACGACACAAAACTGCCGAGCAGGACGAAGGCGGCGGCGACTGGGCTCATGTCGCACTCTCCTCGTACTCGATGAAGCGGCTCGCAGCGACGGTGGCCGTGAACCCGACGATCGCCATGACGGCGAGCACCGGAACGAGGCGGGTCGAGCCGGTGTCGGCCGCATCCACGGCGACCGCACTCATGATCGACACGACGCCGACATCCAGGGCGACGACACGATCAGCGAGCGTCGGGCCGATGGCCGCACGGATACCGGCAGCGACGAACGTGAGCCCGAAAACGATGAGCGCAATACTGGCGATCACGACGGCACCTCGGAATCGGTGGGCATCGGGAGGGCCCGACAGGCAAGGTCGGCGAGTTCCTGCACATGCTCCGCAGTGGCGTCGGCCCGCTCGGCGTGGAGGATGTGGAGATAGATCCGGCTGGTGTCGGGATCGACGTCGATCACGGCGGTGCCCGGCGTGACGGTGACCGCAACCGCAATCAGCATCATGTGGGCCCGAGCGTTGCTGGGTAGATCGACACCAATGATCGCTTCCTCGGTGGAGTCGGTCGGGGTGATGACCTCATAGGCGACGTTGAACGTCGACATGACGAGGTCCTGCCCGACAATCGCACCGAGTTTCAGGAGGGGGCGCAGGCGGACCCCACCGATGCCGGCGGGGCCGATGCTGCGGTGGCTCACGATGACCGCGATCAGCAGACCCGACACGATGTTGGCGATCGACAACCGATTCCAGAGCGCACACCACGCGGCGACAAGGCCGACGATGAGGATCACCCGACGGATCGGGAAGTGACGCCGCAGGAGCCTCACGAAACCACCGCCTCGATGTAGGCCCTCGAGTCGAGCAAGTCGGCAGCAGCACGCTCGCCCAGATCCCAAAGCGGACCAAAGGACGCCGCGATCGCAAGCGAAGCGATCAGCGCAACCGCCGTGGCACCAACCATCAAGCGGTGACCGGGACGAAGGATCCGGATGGGGGTTGCGGATTCGTCGTCGCCGGAACCCCAGAACACCCCGGTCCAGATCTTCACCATCGACACGAGGGTGAGGACGCTGTTCGCGAGGGCGATGACGACGATCGGCACCACCACCTTCTCGATACCGGCATCGACGAGCGCCAGCTTGGCGACGAAGCCCGAGAACGGCGGGATACCGGCGAGGCTGAGCGCCGGCAGCGCAAACAACACGGCGAGCAGCGGCTGACGCTGAGCAAGCCCACCGATCTTGTCCAGCGCCGAGGTTCCCTCACGCTCCTCGATGAGCCCGCCGACGAGGAACAGCACCGTCTTCACCGGGATGTGGTGCACGAGGAAGACGATGGCACCGGCGATGCCGGCAAGGGTGAACAGGCCGAGGCCCATCAGCATGTAGCCGATCTGGCTGATGATGTGGAACGACAGGATGCGCTTGACGTCGTCCTGAGCGAGCGCACCGGCAACGCCGATCACCATCGTCAGGCCGGCGAGGGTGAGGATGAGCGGCCCGAGATCGTCCATGCCGGTCAACACATGGAACCGAATCAGGACGTACACCCCGACCTTGGTCAACAAGCCGGCGAACACGGCGGTTATCGTCGTGGGCGCCGTCGGGTAGCTGTCGGGAAGCCAGGAGAACAGCGGGAAGATGGCGGCTTTGGTGCCGAACACGACGAGGAACCACAGGCCAATGCCCCATCGCAGCGGATCGTCGAGCTCGGGGATGCGCTCGGCCAGCAGGGCCAGATTGACCGTGCCGGTCGAGGCGTAGACGATGGCGAGGCCGACGAGGAAGAGGGTCGAGGCGAAGAGGTTCATCGCCACATAGGTCATGCCCGAACGGATCTGGCCGCGCCGGCCCTGGTGGGTCAGCAGGACATAACTGGAAACGAGGATCAACTCGAAGGCGACGAAGAGCGTGAAGAGGTCGCCGGTAAGGAAGGCGAGCACCACCCCGGAGGTCAGCACCAGCAGCAGTGGCCCGGACAGCTGGGGGTCAGCGCCCCACGCAGTGCGCCGCTGCCCGATGGCGAAGAGCTGTACCACCAGGATCGTGGCCATCGCGACCAGCAGGACGAGCGCCGCCATCAGATCGACGACGAGGACGATGCCGAGTTCGGGATCCCAGTCGCCAACGCGAAGCACGACCGTTCCCTCGGACTCGACGTGAGCGAGCAGGATGCCGGCGATCGCCGTTGCGCCCGCGAGCGAACCGACGGTGAGGATGTCGCGGACCCACTGCCGCTCACCGGCGACGAAGCCGACCGCAGCGGCGAGCATCGGGACGACGACGAGGAGGCCGACGAGCGCGGTCATGCGTCGTCCCCCTCGGCTTCGGTCTCGAGGGCGATGCGGCGATCTTCGAGATCGTCCTCAACGAGGTCGTCGCCTGTGAGCTGGGCCTGCCGGCGAGCAAGGGCCAGCAGGAAGAGCGTCAGGCCGAACGAGATCACGATTGCGGTGAGGGCGAACGCCTGGGGCAGCGGGTCGGACAGCTCGGCCACCGGAGCGTCACCCGAAATGGGACGCTCGCCGGCCTCACCACCGGCGGCGAGCAGCGCCAGCACAGCCGCATGGCCGAGCAGGGCGAACCCGAGCAGCAGGCGGGTGAGCGACCGGGAGGTGATCAGGTAGACACCGACCGAGGTCAGGCCACCGACGACGAGGGCGAGAGTGACGCTCATACCTGCACCTCGTCGCGGCCGAGTTCGTCGGCGTCGAGGCCGTCAAAGACAGCGACGAAGAGGCCGACGACGATCGCCGTGACCCCCGCGTCAAACACCAACGCACTCCCGGACTTGACCTTGCCGAGCAGCGGCACGGTCTCGGAGACGATGACCTGATCAAGCAACGGCTCACCGCCGAGCAGCGGAGCGAGGGCGACCACCGAGACCAGTGCGGTACCGACAGCGAACCAACGGGTGGCGTCCTGGGGCCGGCCAATGCCGGCGACGGTCCGCAGCGCGACAACTGCGCCGATCACGAGGCCGGCTGCGAAACCACCACCGGGCTGGTTGTGGCCGGCGAAGAAAAGAAAGGCGGCAACGAGGAGCGCAAGCGGACTTGCGGCACGGATCGCGCTGCGGACAACGGGCGAACGACCGCGAATCATCGGCGCCCCTTCCGCACATCGTCCGAAAGCGGGGCACCACCACCGCGTGCAGTGTCGGCCCGACTCAGGGCCAGCACGCCCATCGCGGCCACGACCAACACGACGACCTCTCCCAGGGTGTCGAGTGCACGCAGATCGGTAAGGATCACGTTAACGAGATTGTTGCCACCGCCCTCATCGACCGCGACAGCGACGAGTGCCTCACGGTTGGACGGCGTGTTCTCGGCCGAAGCGAGAAGCGCAGCAGTAACGGCTGCACCGGCAAGCACGGCCGTACCGATGCGAACGCTGCGCCACACGAAGCCGTTGGCGGGGAATTGGGTGGTGAGGCCGCCGAGGCCGATCACGAAGCCGACGACGATGACGGTCTCGACCAACAGCTGCGTGAGCGCCAGATCGGGCGCCCCCTGGATGAGGAAGAGGGCGGATACCCCGAGGCCGACCACGCCGAGCGCGAGTGCGGCCCCGATCCGGGAGCGGATGACGGCAACAGCGATCGCAGCCGCAACGACCGTTGTACCCATGCCGGCCTGCAACGGACGATCCCAGGCGTGGAGCTGATCGGCATCGATCGAGCCGAGGAATGGGATGACGGCAAGCGAAGCCGCGAGGGCCATCACGACGAGGTAGATCGGTAGTGAACCGTGCTGGACACGGCCGGTGATCCACTTTGCGAGATCGAGGGTGCGGTCGACAAGCCGGTCGACATTGTTGGCACCGACCGTTTCGGGCGGCGACGAATGGCGAGCGGCTGCCGCACCGATGATCGCGCCACCGGCGACGATGCCCATCGAGATCCAGAAGGCCGTGCTGTCGAGACCCGGCCACCGAAGCAACGCGTACCCCGCCGACTTGGTTTCGAGCGTGGCGGCAGCCGGCACGACCCAGTCGGTGACGCTGGGCGCCAGGACGTACCCGACAACACCGAGTACAGAGAGCAGCACCGACGGCGCTGCAGCCGCCCACCGGAACGGTGCCACCTCGGTGGGCTCGCCGCCCTTGTCGGAGAAGAGCGCAAGCACGAGGCGAGTGGTGTAGGCGACGGTGAGCACCGAGCCGATCGTGACGCCGGCGAGGATGAGATCCCCGGAGGCACCGGACTCGTTGAGCGACGCCTCGATGGCCGCTTCCTTCGCAGGGAAGCCCAGCAGCGGTGGCACACCGGCCATCGACAGTCCGGCGAAGACCATGACCCAGAACGCGACCGGCATCGAGGCACGGAGCCCCGACAGGGAGCGAAGATCACGGCTGCCGGTGCGGATGTCGATCTCGCCGACGGCCATGAAAAGGGCCGCCTTGAAAACTGCGTGGGCCACGACGAGCGAGACGGCCGCGAAGATGGCCTTCCCGCTGCCGAGCGACATCATGGCGGTCATCAGGCCGAGCTGGCTGACCGTGCCCCAGGCGAGCACGAGCTTGGCGTCGGCGTGGCGCAGGGCGCCGATCGCGCCCCAGAACATCGTGAGCAGGCCGACTGTGACGCCGAGACCGGACCAGATGTCGACCGCCCCGAGCACGGGGTGCATCACCCCGATCAACACGATGCCCGCCTTCACCATGGTGGCGGAGTGCAGGTAAGCGCTCACCGGGGTCGGGGCGGCCATGGCGCCCGGCAACCAGACGTGGAAGGGCAGCTGGGCGGACTTGGTGAACGCGCCGACCAGCACGAGCACAGCGGCGACGGTCGCCTGATCGCCAGTGACGGGACCCATCTCGCTGAGGGTCGCCGTGCCTGCGACGTCGACGAGAACAAGGAGGCCGGCGAGCAGGACGAGGCCACCTGCGACGGTGACCAGCAACGCCCGACGAGCTGCGGTCACCGCCGTGCTGTCGGTGGACTTGGTGCCGACGAGCAGGAACGAGGTGACCGACGTGGCCTCCCAGAACAAGAAGAGCGTCCAGACATCGTCGGCCCAGACGAGGCCGAGCATGGAGCCGCTGAACGCGAGCAAGGTTGCGGCGAAGCCTCGGCGATCGCCACCGCCGAAGTAGCCGTGGCCATAGACGAAGATGAGAACGCCGATACCGGAAACGAGGACGGCGAGCAGAGCACCGAGCGGCCCCACCCGGAAGCTGAAGGCGAGATCAAGGCCCTCGACCCAGTCGAGGCGGGCAGTATCGACCTCACCACCGCTGAGTTTGGAAGCAGCCCACGCAGCGCTCACCAACGGCGCCGCAAGCGCGACGACGAAGGCAGGGCGGGGGTTCGGAAGTGAGAGAACGGCGACCACCCCGACGAGGTGGGACACCAGCAGAATCCAGATCAACGTGACCCTTGGGGGAGGCCGGTACGCCCCGATGCTAGCGGATCGGGCCGGGTTGAATACGGGCCGATTGTCCTCTGACCGCCACCCGTTCCTGCGGCCTCGAGCAATCCTGCGCCGGCGAGGCCAAAACGTCGATGGCGAGGCCCGGAGGCCTCGCCATCGTCGAGATCAGGTGATCGACAGGATCAGGTGGGCGGGTAGACGCCCATGTCCTTGCCCTTGTCGGTCTGCCAGAACACGTCGGCAATCTCATCGATGTATGTGAGGAGCTGCTCGCAGACGGCGGCATCGGTGGACTTCTTCACCTCGCCGGCCTGGTGGACCGCGTCCCAGAAGAGCTGGTGGAGGTTCGGGAACGCCTCGAAGTGGGCGGGGGCGAAGAAGTCGGCCCACAGGACCATCAGGTGGTGCTTCACCTCTTCGGCGCGCTGCTCCTTGACGATGATGCAGCGGGCACGAAAGTGCTCATCGTCGGAGCCGTGGTACTTGGCGATGGTCTTGAGGCACGACAGGGCCTCAATCTTTGCCTGCGCGGGATCGTAGACGCCGCAGTAGAGGTCGCAGTGGGCCTGAGCCTTCTCGGCGCCGTCGAAGAGACGGTTCATCATGGGTGGGGTCACCTTCTGTTCGGGATCGGGCGTATGTTGCCCGCTATGGCTTTCGCACCGATTCGCCGATTCGTTGTGGAGGGCGACTCGATGCTCCCAAGCTACGCGAACGGCGACTTGATTTTCGCCTCGAGGAGCAAAAGAGCGAGCGTCGGGCAAGTTCGCGTGCTTCGCCACCCCTATAACCCGAGCATGTGGTTGGTAAAACGAGTGGCGTCGGTGCGGGACGACGACATGACGATCAGCAGCGACAACCCCGATGCCACTCGAGCGGATTCGCGAGAGTTCGGCCATGTTCCGGTCGCTGGAAGCCTCCGGGTGATCGGGCGGCTTCGGCCCCGTTCCTGAGCTCAGCCCCCGGCGCCGGTCTCAGCACCACACAGGTCCAGCCACCACCGGACCACTAGGTTCTCGTCCCGTGACCGCGCATCGCACGACCATCCGGGTCCGGTTCTACGAACTTGACCCGTACAACCACGTCAACCACTCCGTGTACGTCTCGTACTTCGAGTCGGCCCGGGTCGAGTTGCTGGCGGAAGCGGGCTACTCGCTGGCGAGCATGCGAGCGAACGGTCGCTCGATCGTCGTGTCGGAGATCCAGACAAAGTTCCACGCCAGCGCCGAGGAACTCGACGAGTTGACGATCGAGACCGAAGTGCTGGAATTCAAGCGGGTCACCACGACCTGGCGCCAACGGATCCTGCGGGGCGATGAGCTCATCTGCAGCCAGGACCTCCGAGCGGCGCTGATCGATGAGCGGGGGCGACCGGTGCGGTTCGATGACGCCATGCTCGAAGCGCTGTCGATCTTCGCCGCCGAAACGTCAGACCCCGCACCGACGTAAGCCGTTGGTGGTCACCCAATGACCGAACGGCTGAACGTCGCTGTGACAGTGCCGCCCAGCCGACGACGGTCGAAGCGTCCATTGATCATGCCCAGACGGGCGCGCCCACCTAGGTTGCGGGCATGAGCGATGTCCTCGAACTCTCCGGCCGGCTCGGGTCGATGACCAACCTCGTGCATGGCTTCATCTACTTCGCGCCGGAAGCGAGCGAGGAGTTCGCCGCCCTCGGCCTGCCCGCCGATCATCACTACTTTGCGAGCCGAGGGGCGGCACTCGGGCCGGTCCCCGCCGAGGTCGTCGTGGCCACCTTCTACAACTTCAACCCGGCCCTCGTGGCTGCCGTGATTCCTGCGGCGTGGTCGTTCGCCGATCCGACCGAGATCCAGCAGGCACGGATCCGAGCAGCAGGGCGAGCCCTCCGCCGGGTCGAGCCGGATCTCGATGCCGAACTCCTCGCCGAAGCCACGGATATCGCAGGTCAGATGATCGCCGGTGTCGGCGATGCTGGACGACCACTGGCCGCCGGCAACCGGGCCACGCCCGAAACTGACGAACCGTGGGAGCGGCTCTGGCAGCGGATCACGATCCTGCGCGAGTGGCGGGGGGACGCCCACGTCGCTGCCTTGGTCGCCGCACCGGCTGACCCGATCGAGGCGCTGATCCTGCATGCTGCGACCGGCATCGTCCCGAAGGTGGCGCTCACGGCCACCCGCCAGTGGCCCGGCGAGCAGTGGGATGCCGGCGTCGCTCGGCTTGTCGCTCGCGGCCTCGTACAGGAGGACGAATCGTTTACCGAGATGGGCGAAGCATTCCGCGCCGACATCGAGCGACGGACTAATCGGGCCGCACTCCCGATGGTTGAGGCGGTCGGTCCCGACCGAACCGCCCGCCTGATCGATCTCCTCAAGCCGGTTCGGCGAGCCCTACTCGACGGGGGCGCCTTCGCCGCCTTCGGGCGGTAGGGAGGCAATCGTGTCGATGGAGATCAACGCGATCACGTTCGTGGTCACCGACATGGCGGCATCGGTCGGCTTCTACACCGACCTCGGCGGCGAGATCGTCTACGGCGGTGCAGATGCGCTGTTCACCTCGCTGTCGTTTGGTTCGAACTTCGTCAACCTTCAACAGACCGGAGAGGCACCCGGACTTCGGTGGGGTCGAGTGATCTTCCACGTCGACTCTCCTGATGCGATCCACGACACGGCGATCGCGGCCGGCCATGCGCCGGAGTTCGCCCCGTCGGATGCTCCCTGGGGTGAGCGCTACTTCCACATCCGCGACCCCGATGGTCACGAACTCAGTTTCGCCCGACGACTGGATCAGTGATGACCGGCGGGGGCGTCATCCGGCTCAGAAGGGTGGCTTCCCTTCGGCAGTGACGCCACCACCCCCACCACGATCAGCCCCCAGAAGAAGCCGACGACCGCAGAGATCAGGGTGTTGACGCTCCAGCCGACGAGTCCGCCGAGCGGAAGATCCGCCACGGCGTACTCGGCGTCGTGCACGGCGTCGTACGGGAAGTGCCAGCCGAGTTCCTCGGAGCCAACGAGAAGGATGTGGCCGCCGACCCACAGCATCGCGGCAGTACCGACCACCGAGAGCGTCTTCAGTACCTTCGGCATGGCAGCGACCAGGCTGCGGCCCGTTCGCTGTGAGCTCTCCGAATCGCTTTGTGCCATCTGGAGGCCGACATCGTCCATTTTCACGATGAGCGCGACGGCGCCGTAGACGACCACGGTGATCAGCACGGCGACAATGGCGAGGATGATGCCGCGGGTCACCAACGGCTCGTCGATGACCTCCTTGAGCGAGATCACCATGATCTCGGCTGACAGGATGAAGTCGGTGCGGACTGCGCCTGTGACGGTGGCCGCTTCGGCTTCGGGGCCGACCATAACGACCGGCACGTCATGGTCATGATCGCCGCCGGCGAGGGCGTGGAGGATCTTGTGGGCGCCCTCGTAGGCGAGGAACGAACCGCCGCAGATCAAGATGATCTCGACAAGGGTGGGGGCTATTTCGCTGAGCAGGATCGCCGCCGGGAGGATGAACACAAGCTTGTTGAGCAGCGAGCCACGGGCGATCTTCTTGATGATCGGGAGTTCGCGCTCGGCAGCAAGGCCTTGGACGTACTGCGGGGTGACCGCGGCATCGTCGACGACGACACCGGCCGCCTTCATCGAGGCGCGACCCGCCGCCGCGCCGACATCGTCGATCGACGACGCTGCGAGTTTCGCCAGCGCGGCGACATCGTCGAACAGACCTACGAGACCACCAGCCATGGGTCCGAAAACTAGCGGACCGACCGGATCCTCCGACGGCGATCAGATGCTGACGGTCGTCAGGTCGTCGCCCAGAATGATCTCGCCGTCGAAATGCTCGGCGGCGAGGGCAATCCAGGCGTCGTACTGCTCTGCGGGTGGCGCCGGGACCATGTGGGTCAGCATCAGCCGCTTGGCCCCGACCCGGGCTGCGGTCTGAGCGGCCTCGACCACATCAGAGTGGTAGTCGAGGATGTCCTGGATCATCTCCATGGGGATCTGCCGGACAAGGTCCTTGCGGATGACCGACTGCAGGTAGGCATCGGCGCCAGCTGCGAGGAGATCGACGCCTTCACACGGGTTGGTGTCTCCGACCAAGGCGACGGAGACCCCGTCGTGTTCGA
>CAJWHS010000040.1 GCA_913041415.1 uncultured Acidimicrobiaceae bacterium | reverse complement strand
GAGCACCTGTGCATGTCGATGCGCGGTGTTCGCAAAGCCGGCAGCTCGACTGTGACCTCGTCGGTCACTGGTATCTTCCGTGCCAACGTCGCCACTCGCGCCGAGGCGATGCGATTCCTGGGTCAGGACTAATCCACCATGCCGAGGGTGATGGGGATCGTCAACGCCACCCCTGACTCTTTCAGCGACGGTGGCCGATTCGACACCACGGAGGCTGCGGTCGCGTATGCAATCGCGCTCCTCGACGAGGGTGCCGCCGCCGTCGATGTCGGGGGCGAGTCGACCCGTCCCGGCGCCGCGCCGGTCGACCCCTCAACCGAACTCGCTCGTGTCGTTCCGGTGATCGAGGGCATCGTTGCTGCCCGCTCCGGCACGATCGTGTCGATCGACACCACCAAGGCCGAGGTCGCTGAGGCTGCGCTCGTCGCCGGCGCGACGATCGTCAACGACGTCAGTGCGTCGCTCGAGTCGGTCGCCGCCGCCCACGGTGCTGGCTGGATCGCCATGCACGCTGGCGGTCCGAGCGAGACCATGCAGGACGATCCCGCCTACGACGACGTTGTCGAAGAGGCTCACGCGTTCCTCGTCGACGCGGTCGCCCGGGGCCAGGCCGCCGGCGTCGAACAGATCTGGGTTGATCCCGGTGTGGGGTTCGGCAAGACCCTCGAGCACAACCTCGATCTCGTGGCGAACCTCGACCGGTTCACGGCGCTCGCCCCAGTGCTGCTGGGGGTCAGCCGTAAACGCAGCATCGGTGATCTACACGCCGCGAGCGACGCCACCGTCCACGGCGGTGTTCTCGAACCCGTTCCGACCGACGACCGGCTGGAGGGTTCGCTCGCCATGGCCACGTGGGGTGGTTTTTTGGGGGTGGACATGGTCCGAGTTCACGATGTGCGGGCTACCGTCCACGCCGTGGGGGTGATCGCACGATGAGAGGCAAGTGGGCACAAGGAATCGAACCCCGCCACTTCACCTGGGTGATCAAGGACAAGGTGGCGGTGTGCGAGCGACCGGGCGGCTACAGCTCGGCGCATCGCAAGATTCGTCGCCAAGAAGAGATCATCTGGATCCGGCAGAACAACTTCGACTTTGTCGTATCGATGTGCAGCTCGAACCAGAACCTGCACAACTACGAAGAGATGGGGGTGCCGTTCCACCACGTGCCGTTCAGTGGCCCGTCGGCTGGCCCGTTGAGCCTCACCCGTTCGATGGCCACCATCCGGGACCATGTTGCTGCCGGCGACAAGATCGTGGTGCATCGCGAGCAACTCGGCGAGCGCATCACTGGCCTCGTCGCCGCGTATCTGTTGTGGATGGGGCTTGTCCCCAACGGTCCGCAGGCCATCTCGATCACAGAGCGACTGTTCGAGCGGGAGCTCGGCCAGGTCGCCCGCGAACTCGTCGCAATGGTCGACCGCTGCGACCCGGCCTCGGAGGTCCCGGTCGATGCGTTCGCCCACACCGCCGACGACGAGATCGACGACGGCGGTGTCGCCGAGCCGGACCACGACTGATGAGCACCGTTATCCAGCTTCGTGGCCTGCGCCTGATGTGCATCTGTGGTGCATTGCCCGAGGAGCAGGATCGCCACCAGCCCTACGAGTTCGATATCGATATCCACGCTGATGTCGTTGCTGCCACCCACGACGATGTGCTCGATCACACGATCGATTACGGCGCAGTGCTTGCTCGCATTGAGGGGGTCACCGAGCGAGAGACGTTCCAGTTATTCGAGCGGATGTCGCAGCGTGTCGGCGAGGCGATCCTCGAAGATGAGCGCATTGATTCGGTAGTGGTCGAAGTCCGCAAGTTGCGACCGCCGGTCACACAGGATCTTGCCTCGAGCGGGATGCGGCTCACTGTCACCCGATGACCACCACCCGACGCGCACTGCTCGGGCTCGGTTCGAACATGGGTGACCGGGTCCAGTACTTGAGCGCTGCCGTGGCCGCTATCCCCGACGTCGTTGCCGTCTCCGACGCCTATGAGACCGATCCGGTCGGCGGAGTGGAGCAGGAACCCTTCCTCAACGTGGTGGTCGAACTCGACACCGCCCGCACTCCCCACGAGCTTCTCAAGGTGTGTCGCGAACGAGAGCGCGAAGCCGAGCGGGTTCGAACGGTCCGTTGGGGCCCGCGCACCCTCGACGTCGATTTGCTGTGGGTCGACGGGGAGACCGTCGACGATCCGCCGGAACTCCTCGTCCCGCATCCGCGGATGTTCGAGCGCGCCTTCGTGCTGGTGCCCTTGGCCGACCTTGCACCCGATCTCGTGCCCGACGGCTACGACGTCGCCGCTGCTGCGACCGGCGAAGGCGTTCGCAACCTCGGGCGGCTGGACGAGCAGTGAGCACCGTGGCCGCCACGGTCCGGGTGATCGGCGCCGGTCGGGCTGGTCGTTCGTTCGCGAAGGCGATCGACGACCTCGTCGACTGGGACGTGATCGACATGCGCAGGCGAGGAGTGGCGATCGACGACGCCGCTGATGTCGACCTGGTGTTGATCGCCACGCCTGACACCGTCGTCGCTGACGTCGCGGCAGCAATTCGGCCTGGCCGAGCCGTGGTGGCCCATGTCGCCGGCTCGCTCGGGCTTGACGTACTCGCCCCACACGATCGTCGGGCCGCCCTGCACCCGTTGATGTCGTTGCCGGATGCCGAGATCGGTGCCGAGCGATTGACGGGGGGCTGGTTCGCTGTCGCCGGTGATCCGATGGTCGCCGACCTTGCCGCTGCGCTCGGGGGCCGCACATTCGAAATCGCCAACGACGACCGTGCCCTCTATCACGCCGCCGCTGCAGCCGCATCGAACCATCTGGTCGCCCTTCTCGGCCACGCCCAACGTCTCGGTGCGTCGGCCGGCGTGCCGGCCGACGCGCTCCTTGCGCTCGCCCTCGGTAGTGCGGAGAACGCCGCGACGCTCGGCCCTTCTGCAGCGCTGACCGGACCCGCCGCTCGGGGCGACGAGGCGACGCTGGTCGCCCATAGGGAAGCGATTGGCCGCCGCGCCCCGCGCGAGTTGGCGGCGTACGAGGCAATGCTTGCTGAAGCACGCCGGTTGGCGGCGATGGAAGGCGAAGCGTGACCGAGTCGGTGGTTCTGGGCTCGATCGCCGAGGTTCGGCGGATGCTCGATGCCCACCGCTGTGCGGGCCGCTCGATCGGCTTCGTGCCGACGATGGGCGCCCTTCACGCTGGCCATCAGTCCTTGATGCGGGCGTCGGTTGCGGCCAACGACATCACCATCGTCTCGATCTTCGTCAACCCGCTGCAGTTTGCGGCAGGGGAGGACCTCGGGAGCTATCCCCGCGACCTCGCCCGCGACACCGACTGCTGCGCAGACGCCAGAGTCGACCTGCTCTTCGCCCCGTCGGCCGAGGAGATGTACCCCGGCCCGATGGCCACGGTCGTCGATGTCCCGCCCTTTGCTGCGCCGCTCGAAGGGGCGTCCCGGCCCGAGCACTTCGCCGGGGTCGTCACAGTGGTGGCCAAGCTCTTTTCGATCATGGGGGAGTGCCGGGCGTACTTCGGGGAAAAGGACTGGCAGCAGGTCGCCGTTGTCACCCGGATGGCTGCTGATCTCTCAATGCCGGTCGAGGTCGTGCCGTGCCCGACGATGCGCGAGCCTGACGGGCTCGCTATGTCGAGCCGCAACATCTATCTCACCTCCGACGAGCGAGCCGAGGCGCCGGTCCTGCGTCGGGCCCTCGATGCAGGGCTCGCTGTGATCGCCAAGGGCGAAACCGACCCGGCCATGGTCGAGGCCGTGATGGCCGACACCGTCGCCACCGCATCACTCGCCACGCTCGACTACGTCGCCGCCGTGCAGGCCGAGACGCTGGTCGCCGACGGGCCACTCCACGGCGAGGTGCGACTGCTTGTCGCCGTTCGTTTTGGCAAGGCCCGGCTCATCGACAACGACGGCGGAATGGTGCCCGGCAAGCCGGCGTGACAGCCTTACAAGATGTCTGAGGCCTACATCATCGACGCCTGCCGCACCCCCCGAGGGATCGGTAAGCAGGGCAAGGGTTCGCTTGCCCACCTCCACCCCCAGCACCTCGGTTCGACCGTGCTGAAAGCGCTGCAAGAGCGAAATGGATTCGACACCGCCGAGGTCGACGACGTCGTGTGGGGTACGAGCTCGCAGGTCATGGAACAGTCCGGCGACATCGGCCGGATGTCGGCGCTCGACGCCGGCTACGACATGAAGGCCAGTGGCGTCACCCTTGATCGCTTCTGCGGCTCGGGCATCACGTCCGCGAACATCGCAGCTGCCTCGGTGAAGGCCGGGCTCGAGGATCTCGTTGTGTCCGGCGGCACCGAGATGATGTCGTTGCCGAAGAAGGGCATGCTTCCGATGGGTGCGGGCAATGCGCACCTGCAGAAGATCCACCCGCAATCGCATCAGGGCGTCTGCGCCGATGCGATCGCCACGCTCGAAGGCATCGACCGAGAGACGCTCGACGCCCTTGCCGTCGAGACCCAGAACCGAGCCGAAGTCGCGGTCAAGGAGGGACGCTTCGACAAGAGCCTCGTCCCGGTGTTCAACCTCAACGGCACGCTCGCCCTCGATCGCGAAGAGTTTCCGCGGCCGGGCACCACGATGGAGTCGCTCGCAACGCTTGCGCCGTCGTTCCCGATGGTGGCCGATTACCGCCACAGCGACGATGCCAAGACCTTCCGGGAGCTGATCAACCAGAAGTTCCCCGACCTCGACATCCAGCATGTTCATCACGCCGGCAACAGTTCAGGCGTGGTCGACGGATCGGCCGCCATTCTCTGGGCGAGCGAGGACTACACGAAGGCTCACGGGCTGACGCCGCGGGCCCGCATCGTGGCGATGGCCAACATGGGTGACGACCCGACCCTCATGCTCAACGCACCGGTTCCTGCGGCGAGGAAGGTGCTGGAGAAGGCCGGCATGACCGTCGACGACATCGACATCTTCGAGATCAACGAGGCGTTCGCCGTTGTGTCGGAGAAGTTTCAGCGGGATCTCGACCTCGACCGGGAAAAGGTCAACGTCAACGGTGGGGCGATGGCGCTGGGCCACCCGATCGGCGCGACCGGAGCCATCCTGATCAACACGGCGCTCGATGAGCTCGAGCGCCAGGACAAGCAGGTCGGCCTGATCACCATGTGCGCCGGTGGCGGCATGGCCCCAGCCATCATCATCGAACGAGTCTGAACGAGCACCAGCGTCGGTCAGTCTGAGCGAAAACGAGACGACAGCAATGCCAATCGAAGGCGAGTACGAGCCGAGCACGTGGGGTTGGGTGGCCGACCAGGTCGAGCGCTACGAGGAGTCCGGTGGCACCGAGGCCAACACCTTGATGGACACGGGCATTCCGATCATCGTGATGACCACCGTGGGTCACAAGAGCGGCAAGGTTCGCAAGGTGCCGCTCATGCGAGTCGAGCAGGAGGGCGAGTACGGCATCATCGCAAGCAAGGGCGGCAATCCGACCCATCCGGGCTGGTACTACAACCTGCTCGCTCGCGATCACGTGACGATCCAGGACGGCCCTGAGCCGAAGGACTACACGATCCGCAAGCTCGAGGGTGAGGAGCGCGACAGCTGGTACGCCCGTGGCGAGGCGGTCTACCCCGATTACACCGCGTACCAAGAAGCCGCGACCGGTCACGGTCGTGTCATCCCGGTCTTCGTCGCTACACCATCGGCCTGATCCGGCGTCCGGTAGCTTGTCGGGCGTGCTTCTCACGATCGACGTTGGCAACACCCAGACCGTGCTGGGCCTTTACGACCCCGACACCGAGACCGGTGAAGGGGCAGCGGTCGGCCTCATTGACCACTGGCGCATCTCGACCGTGCACGAACGCACGAGTGATGAGTACTCGGTGATGGTCCGGTCGATGCTCGACACGACCGACGTCGACTTCGATACCGAGATCACCGGTACGGCGATCTGCTCCGGTGTGCCGCGGATCCTCGCCAACCTGCGCCAGATGGTCAATCGGTACCTGCCGAACGAGCCCATCGTGATCGAACCCGGCGTGAAGACCGGCATGCCGATCTTGTACGACAACCCCAAAGAGGTCGGTGCCGACCGCATCGCCAACGCAATCGCGGCCTACGACCTCTACGGCGGCCCGACGGTGGTCGTCGACTTCGGCACCGGCAACAACTTCGACGTGATCTCCGAAAATGGCGAGTTCCTCGGTGGCGCGATCGCGCCAGGCATCGAGATCAGTCTCGATGCCCTCTTCGGCCGCGCCGCCCAGTTGCGGGCGATCGAGCTTGTCGAGCCCCGAAGCGTCGTCGGCAAGTCGACGGTCGAGTCGATCCAGAGCGGCACGGTCTACGGCTTCGCGGCGATGATCGATGGCATGGTTCGTCGCTTCGGTGATGCCCTCGGCGAGATCAACGTCGTGGCCACTGGCGGGCTTGCCCATCTGATCGCACCGGTGTCGGAGACGATTGAACACGTCGAGCCCTTTCTCACCCTCCACGGTCTCCGGATCGTGCACGACCGGAACAACTGATGACCGACTTCCCGTATCGCTACGACGTCACCCACACCACCGCCGAGATCGTCGAGGCCCACAGCACCCTCGAGGCCGGCGCCGAGACGGAGGTCGTCGTGACGATCGCCGGGCGACTCATGTTGCGCCGCGATCAGGGCAAGCTGGCCTTCGGTTCGCTCCAGGACTCCACCGGTCGCATCCAGCTGTTCGCCATGGCGAAGTCCACCCCCGCCTTCGAGGACTTCACCGGCCTCTCGATCGGTGACTGGATCGCCGTCACTGGTGTGGTGATGATGACCCGTCGCGGAGAACTCAGCGTCCGGGTCGACAGCTGGGATGTGCTCGCCTCGGCCCAGCGGCCCTTTCCCGACAAGTGGCACGGCATCTCTGATCCCGACACGCGTTATCGCCAGCGCTATGTCGACATGTGGGTCACCGAAGAGGCCCGCGATGCGTTCGCTAAGCGCAGTCAGATCGTTGCGTCGATGCGATCCATCCTGGGCGGTCAGAGATTCATCGAGGTCGAGACACCGATGTTGCACCCGATCCCCGGCGGTGCGCTCGCGCGTCCGTTCATCACCCACCACAACGCGCTGGGTGAGGATCTCTACCTGCGCATTGCGCCGGAGCTCTACCTGAAGCGGCTGGTCGTCGGCGGCATGGAGAAGGTGTTCGAGATCGGCCGCGTGTTCCGCAACGAGGGCATGTCGACTCGGCACAACCCCGAGTTCACGATGCTGGAGCTCTACTGGGCGTACGCCGACCACGCCGACATGATGGAACTCACTGAGAACCTCGTTGCCGGTGTCGCCAAGCAGGTCCTGGGCACCACCACCGTCGAGTACGACGGTCGTAACGTCGATCTTTCCTCTCCGTGGCGCCGCGCCACGATGGAAGAACTCATCGCAGAGCACGCGGGTGTGGAGATCAGTCTCGCAACGCCGATGGACGAGCTACGGGTGCTGTGCGAGCGGTTCGACGTCGAGGTGAAGGACCACTACGGCCCCGGAAAACTCATCCTCGAGATCTACGAGAAGACCTGCGAGGCCGAGTTGTGGGACCCGGTCTTCGTCACTGACTACCCGGTCGAGGTCTCCCCGTTGTCCCGCGAGCATCGGGAACGGCCAGGCTATACCGAGCGCTTTGAGGCGATCGTCGCCGGACGGGAGCTCTGTAACGGCTTCTCCGAGCTGACCGATCCGGTGATCCAGCGCGAGCGGTTTGAGGCCCAAGAGGCCGAGGGCGCGGCCGGTGACGACGAGGCGATGGTGGTCGACGAGGATTATCTCCGGGCGCTCGACTACGGCCTGCCCGGCACCGCCGGGCTCGGTATCGGCGTCGACCGGCTCATCATGTTGCTTACGGGCACCACCACGATTCGCGACGTGGTGCTGTTCCCGACCCTCAAGCCCGAACCTGTCCGCGGCGGGAGCGACACCGTCGACGGCGAACCGTCAGAGGATGATGAGTAACGCCGCAGCGCCGCCTGGGGAAGGCCGGCGGCTCAGCTCAGCGGTGCGTTCGCTCGTTCGATCAGGTCGGCACTCGCCGCTCGAAGGGCTTGCGCGCCGGGCGTGTTGGGCAGGTCCGTGAGGGTGCCGGCGGCCTTGTCGGCCCAGCCTTGGGCGACATCGAGGGCGGTACGGACGCCGTTGCTCGACCGGATAAGATTCCGGGCCTGATCGCGTTCGTCGGCGGTGATGCTGCTGGTCAGAAGCGGTCGGAGTTGGGCGGCGATGTGGTCTTCGGCGAGAGCGTGGATCGCAGGAAGCGTGTAGATGCCCTCGAGGAGATCGTTGCCGGCAGGCTTCCCGAGTTCTTCGTCGGTGGCGACGATGTCGAGGATGTCGTCGACGACCTGGAAGGCCATGCCGTAGGCGAGGCCGAACTCGGTGAGCGATTCGACAACCGGGCGAGGTAACTCGCCGACGATGGCGCCGATGCGACAGGCCGTGGCGAGCAGCGATGCTGTCTTGCCGGTGATCGAGCGCTCGTAGCGTTCGACCGTGCGGGTCGGGTCGTAGGCTGACTCGAGCTCGAGGATCTGGCCCTCGCAGAGCTGGGTGATTGTGGTGGCGAGCAGGCCGGCAACTTCGGTGCCGAGGTCGGATGCGAGTTCCGAGGCTCGGCCCAGCAGGTAGTCGCCCGCCAGGATGGCCCGCAGGTTGCCCCACTCGGCGTTGACGCTCTTGACGCTGCGCCGGGTGGTGGCGCCGTCCATGACGTCGTCGTGGTACAGCGAACCGATGTGCACGAGTTCCACGGCACAGCCACCACGGATCACATCGAGCGTGGCCGGCGATCCAGCGGGATCGAGGACGGCGGCCGACGCCATCACGAAGCCGGGACGCACCCGCTTGCCGCCCGCGTTGATCAGATGGCTGGCGATCTCGGTGAGGAAATCGCCCTCTGCTTGGACGACGCGAAGGAGTTCGTCCTCGGTGAGGGCAAGGTCGTCGACCATCGGTGGGAGGATGGCGAGGGGATGTGCCATGTCGATCACGCTACGTCCTGTGCGGATCGATCGGCCAAGGCGGCCACCCACAGGACCCCTGAACCGGGTCGAGAACATCCGTTGTGACAATCGGTGGTTCGGTTCGTCACAACGGGGAGAAGTTCCCTAACTTGGAAGTTGTACCTGCAGACGGCACACCGCCTTCCTGACCTTGGGTACCGCACCGGATCCGAGGGCGAGAGCCCGAGGCGCCCCGGTACACTTGACGAACGGGCTGTGGCCCATGTCCCCCAAAATTCTCCAACCCTGGGAGGGAGATCCCGATGTTCGAGCGGTTTACCGACAGGGCTCGGCGAGTGGTCGTGCTGGCGCAGGAAGAAGCGCGCCTGCTCAACCACAACTACATTGGTACGGAGCACATCCTGCTTGGTCTCATTCACGAGGGCGAGGGCGTCGCCGCCAAGGCCCTAGAGTCGCTCGGTATCAGCCTCGAAGCGGTGCGCAATCAGGTCGAGGAGATCATCGGTCAGGGCGGCTCGTCGCCCAGCGGCCACATCCCCTTTACCCCTCGTGCCAAAAAGGTCCTTGAGCTCAGCCTGCGCGAAGCGCTGCAGCTCGGCCACAATTACATCGGCACGGAACATATCCTGCTTGGGTTGATTCGCGAGGGCGAGGGCGTTGCTGCTCAGGTTCTCGTCAAGCTCGGTGCCGATCTCAGCCGGGTGCGTCAGCAGGTCATCCAGCTGCTGTCGGGCTACTCGGGCTCCGGCTCGGGCGGCGAGAGCGGTGGTGCTTCTGGCGAAAAGGCCGGCGCTACTGCCGGTGGTTCCGGCGGCGACAGCCAGTCCGGCTCGCTTGTGCTCGACCAATTCGGCCGCAACCTCACCCAGGCGGCGCGTGAAAAGAGCCTCGACCCGGTCATAGGCCGCAGCCGTGAGACCGAGCGGGTCATGCAGATCCTCAGCCGCCGCACCAAGAACAACCCGGTCCTTGTCGGTGAGCCCGGTGTCGGCAAGACGGCGATCGTCGAAGGCCTCGCCCAGGCAATCGCCAACGACTCGGTGCCCGAAACCCTCCTCAACAAGCAGCTCTACACTCTCGACCTCGGCGCCCTGGTAGCCGGTTCGCGCTACCGCGGTGACTTCGAGGAGCGCCTCAAGAAGGTCCTCAAGGAGATCAAGACCCGCGGCGACATCGTCCTCTTCATCGACGAGATCCACACCCTCGTCGGTGCGGGCGCCGCCGAGGGAGCGATCGACGCTGCGTCGATTCTGAAGCCGATGCTCGCCCGTGGCGAACTGCAGACAATCGGCGCCACCACCCTCGACGAGTTCCGCAAGCACCTCGAAAAGGACGCCGCCCTCGAGCGTCGCTTCCAGAAGGTCGTCGTCGAGGAGCCGTCGGTCGCGCACACCATTGAGATCCTCAAGGGGCTGCGTGACCGCTACGAGACCTACCACCGGGTCACAATCACGGACCAGGCGATCGTGGCGGCCGCCAACCTGGCCGACCGCTACATTTCCGATCGACACCTTCCCGATAAGGCCATCGACCTGATCGACGAGTCTGGCTCGCGTCTGCGGATCAAGCGGATGGAGACCCCGCCGGAGTACAAAGAACTCGAAGCGGAAATCGCCGATGTCGTCCGCCTCAAGAAGGAAGCGGTCGAAGGTCAGCAGTTCGAAGAGGCCGGCCGTCTTCGCGATAAAGAGAAAGAGCTCCTCAACCGTCGTGAGACCATGGAGTCCGAGGCCAAGGCCTCCGGTCTCGACCTCTTCGACGAGGTCGACGAGGAAGCCATCGCCGAGGTGCTCTCGCTGTGGACCGGCATCCCGGTCTACAAGCTCACCGAGGAGGAGACCGAGAAGCTCCTCCGTATGGAAGATGAACTGCACAAGCGGGTCATCGGCCAGGAAGATGCGATCAAGGCCGTCTCGCAGGCGATCCGCCGGACCCGTGCCGGCCTGAAAGACCCGAAGCGTCCGTCCGGCTCGTTCATCTTTCTTGGCCCATCCGGTGTCGGAAAGACCGAGCTCGCCAAGACACTCGCCGAATTCCTCTTCGGCGACGAGACGGCACTGCTGTCGCTCGACATGTCCGAGTACCAAGAAAAGCACACGGTCAGCCGACTCATCGGGTCGCCCCCCGGCTACGTCGGTTACGACGAAGGCGGCCAGCTCACCGAGAAGGTGCGCCGGAAGCCGTTCTCGGTCGTGCTGTTCGACGAGGTCGAGAAGGCCCATCCCGATGTCTTCAACACGCTGCTGCAGATTCTTGAAGAGGGTCGCCTGACCGACTCCCAGGGTCGCTCGGTCGATTTCCGCAACACCGTGCTGATCATGACCTCGAACCTCGGCACGTCGGATCTGCGGAAGGCCACGATCGGTTTCGGTACAGGCGACGAAGCGGTCAACTACGAGAAGATGAAGGAGAAGGTCAACGACGCACTGAAGGCCCACTTCCGCCCGGAGTTCCTGAACCGCATCGATGACACGATCGTGTTCCACGAGCTCGCTCAGCACGAGGTGCGTCGGATCGTCGACCTGATGATCGCCCGCACCGCCAAGCAGCTGGGCGGCCAGGGAATGGGCCTCGAGCTCACCGACGCCGCCAAGGATCATCTTGCCTACAAGGGCTACGACCCCACCCTCGGCGCCCGACCGTTGCGTCGCGCGATCCAGCGCATGGTCGAGGATCCGCTGTCGGAGAAGCTCCTCCACAAGGAGTTCCGTGCCGGGGAAATCATCATCGTCGACGTCGAGCCGCACGATGACCAGCCCGATGAGCTGCAGATCGTGTTCCGGGCGATCGAGGGCTTCGAGCCCCCGTCGGCACCTGAGCTCGAAGAGGCGTTGGAGGGTGGCGACACCTTCTAGCCGTCGCTGACGGTTAACGATCGACGAACGGCCTACCGGTTTCCGGTGGGCCGTTGTCGTTCGATCTGCTCGACCCGTGTGGCGGAGCGCCGAGCCGGGTTTTTCCCGCTTGGGTTCGCGGACGTGGAGCCGCATCTCGGCCCGAAGCGTCTAGGTTCGAGGCCGTGAAACGGGCGAGGATCCTCGTGGTGGGGCTGATCATGCTCTTGGGCGCGTCCGCGTGTCGCGTCGACACGACCGTCGATATCTGGGTCGATGACGACAGCTCGGGTCGCGTCGCCTACACCGTCGTCGCCAACGCCGATGCGGTGAGCCTGCTGGTCGACGATCCGACTGATCTGCGCTTCGATGATCTTGCCGCCGCCGGCTGGAACCTCGACGGCCCCATCGTCGAGGACGGTGGCGTGACCATCACCGCCTCGAAGCCCTTCCTCTCACCTGAGGAATTGCCGGGTCTGCTCGACGAGTTGCTCGGGGAGGGCGTCGTCTTCTCGAACGTCGCTCTCGAGCAGGCCCACGACTTCTCGATGCTCGGTCTGCGCCCAGCCGAAACGTCCTATGGCCTCGCTGCCGATGTCAATCCAGCCCCCGATCTCGAGATTCTTGGCGACGAGGTGATCGAGGGTTTGCTCGGTTCGTCACTCGGCCGCTCGCTCACCCGAGTCGAGGAAGACGCCGGTGGCTCGTTCGCCGGGTCGCTCGGTCTCGTCGTCAACGTCCAACTTCCCGCCAACGTCGCAACCGACAGTGAACTCGGTGAGACGGTCGACAATGTTGTCACCTGGGAGTTCTCCTACGGCGACACCCCGACCACGATCGATGCCCGGGCGTCGATCGACGAGATCCTGCCCCGGGTGTGGTCCCTCGTGGCGATCCTTGCGGCACTGCTGTTTGCGCTGGTGGTGTTGTCCCGCCTGGCGACCTTTGTGATCGTGAAGCTCCGGACACCCAAGGGCCGCCGGCGCCGCGATCAGCGTCAGCGCGAGAAGCGGGCCGCCACCCGGGCAGCGGAGGCCAACCGCCCGCGCCGTCGCCTGTTGCGCCTGCTCGTCGTCGACGTCCACGGCGTGCTCGTTCGTCCGACCGACCCGGTCGAGGGTCTGCTGATCCCCTTGATGACCGCCGAGCGACCCGCCGCCGACCCCGAGCGCATTCGCGAGCACCATCGGCAGCTCATCCTGGGCCGTCTGTCGCCTGAGGAGTTCTGGGGCGAGTGTGGTCTCGGCCCGATGGCTGAGGAGATCGAGACCCGTTACCTGTCCTCGTTCCGTCTCGTACCGGGCCTGCATCCGTTCCTCGACCGGATGGCGACCAACCGCTTGCCCGTTGCCGCGGTCGGCAACCAGCCTCATGTCTGGGGCGACCGTCTGCGGCGCATGGCGTCGCTCGACGGCGCAATCGCCTCGTGGATGGTGAGTGGCGATGTCGGTTCTGGCCTGCCCGAACCCGCGTTGTTCGAGGCGACGCGTCGCACGATGTCAGTCGACCTCTACGACTGCTTCTATCTGTCGAACAATCCTGAGCATCTCGACACGGCGAAAGAGCTCGGCATGGCGACTGGTCTGTTCGTCACTGGGAAGGAGGCCGCCCCCGAGACCGAGCACACGATCGTACGCGGCTTCGAGGATCTCCTCCGTAGCCGCGGCTCCTGAGCGTCGGGACCGTCACGGGCACCGCGTAGGGTTCGGTCATGGCCCGCACCAAGACCGTTCACCGTTGCACCGAGTGCGGCTGGTCCAGCCCCAAGTGGGTGGGGCGCTGCGGCGGTTGCGATGAGTGGAACACGCTCGTCGAGGAGCTTGACGTCCGTGGCGAGTCCCCTTCCGTGGGGCCGCCGTCGTCCAGTCCGGCGCGTATCGCCGACGTGATCGACATCTCCACTGCGGCTCGCCCCACGGGCCTGCCCGAGGTCGATCGGGTCCTCGGTGGCGGGTTTGTCCCTGGTTCGGTCACTCTCGTCGGTGGCGAGCCCGGTATTGGCAAGTCCACCTTGCTGTTGCAGTTGGTCGGGGCGACCGCGGCCGCCGGGGTTACGAGTCTCTACGTCTCGGGTGAGGAGTCTGCGGGGCAGGTCCGGAGCCGCGCCGACCGCCTCGGTGCGGTGCAGGACGCACTATGGCTGGTGTCGGAGACGGCGCTCCCTCATATCGTGACCCACATCGAGAAGGTGCAGCCCGAGATCGTCGTGATCGACTCGATCCAGACCCTGCATGATCCCAACCTCGGTTCTGCCCCTGGCTCGGTTGCGCAGATTCGTGAGTGTGCCAACCGACTCGTGACCCACGCCAAGGCTCACGGCACGACGGTTCTGCTGGTCGGTCATGTCACCAAAGAGGGCGCCCTTGCCGGGCCCCGGGTGCTCGAGCACGTGGTCGACACGGTTCTCGAGTTCGACGGCGATCGTCACCACGGTCTGCGGCTCCTGCGTGCGGCGAAGCACCGCTTCGGTGCCACCACCGAGGTCGGGCTCTTGCAGATGGATCAGTCCGGCCTTGTCACCGTCGAGGATCCGAGCGGGTTGTTCCTAGCGGATCGGGTCACTGGCGTGTCGGGCTCGGCGATCGTCGCCACCGTCGATGGCAATCGGCCGCTCCTGATCGAGGTACAGGCGCTGGTCTCCGAGTCGCATCTTTCCAACCCGCGGCGGTCGGCGCAGGGTGTCGACTCAGGCCGGATGTCGATGCTGCTTGCGGTGCTCGAACGCCGTTGCGGCTTTCCCACCGGAAGTAGCGACGTTTACGCCCTCGCCGTCGGCGGCGCACGGGTCACCGACCCTGGGGCCGATCTGCCGCTTGCGCTGGCGGTGACGTCGTCGCTTACCGGTGAGCCCCTTGGCGACGATGTCGTGGCAGTCGGTGAGATCGGGTTGGGGGGCGAGTTGCGCCACGTGAGTCACCTCGACCGGCGCCTTCACGAGGCGGCTCGAATGGGGTTCCGGCGAGCGATCGTGCCGCGGGGTACCGATGTCAAGGTCGACGGGCTCGAGCTCCTGCGTGCCCCCACGCTCGCAGCGGCGATTGCGATCGCGGCGGTTGGCCCGCGTTAGCGGCTGCGGATCGAGAGCTGTTCGCGGTTGGTGATGACGTAGCGCCGATCGTTCTGCTCGAGCCATCCGAGTCGCACGAACGAGGCGATCGCTTTGTTGACTCGCTCGCGGCTGGCACCGACCATGCCGGCGAGTTCCTCTTGCGTGATCGGTAGGGTGAATTCGTCGCTGTCGTCGGCGAGTTCTAGAAGACGCTTAGCGGTGCGGCCCGTGACGTCGAGGAAGACGGAGTCGGCGAGGCTCTCGTCCATCGATCGCAACCGGCTTGCAAGCAGCCTGACGACGGCCCACAGTTCGGCGGGGTTCTCCTCGTAAAGCGCCATGACGGGCGCATACGGGATCTCAATGACCGTCGATGGCTCGAGCGCTCGGGCCTCCGCTGAACGGCCAAGACCATCGAAGAGCGGCATCTCACCGAACAGGTCACCCGGCTCCATCAACGCAACGACGCTCTCGCGTCCGTCGATCGATTTGTTGGCGATGGCGATGCGGCCCTCGGTGACGATGTACAGCGTGTTCGACTCTTCGCCCTCGGTGAAAAGCACGTCGCCGCGACGAAGCGTTCGTTCGTCAGCGGTGGCGGCGACCCGGTCGAGCGATGCATCGTCGAGGTCGGCGAACAGCAGGGTGGCTTTGAGAAGCGACTGGGGCATGGTGGTGTCAGACATGAGCGCAGCCCAGACTAGTGAGGTGAACGACGTTGTTGCCGACAAGCCCGAGGTCTGGACTGTGGTTGTCGCGGCCGGGAGAGCGTCGAGGTTCGGGGCGCCGAAGCAGTTCGCCTCGCTCGGCGGCCGGCGAGTGATCGACCGTTCGGTCGCAATGGCAGCGGCTCACAGCAGTGGGGTGGTCGTCGTGCTGCCCGCCGATGTCGACCTCGGCTACGGCGAGGTGGCATCCACGCCGGTCCACGTCGTGGCCGGTGGTGCCACCCGCTCGGAGTCGGTGCGCAAGGGCCTTGCGGTGGTGCCCGACGCTGTCGCCATCGTGTTGGTCCACGACGGTGCTCGCCCACTCGCTTCCGATTCCGTGTTTCGGGGCGTGATCACGGCCGTGGCCGACGGCGCCGACGCCGCCGTGCCGGTCGTGCCGGTCGTCGACTCGATCCGCCACCGTGCCCAGGGCGCCCTCGATCGGTCGCCGCTGGTGGCGGTGCAAACGCCACAGGGCTTTGCTGCAGGCCGACTCCGTTCCGCTCATGCGTCGGGTGCCGACGCGAGCGATGACGCCACACTCGTCGAAGCCGATGGCGGTTCGGTGGTGGTGGTCGATGGCAATGCCGCCAACCTGAAGATCACCGATCCGCTCGACCTCCAGATCGCCGAACTCCTGTTGGGAGAAAGCTCGTGACTGATACCCCCGCATCGCCGCCGTTTCGCGTCGGCCAGGCCTTCGATGTTCACGCCCACACCGACGATCCCGACCGGGCGTTGATCCTCGGTGGGGTCCGCTTCGAGGGTGAGCGCGGCCTGGCGGGGAATAGCGACGCTGACGTCGTCGCGCATGTGTGCTGTGATGCGATCTTGGGCGCTGCAGGGCTCGGCGATATCGGCCAGATGTTCCCCGACACCGACCCGGCGCTGAAGGGGGCCGATTCGATCGAGCTGTTGCGGCGGGCAGCAGATGCCGTGCGCGCCGCCGGCTGGCATCCTGGGAACATCGACCTGTCGGTCGTGCTCGACCGGCCGAAACTCGTTTCCGTGAAGGACGATATGCAACGCAACCTCTCCGACTCCGCTGGCTGCCCCGTGACTGTCACGGGCCGCCGCACCGAGGGCGTGGGCGCATTCGGACGAGGCGAAGGTATCGCCGCGTGGGCTGTTGCCCTGGTTCACCGATGAACACTCGCGGTCGCAACAGCATGCCGCAGCCCAAGGGTGGGCGCAGCCGGCCGGCCAAGAACACCACAAAGGGGCGCGGCAAAGGGCAGGGGAAGGGTCAGCCGAACCGGCCTCGCCGTGGCGATGGCCAGCGAGGAACCACTCCGATCCGTGCGCCTGACGAGGGTCGTGGCGCCGGGCATCTGGGCGGCGATCAGGTCGAGGGTCGTCACGCCGTGCGGGAGCTTCTCATGGCCGGGACCCGCCGCACTCGCGAGGTGATCTTCGCCGGCGATCTCGATCCGGCTCCGATCCTTGACGACATCATCGATCTCGCCGACGAGCAGAAGGTTACGATCCGCGAGATCGCCCGGTCGAAGTTCGAGTCGATGACCCGTACCGACGGGGCCCAGGGTGTGCTCGCCATGGCACAGCCGTTGCGCCCGACCCCGATCGAGGATCTGCTCGAACCCGAGCGCGACGGGACCCCACCGTTCCTGCTGCTCCTCGACGGCATCACCGATCCCGGCAACCTCGGCGCCATCCTCCGCACGGCGGAGTGTGCCGGCGTCACCGGGGTCGTATTGCCCCGCCACCGCGCAGCCCACATCACGCCGACGGTTGCGAAGACCGCCGCTGGCGCTGTCGAACATCTGCGCATGGCGGTCGTGGGCGGTCTGCCCGCGGCAATGAAGACGCTCTCGCAGCGGGGCCTCTGGACCGTTGGTCTCGATGCCGGCGGCGAACGTAGCATCTTCGATCTGCCCGTCGCCGACGAGCCCGTTGCGCTCGTGCTGGGCGCCGAGGGTCCCGGCCTGTCTCGTCTCGTGCGCGAGCGCTGCGACACGATCGCCAGCATCCCGATGGCTGGCGTGCTCGACAGTCTCAATGTCTCGAACGCCGCTGCGATTTCGGTCTACGAGATCACCCGTCGTCGCGCCGAGGCATCGGGTGGAAACTGAGCCCGCGACAGGGATCGAACCTGCGACCTGCTGTTTACAAGACAGCTGCTCTACCAACTGAGCTACACGGGCGAGGGTCGGGAATCCGACCGGCTGACGTAGCGTAGGCCGCTTCGGCGCCACCTTTGGTTCGTAATCTGCGATGCTTGGGCTGTTGCGCACACTCGCGCGGGTGTCGCTCACGAGGGAGTTTCTGATCGATGACTACACAAGGACGCTACGCCGCCCCTGATTCGTCGTTCGGCCGTTCGGCCGGGAACGCAGCCGCCCGAGGCGGTGCACTGGTCGCTGTCGCCGTCGTCATCGGTTTTCTGCTGCTGTGGCAGGGCGGGGTTGGCGGCTCGGACGATGCCGTGATCGTTGCGGATGGCAGTGAAAGTGATGACGCCATCGGCGGCGACACAACCGACGAGGACACCACGAGCGACGCCGATGTTGCGACCGAAGACGGCACCGATGATGATGCCGCTGCGCCCGACGACACGGTCGACACTGCGCCCGAAGAGACCGTCGCTCCCACGCCGGTCACCCGCCCACCGGGCGAGGTGAAGGCCGCCGTGGCCAACGGGGTCGGCGAGGCAGGCCTTGCGGGCGCTCGAGCGTCGGTACTGTCGACCGCCGGTTATGTCACGGTCGCTGCGAACGCCGTGGCTGAGACTGCGCAGTCGCAGGTGTATTACGTGGAGGGCTTCGGCGAAGACGCTCAGGCCATCGCCGTTGAGCTCGGGGGCGATGCCGCCGTGCTGCGTCCGGCTCCGAGCGATCCGGGTGCGCTCGTTACCGATGCCACTGCGGTCGACGGCTTCCATGTCTTCGTGATCCTCGGCACCGACCGCGTGCTCGGCTGATCCCACCGACCATGCGGCGGAGTCGATGAGTACGCATCCACTCGCCGTTTTCTCGACGGCCCCTGGCCGCGGTGGCCTCTTCCTCGACTTCGACGGCACCCTCTCGGACATCGCGTCCACGCCCGAGGGGGCGGTACCGCGCCCGGGTGTGCCCGATCTGCTGTGTGAACTCCAACGACGTCTGGGGCGCGTTGCGATAGTGTCCGGTCGTCCCGTCGCCTATCTGGCCCCGCACATCCCCGAATCGGTCGACATCGTGGGGCTTTACGGCCTTGAGTGGCGATCCGGAGGCAAGTATCGAACCTTGCGCGAAGCCGAGGAGTGGCGTCCGTTGATCCTGGAGCTCACCGATGAGGCAGTGGTCCGCTTCGGTGATTCAGTCGTCGAACCCAAGGGTCTGTCGCTCACGATCCACTACCGCAGTGACCCCGAACTGAGGGCACCGATGCAGGCCTGGATCACGGATGTCGCGGAGCGAACCGGCGCCGATGGGCGCCCGGCCAAGTACTCCTTCGAGGTTCACCCACCGATTCGTCGAGACAAGGGAACCGCCGTCGTAGAACGTGCGTTTGATCTTGATGCCGTCGCATTCGTCGGTGACGACCTTGGCGACCTTCCCGCCTTCGACGGCCTTGACCTGCTCGCCGCCCGTGGCATGGTGACGGTTCGAGTTGCGGTCGCGTCCGACGAAGCACCGCCAATCCTGCTCAACCGGGCCGACCATGTCGTCGAAGGCCCGGCGGGCGCGCAGGCGCTGCTCGAAGAACTCGTCGGACTCGTCGTGCCGGTGTCAGGCTGACTGACGCTCACCGGCGTCCGCAGGGCACCATGGGAGCGATGCACGTACTCGCCTGCGCCGACAAGTTTCGTGGAACCCTCACCGCCCCCGAGTTCGGGGCAGCGGTGGCCGCCGGTGCCGAAGGTCATGAGGTCGTGATCCAACCACTCGCCGACGGCGGCGAGGGAACGCTTGATGCTTTCGGTGGGCCGAACCGGCGAACGACGGTCACCGGACCACTCGGTGAGCCGGTCGATGCTGCATGGCGGCTGTCGGGTGGACGTGCGGTGATCGAGATGGCGAGGGCTTCGGGCCTGTCGCTTGCGGGCGGCGCTGACGGCAATGAGCCACTCGAAGCAACCACCGCTGGAACCGGCGAACTGATCGCCAAGGCGGTCGAGGCAGGCGCGAGTGAGATCATCGTCGGGCTGGGTGGCTCGGCGACCACCGACGGGGGTCTTGGCGCACTCCGGGCCCTGCCTGCCCCGTCGCGGCTGCGTGGGGTGGATCTGGTCGTGGCCTGCGACGTCGAGACGCGCTTCACGGACGCAGCTCAGGTGTTCGGGCCGCAGAAGGGAGCGACTGCGGCCCAGATTCGTTTGCTCACCGCTCGGCTCGAACGACTGGTCGACGTGTACCGGTCCGAGCACGGGACCGATATTGCGGGGGTCGAGGGTGGGGGAGCAGCGGGAGGACTTGCCGGTGGTCTCATCGCCGCTGGGGCTCGACTCGAGTCCGGTGCGGCCCTGATCGCTGACGCCGTCGAGCTCTACGACAAGATCGAAAACGCCGACCTCGTCGTCACCGGCGAGGGCAGGGTCGATGCGACCTCGTTCGACGGCAAAGTGGTCGGTGAAGTGATCAAGCTCGCAGCAGCAGCTGAGTGCGACGTGCTCGTGATCGGTGGCCGGATCGACGACGAAGCCCGACAACGCCTCGATGATCTCGGTGTTGCGTGGGTGGATCTGGTCGGTGCTCATGGCGAGACGACAGCGCTGACGGCGACCGCCGATGCGGTCGCTGCGTCGATCAGCGACGTCCTTTCGCGCTGACCGCCCACGCGAACAGGGCGATGACGATCACCACGAACAGCCCGAAGCGGATCAATCGCAGCGCGCTGGAGATGAACCAGTCGAGCACGGTGAAGGTTCCCCAGAGGGCGAGCGCGCCGACGGCCATCTTCGCTGCGAAAGGAAGTCGGGGCGTTGACGGATGCGCGTCCTGACGATCGAAGTCCATGCCCCGATGTTAGAGGCCGGGGGTTCCGCCGGGGTCTAGGGTCACCTGCCGAAAGAGGGTTCGCTGACGTAGGGTCGTCGCTCGTGGCGCTTGTCCGGATTCCCAACACCTTGCGTTCCATCACGGGTGGGGTGGGTGAACTCACGGTCGACGGTGCCGATCTCGCCGCCGTGCTGGTTGCGCTGGAGGCGCGACATCCCGGCTTCAAGGAACGGTTGATGACCGACGATGGTCGCTTGCACGGCTTCGTCAATGTCTTCGTCGACGACACGGAGTGCCGTCGACTCGAAGGTCTTGCGGCCCCGGTCGGCACCGACACCGTCGTGTCGATCGTCCCGGCCGTCGCCGGTGGTTGATCGTGTCGCTCCTGGTTGCGATTCGGGGCTTCGCCCGGTTGAATTAGCAGTCAAGGCATTAGAGTGCCAACGCCCTGAACCCAGTCCTCCGGAGGAATGATGGCGAAGACCATTCAATTCGACGAGCAGGCCCGCCGTGGCCTTGAAGCGGGCATGAACCAGCTCGCCGACGCCGTTCGTGTCACCCTCGGCCCGAAAGGCCGCAATGTCGTGCTCGACAAGAAGTGGGGCGCCCCCACGATCACCAACGACGGCGTCTCGATCGCCAAGGAGATCGAGCTCGAGGATCCGTTCGAGCGCATCGGCGCCGAACTGGTCAAGGAAGTCGCGAAGAAGACCGACGACGTCGCAGGCGACGGCACCACCACCGCCACCGTCCTTGCGTGGTCGATGGTGCGTGAGGGCCTTCGCAATGTGGCAGCTGGCGCCAACCCGATGTCGCTCAAGAAGGGCATCGAGGCCGCCGTTGAGGCTGCGGTTGCCTCGATTCGCGACAACGCGCAGGACGTCTCCGAAAACAAGGACCAGATCTCCAACGTCGCCGCTATCTCGGCTGCCGATGCCGAGATCGGTGCCACAATTGCCGACGCGATTGACAAGGTCGGTAAGGACGGCGTGATCACGGTCGAGGAAGGCCAGACCTTCGGTCTCGAACTCGACTTCGTCGAGGGCATGCGCTTTGACAAGGGCTACATCTCGCCCTACTCGGTCACCGATGCCGAGCGCATGGAAGCCGTGCTCGACAACCCCTACATCCTTTTTGTGTCGGCCAAGATCAGCAATGTCCGTGAGCTGGTCCCGGTTCTCGAGAAGGTCATGCAGTCGAGCCGTCCGCTCCTGATCGTCGCCGAGGATGTGGAAGGTGAAGCCCTGGCCACCCTCGTGGTGAACAAGATCCGTGGCACCTTCACCTCCGTCTCGGTCAAGGCGCCGGGCTTTGGTGAGCGTCGCAAGGCGATGCTGCAGGACATGGCCATCCTCACCGGCGGCCAAGTCGTCAGCGAAGAGGTTGGGCTGAAGCTCGATGGTGTCGGTCTCGACATGCTGGGCCAGGCCCGCAAGGTCGTCGTCACCAAGGACGAGACCACCATCGTCGAAGGCTCCGGCGACGGCACTGATGTCACCGGCCGCATCGCTCAGATCAAGGCCGAAATCGAAAACACCGACTCCGACTACGACCGCGAGAAGCTCCAGGAGCGTCTCGCCAAGCTTTCGGGTGGTGTGGCCGTCCTGAAGGTCGGCGCCGCCACCGAGGTGGAGCTCAAGGAAAAGAAGCACCGCATCGAAGATGCGGTCTCCACGACCAAGGCCGCAATCGAAGAGGGTGTCGTCGCCGGTGGAGGCACCACCCTCATCCGTGCTCAGGCTGCGGTGAACGCCATGACCGGTTCGATCGAGGATGCCGACGCCGCTGTCGGTGCCCGCATGGTCGCCCGTGCGCTCGAGGGCCCGCTCACCCAGATCGCCGTCAACGCCGGCATGGAGGGTGGCGTTGTCGTCGAGCAGGTGCGCTCGCTCGAGGGCAACAACGGCCTCGACGCCGCCACCGGTGAGTACATCGACCTGGTGGAGGCTGGCATCATCGATGCCGCCAAGGTCACCCGCTCGGCGCTGCAAAACGCAGGTTCGATCGCGGCGCTGTTCCTAACCACCGAGGCCGTTATCGCCGACGCCCCAGACGAGGGCGCCGGTGGCGGCATGCCCGACATGGACTTCTGACGAAGGTAGAAGTCCCAAGGATCAATGGGGTCGTCGATTCGGCCCGCTTCCTCAGGTGTGCAGAATGGCCTCCGCCCTGGCGGGGGCCATTTCGCGCTTGGGCACGTGCGCTACCGTCTCGGCATGGACGCGCCAGATCTGCATCCGCTCAACGCCTCGCTCATCCCGTTGCTGGGAACGTGGCACGGGCCGGGGGAGGGTGCCTACCCGACGATCCGATCGTTCTCGTATGGCGAGACGCTGACCTTCGGGCATGTCGGCAAGCCGTTCCTTGCGCTGCAGCAGCGCACCCAGGAGCGCCAGTCGGGTATGCCACTGCACGCCGAGGCCGGTTATCTACGGCCTCAGGGCGACGGGACGGTTGAGCTCGTGTTGAGCCAGCCGTCGGGCATCGTCGAGATCCACAGCGGGACGGTTGTCGAGACCGAGGCGGGAGTCGACGTTGACCTGACCGCCGAGGCGGTGCACCCGTCGCCGTCGGCCAAGATGGTGCGCGAAACCCGCCGCCGTTACGTTGTCGAGGGCGACATGCTCACGTGTGACTTCTGGATGGCGGCGATGGGTGAGCCGCTCACCCATCATCTCCGGAGCGTTTTGACCCGTCAGCCCTGAGCAGAGACGCCAACGCATCCGGATCTGCGCCTGGAACGGCCGAGCGGCTCGATCGAGATCGAGTCGATGCCAGAGTCTCAGGCGTAACCTGACAGCGTGAGCTCGCGAACACGCGCCGAAACGAGGCTGGTCCGGCCCTGGTCCGCCGACGACCCGTCGCGGGGTCGCCGACCAGTCACCCTCGCCACCGAGGAGCCCTTGGCGATCGAGCTCGACGGCACGAGAGTTGCGACAACCATGCGAACCCCGGGCAACGACTTCGAACTCGCAGTCGGTTTCTGCCACAACGAGGGGTTGCTTGCCGGCCAACCGGTCGTCGAAATGACATCCGGGAACACTGGAACCGGACTTGCAATCGTTTGTGCGGTTAAAAAGTATCCGTTTATCGCCGTGATGAGCGAGGGAAACTCTCCGGAGCGGGTAAAAATGATGCGGGCACTCGGAGCAGACGTTGAAATCGTTCCGCAACGTTCCGGTGGTATGTCTGGCTGCGTTCGAGGAGAAGATTTAAAAATAGTTGAGACCGTTGCTCGGAATGTTGCGAAGCATCGGCGCGGTTTTCTGGTTGACCAATTTGCGCGACAGGAAAATGCGGATGCCCATGCTGAGGGGACGGCACGTGAAATCATGGAGCAGACAAATGGGCAGTTTGACGGATTCTGCGACTTCTTAGGAACCGGGGGCACATTTGCTGGCTGTGCAAGAGTTTTTAAAGCTCAATCCCCTACGATTCGAACCTACGCGATTGAACCGTTTGGTGCGGCAGCCGTTGCGGGAGAAACGATACGCTGCACGGAGCATCCGATTCAAGGGGGCGGTTACGCACGGGAACTTCCCTTAGTTGATAAACAGATTGTAGATTCCTACGAAACGGTCACAGGCGCAGAAGCTGTCACGTGGGCTAGGCGTCTGGCATGTGAGGAGGGAATTTTTGGTGGATTTTCGGCTGAGTCTATTTCAGGAAGAGTAAATGATTGCGAGTCTGAATATATAATCACTGCTGATGAGGGAGTTAGAGGAGGAAAAACTATTCCAT
>CAJWHS010000039.1 GCA_913041415.1 uncultured Acidimicrobiaceae bacterium | reverse complement strand
GTCGCTGACGCCGATGTGATCTCGTGCGTTACCGGTGCGACCGAACCGATCGTCCAGGGGGCGTTGGTGAAGCCCGGATGTCATGTCGACTTGATCGGTGGTTTCAGCCACGAGATGCGAGAAGCCGACGACGACGTCGTTCGGCGGGCCTCGGTCTTCGTCGACACCTATGACGATGCGGCAATCGCCGGAGACATCGCTCAGCCGATGGCATCAGGGATCCTCACGCCGGCTGATCTGCTGGCCGACCTCGCCGAGCTCGTCGCCGGTGAGCATCCGGGTCGCCGCGACGACGATGAGGTGACGCTGTTCAAGTCGGCAGGTACTGCGCTGGAGGATCTCGCTGCTGCTCGGTTGGCCGTGGGTTGATCAGCGGGGGTCGATCTGCCCGTCGGCCGTGATCTGCGCTGCGGTGAGCGATGCGACGTCTCGATAGGTGACGTCGTCGACGAGGAGGATCGGCATCACCGTTTGGTAGATCTCGTCGGCGACGATCGCACCCAGCACGATGATCTCGTCCGATTCTTGCAGGATCAGTGCCGCCGGGGCAGTGCCGTCTCGGATGGCCTCTGCGAGGACCGAAGACGCAGAACTCGATCCGCGCCCGACGGTCATCATGACGATCTTCCCGACGAGCGACTGACCGACCTGAGGGTGGGCCTGATCGATGATCGTGCCGGTCTCGGATTCGAATCCACCCCAGAAGCTGAGGGGTTCGTCGAGTTCGAGAATCTCGCCGTGGGCCTCGCCGGCGATGAGTGTGCGCGTGGCCTTAGGCATCGGCCCAGACTCCTTCGTCGCGAATGACCTCGCCGCGAACCGCTGATTCGACACAGTCCTCGACCGAACCGAAGGCGACATCCAGCCCGAGGTTCCCAGGGGCGTAGTAGGCCCATTTGGCGGAGTCGGTCATCGCCGTGCCCTGGATGTCGGCCATAACCGGCGTGATGTAGGTGCAGGTGTCAGTGACGAGTTGGACGCCAGCGTCGGCGAGCCGGGTGCTCCATCCGCGAAGGTCGAGTTCGTGGGCGACGCTGCGGCCGGTGTTGACGTAGCCGTGAACATCGGGGTGGATCCGGCGGTCACCGAGCAGTTCGATCAGCCGAGCGAATTCGGGCACCGAGTAGTGGGGCGTCCCCAGGCTGATAGCGCCGAGTTTCGCGTTGGTCGAGGTCGTGAGTTGATCGCGGGCGGTGCGAAGATCGTCAGCGGTGATCATGTGACGATCAGTCGGGACTCGGCCGCCGCATGCCGTTTCGAGGTCGGGTGCTTCGGGTGTTGAGCCGACGACGTGGAACATGGCCAGCGAGCCCGACGATGCCCCTGCGCTTCCGATCGCCTTCAGACGATCTTCGCTCAGTCCCGCGGGTGCGCCGACGATGACGGGGACGGCGCTGCCGACGAGCTTGCCTAGGTGGTGCCCGATGACCGGATACGCCACGTCAAGATCGAGCAGTTTCGCCGGCACAGCCGACACGTCGAAGACGATCGTGGCGTGGCGTGCCGCGTCGAGGTGGAGGCCGGCGGCCGGGGCTCGACCCGTGATCGCCGCTGCGATGTCGAGGAAATCTCCGTAGCGGTGGGTGCGGGCACCGAGCACTGCGTTGGCGAAGACGATGGCGTTCGACTCGGCCCAAGCGACGTGCTCGCCGAGCGGGGGCCGGGCATCCATCTGGTAGGGAGCGCAGGTCCAGGTCGGCTCGCACCCCATCGCTTGATAGGCGTTCATCAGCGCCCGTGCCTGGTCGCGCGTGTGGTCGTCGCCTCGGTAGAGCTCCGGGTGGAGCAGGTCGAGCGAGCTGACGTTGAGCGTGGTCGGGACTGAGACCTGTGCGCCGTCGTCGGCTAGACGCTGTGCGAAGTCGAGTCCGGCCTGCCCGTGGTAGAGGCATGAATCGATGTGGGCGCCGGTGATGTCGAGCAGATGTTCGGCCTCCATCGACTCGGCCGTGCGGACGACGACCCGCATGGCGAGCGCTGCCGCAGGTCCGGCAGTGCCGTCGAGAAGCGCCTGGTCGCGTGCATCGAGGGTCAAAGGCATGGCGTCACCGTAGCGGTGGGGCCAGGATGCCCGACGACGTCTGGGCCTTCTAGTCTGATGGGGTGGACGCGTATCCTGAGCCAACGCTGGCTGACGACGAGGCCCAGTTGGCAGCGTTCGCGGAACAGTTGATCGAGCAGATCAACACATCGATCAATGGCTGGGTGACGCGTTCGGTTCTCGCTGCCGCGAGCGCCGGTGGAGTAGCGGTCGTCGAAGATGATCTTGCCGTCGTGATCGAACAGACACGAGCTGCGGCCATGCCGGAGCTCCGGCGGGTGGTTCGAGCCGATGTGGATACCGGCGCAGGCAGCCCGCTCGCAGCGTTGCGGAACGCCGTCGGGCCCATGACCGACCACCTCGACCGGTGGGGAGCAGCTCGCCCGCTGCGCGACGAGTTCCTCGAACGCCAGTTCCCTGGCGACCCCTATCGACTTGGCCCCGCTGCCTTCTCCGATGTCGACGAGGACCTGCACGAGCCGGGGCTCGTATGGGGTGCGGCCCGTGCCCACGTGCATCTCCGCCGTCGTCGGAAGTCCGATCGTGGCTGAACATGTCGTCGTCACCCGAGACCTGATGGACGGCAGTCGCTTCCGGTCAGCGGCGCCGGGTGTGGCGATCGTCGGCTCGACCGATGCGCCCGAACTCGCTGACGCCCGTGTCGTGCTGGTCGACCTCGCGCTCGGCGTTGATCCCTCAACACTCGTCAGCGATGACCGCACGGTGATCGCCTACGGCTCCCATGTCGACGATGAGGCGTTGCAGGCGGCGATCGCCGCCGGGTGCGCCGACGCGCTGCCTCGATCTAAGGTGTTCCGGCGCGCTGCTGAGCTGCTCGCTGACTAGCCTCACGTTCATGCCTGAACGTCCGTCGTTTCCTGACATCCTTGCGTCGGTTACCGACGTCGAGGGCTGGATGACCGACGACCAGGCCCGACGCCTCCACGACCGGGCTGCTGAGCTGGGCACTGGTGCGCAGATTGTCGAGATTGGGAGCTTCCGCGGTCGGTCGATGATCGTCCTTGCGTCGGTGGCTGTCGATGGGGTGGCGATCACGGCAATCGACCCGCACATGGGTTCCGATCGCGGACCGCAGGAAATCGAGGCCGACCAGACCCGAGGCGACGACGACTACGACCTCTTCCACGCCAACCTCTCGGCTGCGGGTGTCGATGAGCGCGTGACCCATGTTCGCAAGATGAGCGATATCGCCCTTGATGACGTGGAGGGCGACATAGACCTGCTCTACATCGACGGTGCTCACCGTTTCGGTCCGGCCCGCGCCGACATCGTCCAGTGGGGCGAGCGGGTCAGCGGTGGCGGCACGATGCTGATCCATGACTCGTTCAGCTCGATCGGGGTCACCCTTGCGCTCATGACCACCACCCTCTACGGCGGCCGTTGGAAGTACGTCGGGCGATCACAGTCGATGGCCGAGTACCGCCGGGTGAATATGACGTTCGGCGAGCGGCTCTGCAATGCGTTGCGTCAGGAACTCCAGTTGCCATGGTTCGTTCGAAACGTCGTGATCAAGGTGCTGATCGTCGCCAAGCTTGCGCCGCTCACCCGTTTGCTCGGCCACCGCAACACCGACGAGTGGCCGTACTAGGAGCCGTTATGCCCGATCAGTCATCGCCGATCACGCCGAAGATGAAGCGCAGCGTCCGCACCGGATCGCTTGCCCTGTTCTTCTTCATCATCATCACCACCGGGTTTTTCGGCACGGCCGGCGCGATTATCGCCGCTGTTGTTGTCGTCGCTGTCGGTGTCGCCTTCGTGCTGTGGCTGCGGCGTCTGGTCGCTGACGGGAAGGCAAGCGGTCGGTGGAACGCCGACGACGACACCTGATCTCGTCGTCGAACACCGCAGCGCAACCCTGACCTGTTTCTGACCGGGTTTCGGCTCCGAAGTAACATACGGATCAGTCTCTCGAAACAAGCACGAAACACTGGGCTCCTACGTTCCCTCGTGGCTCTCCCGAAGCGGGAGGGCGCGAGGAGGAAAACCGCAATGGAAGGCAACACCGCCTGGATGTTGATCAGCACCGCTCTGGTGCTGTTCATGGTCCCCGGACTCGCACTGTTCTACGGCGGCATGGTCCGTTCGAAGAACGTGCTCAACATGCTGAACATGAACACCTACTGCCTCGGCATCGTGCCGCTGGTGTGGGTGCTCGTTGCGTTCTCGCTCAGCAGCAGCGGCAGCGGCGACGGTCTGGAAGCCGTCATCGGCAACCTCGACTTCCTGGGCCTGCAGGATGTGAAGGGCACCAACGCGCTGATCGCCGTCGCCTTCTCGATGACCTTCGCCGCGATCACCCCGGCCCTCATCTCGGGCGCAGTCGCCGACCGCATGAAGTTCTCGGCCTGGGCGATTTTCGTCCCTGTCTGGTGCCTGCTTGTCTTCACCCCGGTCTTCTACTGGGTCTACGTCGGCTGGCATCACAGCAAGCTCGACCCGGCCGCCATCGACTTCGCCGGCGGTACGGCGATCCACATCAACGCCGGCGTCGCGGCGCTCGCCCTCGTCATGGTGCTCGGCAAGCGTGCCGGTTGGCCTGACCAAGCCATGCCGCCGCACAACTTGCCGTTTGTCATGCTCGGCGCCGGCATCCTCTGGTTCGGCTGGTTCGGCTTCAATGGCGGCTCGGCCTTAGCGGCCGACGGCGTCGCCGCCCAGGCCGTGCTCAACACGTTCGTAGCGGGTGCAGCCGGCATGGTCGCCTGGCTTGCCATCGAATGGAAGCGTGACGGTCATGCCACGACCCTCGGCGGTGCCTCCGGCGTCGTCGCCGGTCTCGTCGCCATCACCCCGGCCGCCGGATTCGTGGGTGGTCTCGCCCCGATTATCTTCGGTTTCGTTGCCTCAGTCGCCTGCTACTTCGCCATCCAGCTGAAGACCAAGTACGGCTACGACGACAGCCTCGACGTGGTCGGTATCCATATGGTCGGCGGCATCGTCGGCGGTGTGCTGCTCGGCTTCTTCGCCGACGCTTCCATCGGTGGCGTCGACGGCGCCTTCTTCGGTGACGGCGGCCTGGTGCTCAGCCAGATCATCGCCATCGTGTCGGTCATGATCTACTCGTTCGTCGTCACCTACGGCATCGCCAAGGTGCTGGACAACCTCATGGGCCTCCGAGTCGGCAGTGATAAGGAACTCACCGGCCTCGATCAGACCCAGCACGCCGAGACGGCCTACGTCGACTGAGTATGAAGCGGGGTACTGTCGACTCATGATGCGACGTGCCCCCGACGTCCAATGAAGACGATTCCCGCCGCCGCTGGCGTCGTAGCCAACCGCTCTCTGGTCGGCACGGCGCTGGCGGCCGCGTATACCGCAGAGATCGATTCCTGGCTCGGGTCGGTCATCGACGATGTCGGCGATGTTCCAGGCTTCGCGCTGGCGGCGGTGGGTGGCTACGGCCGTGGCGATCTGAGTCCTGGTTCTGACCTCGACCTGCTCTTGATCCACCAGTTCGAAGGGTCGGCGGCGGAGGTCGCTGAGCGCATCTGGTACCCGATCTGGGACACCGGGATGAAACTTGGCCATGCCGTGCGAACGATTGACGAGGCGCTCGACCTTGCCTCGAGTGATCTCGATACGGCGACGTCGCTGTTGCAGGTCCGATCCCTCGGTGGCAGTCAGGCGCTCGTCGATGAGTTGCAGCGAAAGGCGCTCGATCAGTGGCGCGAGAACGCCGACCGGATGCTCGACCAGCTCGATGTACGCATCCGCGAGCGCCATGAGCAGGCGGGTGAGCTCGCCTTCCTGCTCGAACCGGACCTCAAGCTCTCGCAGGGCGGCTTGCGAGATCTTCACTGTCTCCAGTGGATCGATCTCGCCGACCCGACGTTGCTTGAGGACTCCGAGCGGGAAGCGCTCGACGGCCCCCACAGCTTGCTGCTGTCGGCCCGCATCGAATTGCACCGCTCCACCGGCCGAGCCAACAACCAGCTGCTGTTGCAAGAGCAGGACGAGGTCGCCGACGCCCTCGGCTACGGCGACGCCGATCTCTTGATGGCAGCGGTCGCCGAAGCAGCGCGCGCCGTCACCGGGATTGAGGATGCCGTCCTGCATCGGATCCACAAGCGGGGTCGTCGCCGTCGCTGGTTAGCGCGCACCCGCGATCTCGGGCACGGCATCCTCCTCGCCGAGGAAACCCTCACGCTCGCGGACGGCGCCCCCGTCAGCGATCCGATCATGCCGCTGCGGGTGGCGGTCCACGCCGCCCGAGAAGATGCCTTCATCGTCCGCGATGTGCTGGATCGTATCGCGGCCGAAGGCACGGCTCTGCCGGATCCGTGGCCCGATGAAGCCCGTGAGCTTTTTGTCGACTTGTTGTTGATGGGGCACGACATGATCCGGGTGGTCGAAGCGCTCGACCAGGTCGATCTTGTCACCCGCCTGATTCCTGAATGGGCTCCGAATCGCCATCGCCCGCAGCGCAACGCGTACCACCGGTTCACTGTCGATCGTCACCTGCTGGAGGCTGCAGCCGAAGCCGCTCGGCTCGTCGATCGGGTCGAGCGGCCCGACCTGCTCGTCCTGGGAGGCTTGTTCCACGATATCGGCAAGGGCTACCCCGGCGACCACAGTGAGGTCGGTGTGGGTCTCGTGCACACGATCGCCGAGAGGATGGGCTATCCGCCCGCCGACATCGAGACGCTTGAGGCGCTCGTCCGCCATCATCTGTTGCTCCCCGATGTGGCATCGCGACGCGATCTGGAGGACGAAGGCACCGTGAAACTCGTTGCCGATGCGGTGCCCTCGACGGGAACTATCGAACTGCTTGCGGCGTTGACCGAGGCCGACTCGATCGCCACGTCCAAGTCGGCCTGGAACAGCTGGAAGGCCGGGCTCGTCAACGACCTCACTCGGCGCACGGTCCGGTACCTGCAAGGCCACACCGATCTTGAGTCCGACGAGTTCCCGACCCACGAACTGCTCGCCCTCGCGGCGAAGGGCGAGACCCACGTGACGATCGTCGGCCAGATCGTCACCGTCGTCGCTCCCGACCGTCCGGGTGTCTTCAGCCGGGTGGCCGGAGCGCTTGCGCTGCACGGCATCGAGATCGTCGATGCGAACCTCGGCACAGCCGACGGTATGGCGATTGATCAGATCCGCATCATGGGTGGCTCGGCGCTGGCGGATCGACCTGACGCTGTCATCACCGACATTGAGCGGGCGTTGCGGCGACAGCTCGCTATTACGGCCCGCCTCTTGCGTCGGGCGAAGTCGTATCGCTTCCAGCCCACTGCTGCGGCGCGCCTCGTCGAGCCGGCGGTGATCGTCGACAACGAGGTCTCGTCGTCGGCGACCGTGCTCGAGGTGCGCGGCCCTGACTCGATCGGGTTCCTTTACCGAGTCACCCGTGCGTTCGTCGAGCTCGATCTCGACATCGCCCGGGCGAAGGTGCACACCCTTGGCGACGATGTGATTGACACGTTCTATGTTCTCAGTCCGGACGGCGCAAAGGTCACCGATCCGGAATACCTTGCCGAGATCGAGATCGCAGTGCTTTCTGCGATCGGTGCCGACGCCTAGGACTTCATGAGCGACCGTCCCGCAACCGAACGAGAACTTCTGCGCTGGGCGGAGGCGCTCTCCTCCACCGCCATGACGGGTCTCGGTTTCACCGACAACCTCTACGAGCGTGAACGTTTCGAGGAGGTCCTCGAGATCGCTGCCGACATCCGTAGCCATGTGGTGGGAGGTCTCGATCCACAGCGCCAGGTGCAGGAGTGGCTTGACCGCATCGGTGTCGGGGTCGCCGGCTACGTCACGCCCAAGATCACGGTCGGTGCGGTCGTCGGCAACGATCACGGTGAGCTGCTGATGGTGCAGCGGGCCGACAGCGGTGTGTGGCTGTATCCCACCGGGTGGGCCGATGTCGGCTACTCACCGGCTGAGGTTGTTGTGAAGGAAGTGAAGGAAGAGGCCGGGATTGACTGTGAAGTCGTGCGGCCAATCGCGGTGCTTGATGGGCAACGCCGGGGCTTCACCAGGATTCCGCTCGTCTCGCTCGTGTTCCACTGCCGGGCCACCGGCGGCGAACTCACCGCCCATCCGCTCGAATGCATCGATGTCGGCTGGTTCGCCGAGGACGCTCTGCCCGACCCCACGGCAGGGGCTGATTTGTGGGCAGCCCACGCGTTTGCGGCGATCCGGGGCGAAGATGTGCCGGTGTTGTTCGATCTGCCTCGAACGCCGCCGTGGAAGGGCGTCCCCGATCATCTAGAGGGGTCCTCGTGACCGCAGCCGTCGATTACGGCACGACCCGAGACGGCCTCATCCAGCTCCGTCGCCGTTGGCGGCCTGCCGGCGGTGCCTCGGCTGCGGTGCTGATGGTGCACGGGCTAGGAGAGCACTCCGGCCGATACGAACATGTCGGCGCTCGCTTTGCCGAACGAGGGTTCGACGTCGTGATGCTCGACAACCGCGGCTTCGGTGCGTCCGGCGGCCGGCGCGCCTATGTCGACTCCTTCTCGCAGTTCCAGGACGACGTCGAGGATCAACTCGCTGCGATCCGCAAGCTCGGTCTTCCGACGGTCCTGCTTGGGCACTCACTCGGTGGGCTGATCTCCACGGGGTACTGCACGAGCGGTCGCCCGCTTCCTGATGCGCTCGTGCTGTCGGGCCCTCCGCTCGGCTACGAGCTGGAGGGTTCGGAGAAGATCCTCAAGATGGCAGGACCGTTAATCCGTCGTTTCCGTCCCGGGTTCGAAGTTCGCGATGAATTTGATCCGGCCAACTACGCCACCAACATCACGGTCGGTGAGCGGTTCTTCGAGGATCCACTGCGCGTCGATTTCAAGACGATCTCGCTCGCCCTCGAGATGGTCGGCGAGATCGACCGGGTAAAGGACGCAGTCGCCGGGCTCGACCTGCCGACGTGGGTTGGTCACGGCGAAGTCGACCGGCTCGTGCCCGTATGGGCCTCGGACCCGCTGGAGTCGGTCGCAGCCGTCCGCAGGGTCTACGACGGCCTCGGTCATGAGATCTTCAACGAGCCGGTCGGCCTCGACATCGTCGACGAGGTGGCTGCCTGGATCGAGCAGATCCTGGGGCTCTGAGGTCGTTTGCCCAGCCACGGACTAGGCCTGGGAAGCGCTGGTTTCTCTGAGTTTCTCGAGTTTCGCTGTCACTGTAATAGCCCGTCAGGTCGCGTGATTTACTGCCGCTCGGATTCATGGCTGGTACATGCTCAAGCGACCTGGACAGCGTCCTCGCAGTTAGCGGGAAACTTGCCCGGGAACGAAAGGACGAGGTATCGATCGAGCGCGGTGGCGCCCAGGAAACGGCTTATCGGACTCAAGGTTCGCCTTGACCGGTTGCTTTTTCATCGCAGATGAACCGGAGCCGCCCAACGTCTTCGTCGTCGTGCTTTGGGTGCGCGCCGTCGGTCCTGGCAGGCTTGTCGCGGAAACCTTCGTCGAATAGGGGCCGACGCGATTGGACCGGTACTGACCAAGATCAGTGGATGCTCATCCGACGATTGTGGGGGCAGTGGCTGCTTGCGAACGCAGCGGGTGACCCGAGGCCGCCGACGGTAAACCGTTTCCTAAAAAAACGGCTTGTCGGACTCAAGATTCGCCTTGATCGATTGTGCGAAGCGGGCGGCGGGGGCGCCGTCGAATGCACGATGATCCCAGGTGAGGCTCAGCGTCAGCCGCGACACCTTGATCGGTGAACCGTCATCGGCCCAGGCGACGTCGTCGCGGAGCCGCCCAACGCCGAGAATCGCAGTGTTGGGCGGGTTGACGACCGGTGTGAAACCGTCGACTCCGAACATCCCGAGCGCGGTCACCGAAAATGTCGAACCGTCCATGTCCGCTAGGCTCAGGGTGCCCTCGCGAGCGGCAGTCGTCAACCGGGTCGTATCCGAGGCGATCTCAACCAAGCTCTGCTGGTCAGCGTGTCGCACCGCCGGAACCACCAAGCCATCATCGAGCGCCACCGCCAGCCCGACATGCACATCGGGCAGGTAGGCGACGCCCTCGTCGGTGACCTGGCTGTTGACGTGGGGATGCTCCCGAAGAGCTGCTGCGACCGCCATCACGACATAGTCGGTGTAGCCGGGCACGACATCATCGCCGCGGCGCCCAGTGCGGTCCGCCATGACCCGGTCCATGTCGACGTCGACCATCAACGTGAGCTGCGCCATGGTGTTGAGCGACTCGCTCATGCGGCGAGCAATCGTGCCACGCATACCTGTGAGCGGGATCACGTGGTCCGGCGTTTGGATCGGAGCGGGCGACGACGTGCCGGTGGTTCGGGTTGATGGGACTTGCTGTGCGAGCAGGTTACGGACATGCGCAAGGACATCGGCGCGGGTCACCCGAGGGTCCGTGCCCGATGCCGCCACCGTGCTGACGTCAATGCCGATGTCATCGGCAAGGGAGCGGGCCGCAAGCGTCGCCAGCGCGGAGCTGGCTGTGCCCTGAGCCGGCGGCTGTGGGCGGGTGACCGCAAGCTCGACGTCCTGGGAGACGATGCGTCCGCCGGGTCCGGTCCCGAGGACCGACGCCAAGTCGACTCCGAGCCGAGCTGCGACGCGGCGGGCGTTCGGCGAGGCAAAGAGGCGGCCACCGGCCCGCGGAGCAACTGTGACGGGCGCCGGCGCCGTCGTTGCGGGTGGGGTGTTCGTCACCGCTGGGGCGTCGCGCTCAGGAGCGGTCCGTGCCGCCGGCGGCTCTTCTCCCGGCTCGAGGAACCATCCGATTTCGGCCCCGCAGTCGTAGCTCTCGCCGACGGCGCCGACCTGGTGCAGGCGACCGGCGCCACTTGATTCGATGTCGGTCTCGACCTTGTCGGTCTCGACGCGAAGTAAGACTTCGCCGACACCTACCTCTGCACCGTCGTCCACAACCCATTCGATGATCGTGCCCGCCTCCATCGTGAGGCCGAGTTTTGGCATCGGGAAGGCCTTCGCCATGTCGTTACTCCCGTCCGCTGGCCCAGGCCAGCGCGCGTCCTACGTCAATCACTCGTGGACCATCTATTCTAATTGTCGCTGTCGCGGTTCGATCCGCCCCAAGCGTGCGGTCCCTTTCCCCGTCAAAACTCAACACACCCGGACCCTCGAACGTCACCGAGTCCCCGGCTTCAAGGTGGTGGTGGCTCATTAGGCCGATGGACGCATACAGACCGGGCGCAATCGGCGCTCGCACCCGGCTGGCCGCATTTGGATCACAGCGGACATGCACGGCGCCCGGCGCCCGCCTGTCTTGATGTGCCACCGCCGCTGCGATCGCTGACAGCCCCACGCTGCCTGGTTCGGCGATAGTCGCCACGATCTCGCGGACCCCATCGGGGCTCCACACCGCCCTTGCTGCAGTGAATCGGTCGTTGGTAAGCACCACGTCCACCAGGCCGAGGTCGTTTTCGCCGTCGTCGAGTTGAACGTCGATCGTTTTGGCTCGGTGGGTGACCGCTGCCAACGGAACCTTCTCGGTGGCAACCAGGGCGGCGGCCTCGCCGGCGACGGTGGCTTCGTGGGGCCGAGGGAAGACATTGTTCGTGCCAGTCGATAACGCCACGATCGGGGCATCACGCCAGCCCTTGGCGACATCGCGATGGGTGCCATCTCCCCCGAGAACCACTACAGCGCCGACCCTGCGGGACCGGCAGAGTGCGGCGGCCTCTCGCGTGCTGTGGGCCGAATCTGCCGCCGGGGCATCCATGATCTCGATCTCTGCACTCGCTTCGAGTCGGTCGATGGCGCGTTCGGCCAGACCGCGGCGGTCGCCGGACATGATCACCCGGGTGGCGCCACCCTCCATCGCGCCGATTACCGCTCGCCGCAGGGTCCCTACCTTCGAGGCGTCCGACACGGGTGAGGCTTCGGCGACGAGGCGGCGGATATCCTTGCCCGCCGCGGGGTTGACGATGATCGCGACTGTGCCCATCAGCTTCCCGGAAGGGGGCGTCCAATCGTCTCGCGAAGCTCCCGGCCGATTCGTTCTGCGTTGGGGACGTAGTCGGCTTCGAGGCTTGGGCTGAACGGCACGGGCGAGAACGGCGCGCCGACGCGGCCGATCGGGGCGTCGAGGTAGTCGAAGGCGTGCTCCTGCACCTGCGCTGCGATCTCGGCGCCGAGCCCACCGAAGCGCACAGCTTCGTGCACGATGGCGATGCGGTTCGTCTTTTTTGCCGACTCGATGACCGTGTCGATGTCGAGTGGCTGCACCGTCCGCAGATCGATGACCTCGCAATCAATGCCGTCGGCAGCCAACTGTTCCGCAGCGACGAGTGACTCTTGGGCCATCCGGCCGTAGGAGACGACGGTGAGGTCCTCGCCGGGGCGCAAGATACTCGCCGTGCCGAGCGGAATCTCGTACATATCTTCGGGCACCGGCCCCGAGACGCCTAAGAGCATCTTGCTCTTGACCACGATGGTTGGGTTGTCATCGCGAATCGACGAGATCATCAGACCCTTCATGTCGTAGGGCGTCGACGGCATGACGACCTTCAACCCAGGCGTGTGGCAGAGGAAGGCCTCCAGACTCTGACTGTGCTGGGCCGCCGCCGAGAGTCCGGCGCCACCGTTGGTGGTGATCGTCAGCGGGAGCCTGGCCTTACCGCCGAACATGTACTTGAGCTTTGCCGCCTGGTTGGCGATCTGGTCCATTGCGACCATCACGAAGTCGAAGAACATGAGGTCGACTACCGGACGCAGACCAGCCACGCCAGCACCAATCCCGAGGCCGACGATGGCTTGCTCGGCGATCGGCGTATCGACAACTCGTCGCTCACCGAATGCCGCTGTGAGGCCGGCGAAGCTCCCGAACACTCCGCCGATGCCCACGTCCTCGCCAGCAACGAAGATGTCTCCGTCCTCCGCCATTAACTGGTGCAGAGCCTCGTTGAACGCAGCGGTGTACTTGAGTTCTCGAGTCCCGGCGGCCGGTTCGGTGATGGTCATTGGGCAGCCTCGGTGTAGACGTCGTCGAGCAATCTGGCAGGGTTGGGCATCGGGCTCGACTCGCCGAACTCGACCGCCTCGTCTACAGCGGCCTGGACCTCGGCGCGGACCGCTGCGGCCTGGTCGGCGGTCATGATCCCCGCCTCGGCCATACGAGCCTCGATGCCGTCGATCGGGTCGCGGGCTTGCCACGACGCGACCTCGTCGTCGGGCCGATACGGCAGACCGAGCGTTTGCACCCCGTGGTGGTTGTAGAAACGGTAGGTCTTGGCCTCGATGAAGCTTGGGCCGGCGCCGGAGCGACAGTGCTCCAGGGCTTCGAGCGCGGTCTCGTACACGGCCGCTGCGTCCATGCCATCGACGATCGTCCCGGGAATCCCGTATCCGGAGGCCCGTTCGACAACATCGGCGATGGCCATGGATCGGTCGCGGGAGGTGAACTCGCCATATTCGTTGTTCTCGCAGACGAACAGCACTGGCAGTTTGAGCGCGGCAGCCATGTTCGCGGCCTCGTGGAAGGCGCCGATGTTGCTGGCGCCGTCGCCGAAGAAGACCACCGACACTGCGCCGTCGTCGCGGTACTTGTTGGCGAAGCCGGCGCCGACGGCGATGGGTACGCCGCCTCCGACGATCCCGTTGGCGCCGAGCATGTTCAGGTCAAGGTCGCAGATGTGCATCGACCCGCCCTTGCCGTTGCAGTAGCCGGTCTCCTTGCCCATGAGTTCGGCCATCATCTTGTTGAGATCGCCACCTTTGGCTACAAGGTGGCCGTGGCCGCGATGCGTCGAGCTGATCTGGTCTTCGGGTCGCAGGGCCGCGCACACACCAGCGGCAACGGCCTCTTGGCCGACGTAAAGGTGGATGAAGCCCGGCATTCTGGCTCCTTCGAAAAGTCGTCCGGCAGCCTCCTCGAAGAGGCGAATGCGCAGCATCCGTCGGTGCATGTCAAAAAGGATGTCGTCGTCTAACGCCACGGGGTTCTCCTCACAGTCGAATTGGCCATCACGCGTCCATCCTCAGTCCCCACCGGAGAGCCCGGCGCAGCAGTTCGTAGTACTGCGGCGCTTCCCAGGAGCAACGCTCGATGCGCGGGTAGTAGTCCGTCATGGGCGCCATGTCCCAATGGCTGCGGCAGTGACCAAGCGTGTTGTATAACACGGCGCCGTCGCCCAAGGGCCGGACGTATTGGACAAGTCGTTGACCGTCGCCGTTGGTCCAGTCGCTCTCGTCAAAACCGGCTGCGGTTCCGGTCCAATTGGTGGCGAGGTGGACGTCGAATGATCCACGGTCGTGGTAGTCGCACAGGTACAGCTCGTCGTCGGTCTCGAATGGCTCGATTCCGTCGACCAACCAATGGTCGCTAACCGCTGCCACGGTGTACGGCGCTATTGGTGGGTGGGCGATGAATTGGCTACCCAGGGTCTCGGCCCAGGTGGGGAAACACCGTGGTGTCGAGACGCCGGCCACTCCGAGGTCGAGAGCGGCGTTCGTGCCGTGCAGCGCAATCCATCGACCGCCAGCCTCCACCCACGAAGCAATAGCGTCTTGGGCGTCGGTTGAAGGCCGCACGTCGCAGGTGTAGGACACGAGTAGATCCGCGCCGACGATGGCGTCGGTGGCCTCGTAGTCGCTGTGTACCGACACACGTACGTGCGGGTGCTCGACCATGAGCTTGAGGAGCTCGAGACGGGCGAAGTCGATGTCGTGGAATCGCCCGCCCGCAACGAGTGCGGCCGAGACTCGCGACGGCGGGTCGTGCTCGGAAGTCATCGAACTCAGTAGTCGACGCGCTTGACGAAGCCGCCGTCGACGGTGACGTTGGTCCCGTTGATGTGTTTAGCTGCATCCCCTGCCAGGAACGCAACGGTGTTGGCAACGTCTTGGGGCTCACCAATCTCGCCACCGGGGTGGGCCGCCTCGGTGGCGCCGTAGAAGTCTGGCATGTGGTTCTTGATCATGTCCCAGTCCCCACCGTTGACCATGATCGGGCCGGGCGAGACGACGTTGCACCGGATTCCCATCGCGCCCAGAACCTGGGCTTGGCCGAGCGTCCAGTTGGTAGCGGCGGCCTTGAGCGCGCTGTAGCTCCCGGCGCCTGTGGAGAAGTGCTCCGTTGCAGCGGTCGTGCCGATGCTGATCAGCGACCCGCCTCCGTCGGCGAGGGCTTCTTGGGCCGCGCCCACGCCGCCGACGAGCGCCATCAGATCGACGTGGAAGTTGGTCGCCCAGTCTTCGAGAGAGGCCTGCGGCTTGCCCGAAGTGTTGTGGACGTAGATGTCGATTCCACCGAGGGCTTCGGCGGCGGAGTTGACCCAGCTCACCAGCGACGACATGTCGCTGGCGTCCGCCGCGCTACCCCACGCAGTTCCGGACGCGGCGAGTTCCGCAACCGCAGCGTCGACGTCATCGGTGTTTCGAGCGCAGACCGCCACGCTCGCGCCTTCGTTGAGCAACGTCTCGGCTATGGCGCGGCCGATGCCTCTGGTGGCGCCGGTGACCAGTGCTCGCTTGCCCGAAAGACCGAGATCCATGACTTGTTCCCTCACATCTCAGAAATGTATTGAGCACAATAATACGCGACAGCGGGCCGCGGCCAATGGCCGCGCCCCCCGCCTCGGTAGCGGCACTATGGCTGCTCGGCCGAACGGGCATCTTGCATTGCTCGCATCCATTTGGGCCCGGGGAGCCACTGTGCGATCACCAAGACCAGCGCCATGACAAACGCACACGTCGCGAACACCGCGTTGAAAGGGTCAATCGCTGCCTGGGTCACCGGGTCGCCGGACTCGAACGGCGTGTCTTCCACCGCCGCTGAGACCGCAACCAAGCCCGTCACGCCGACCGCCACCGCGATCTGGCGCGTCACCGATGTGAGCCCAGCGCCCTGGTTCACCTCATCGAAGCGCAACGCGGTCATGGCGACGACGTTGGGCGACATCATGCCGATGCCTGCGCCGATGCCCCCGATGGTGAGTGCCAGCGCTACGAACCAGAGGTCGGTCTCGGGGCCGAGCCGCGACAACAGGGCGAACCCCAACCCCATCAAGAGTGCACCGACGGTCACGGGCCCGCGTGAACCGAACCTATCCGTGAGGCGACCGCCGAATGGCATGAACGCGCCGAGACCGATTCCGGCGGGCAGCAACACGAATCCGACCGTGATGTCGGCGACGCCCCGCGTCGAGCTGAGTTCGAGCGGGATGAACAGGCCGCGGCCCATCTGTGTGACCATGATGAGCGCGGAAGTGACGACACCGAGTGCGTAGGTTCGGTTGGCGAAGAGTGCGACATTCACGAGCGGATGCGAGCGACGCAGCATCCGAGTGACGAACCAGGCCACGCCGCCCAGGCCTATCGCCAGTGATGCCACCGTCGGCAACGAGAGCCATCCCCACGACTCCGCCTCCGACAGTCCGATCGTGAGGGCGCTAGTGCTGACCGATGCGACTGCGAGACCGATGACGTCGAGACTGCGGTGTTCGCCAGGCTGAGAGGCCGTCATGATCCGCCATGCGAAGAGCGCCCCCACCCCGCCGATAGGGACGTTCACCGCGAAGACCCAGCGCCACCCGACCGTCTCGACGATCGCGCCGCCGACGAGCGGCCCGACTGCGGGCGCCACGGTGAGGGCGATGCCCCAAAGGCCCATCGCCTTCCCGCGCTCATAGGGCCCGAACGTCTCGAAGATCATCGCCGTCGTGACCGGGATCAGGAGACCTCCGCCCAGTCCTTGGAGCACACGAAACGCCACGAGCACGGGCAGCGATGGGGCCATGGCGCAAAGCCCGGATCCGACGGTGAAGACCGTAAGGGTAGCTATGAAGGCGTTCTTGCGTCCGAAACTGTCACTGATCCAGCCGCTGGCGAGTTGGGTCACGCCCAGCGCGACTATGTAGGCCGTGAAGACCCACTCGATCCCGCTGTCGGTGCCGAAGTCTCGCTCTATGTCGGCCAGGGCGAGGGTGACGGCCATCGAGTCGAGCACCACGAGGAACGTGCCGACCGTCATCACCCACAGAGCGACCCACTTGGCCTCGAGCTTCACGCCGGTTCCCGCTCAGTTCGGTGACCATACGAGCGGGAACACGTCGCCGAACTCGAGCGCATCTATAGGAGGTCTCTCCGCCCGCCCGGCCGCCGCTAGCTGGGTGCTAACCCGCTCGACCGTGGCGGAGGAGGTGTCCGGGCGTCGCACCGGTGCAGACACCGTTGGTGTGGGTGACCTCGCCGTTGACGAGAATGTGGCGGTAGCCGCGGGGCTTTTGCACCAGCCGCCACGCTCCAGCCGGGTAATCCCAGGCCCGCTCGGACTCTCCGACTGCAAGGGTCTCCATGTCATAGATCACGATGTCGGCTGGCGCGCCCTCGCGAATCCAACCACGGTCCTTGATCCCCGCAGCCATCGCTGGGTAGGCCGACAGGCGCCAATGCGCCTCCTCCAGCGACATCAGGCCGTCGTCGCGCACGTGCCGGGCCAAGTACTCGGTTGGGTACCGCGCATGGGTCAAGAACTTCGTGTGTGCGCCGCCGTCGGACACTCCGGGGAGACCGACAGGGCAGTGGAGCAGTTGGGACATGGTCTCGGGGTTTGCGGGTCGCGGCGGCGTGATGAACAGGGCCCGCAGGTCGTCCTCGAGCGCGACGTCCAACATTGCGTCGATCGGGTGGCATCGACGCTTCTCGGCGATCTCGCCGACGGTGAAGCCCTCGATGTCCGCGAGCGACTCCTTGTGAATGATGCCAACCCGAAGATCCTCAATCATGTCGTGGGGCAGCATCCGCTGGTCATGCGAGTCGCGGATGCGCTGGCGCATTTCGGGGTCTCGCAGGTTGGCGGTCCGTTGCTCCACGTCACCCATCAGGGCATCGCGCCATGCGGGTACGATGTCGAAGAGATTCCAGTCCTCGAGGGTGAATTGGTGGTCATTCTCGACCGTGAGCGACTGAGCGTAGATGCGCAGTCCTCGGGCGTTCGCGTCATCGAGCCACGCCAAGTTGTCCTCAAAACCTGCGCCTGCGGAGTTGCCGTGCTGGTCCGCGAATATGGCCAGGACGTTCCACAGGATCGGTCGGCCGCTCTCGGCTGCGAGCATCTCGGTCAGTTCTTTGCCCGATCCAATGCATTGGATCAAGCCGCGGCCGGCCTCGCGCAGGACACGAGCAAAAGAGCGCAGGTCCTTCTCGCTCATCAGGTTGGTTATCATCGGGGTGCCGTCATGATCGAGTTGCACCTCCACGTCGACCGGCGTCAGCTGGGCGGACCAGCCGCAGGCGCCGGCGTCGAGGGCCTCGAACATCAGCCGTTTCATCTCGGCCATCTCCGCGTCGGTCGCCGAGCGACTCTTGGCGGCATCGAGCCCCATTACGTAAGCGAGCAACGGGTTCAAGGGCATGTAGGAGACGATGTTGACGCCCTTGTCGGTGCGCTCGACCGAATCAAGGAACTCCGGGAAGGTCTCCCAGTCCCATGGCATTCCCTCTTGCATCGATTCGAGTGGGACCGCCTCGTTGCGGGTCATCGTTAGCATCGAACGGTATTGGTCCTCGGGCTTGCACGGCGCGAAACCAAAGCCGCAGTTGCCGATGCCGACTGAGGTCACACCATGCCAACCTGAGATCGTGCACCAGGGGTCCCAATAGAGCTGCGAGTCATAGTGGGTGTGCAGGTCAACGAACCCCGGCGCAACGTTCAGACCCGCCGCGTCAATGACCTGGGCGCCGTCGCTGGGCCGAATGCCGCCAATGGCGGCGACCCGCCCATCGCGGATGCCAACGTCGCCGACATAGCGCGGTGTCCGCATTCCGTCGATGATGGTTCCGCCCTTGATCACCGTGTCGAACTCGGCCATGCGTCCTCCTCGTAAGCGTCTGCGCGCGATTTGCATCGGCCCATAATGGCCGGTGACGTCGCAGATGCCGTTATTGTACTGGTCAATCTATTATGTGCTCAAGTCCGGCAGTTTTTGAGTGCGAAGGGTGAGGGTGGCCCCATGCAGTTCTGTCCGAATTTCACGAGCGTCGATCTCGACCCGACTAGCTGGGCGCGCGACCGCGAGGCTGAGGGCTACCCCATGGTCGCCGTTGCTGACCATATCTCAGCGCCTGCTCCGCACCCCCATGTGTGGGTGACCGCGACCGCCTTCGCGCTCGCAACCGAGACAACGCGAGTACTGACGGGCTACGGGAATAACCTGGTGCGCTCACCGGTGGAGTTCGCCCAGGCCGCGCTCATGCTTCAACAGGTGTCGGGGGGACGCGCCGAAGCCGGGCTTGGCGCTGGGTGGGCCGCCGACGAGATCACCGGGATCGGTCGGGACTTCCCCGAGGCCCGCGACCGGGCCGGCAGCTACATCGAAGCCATCCAGGTCGTGCGGCAACTCTTCGACACGGGCGCCTGCCAATTCGAGGGCGAGTACTACTCGATCGATATTCCCGCCATTGGACCGATCCCGGCTGCGGCACCTCCGCTGGTTGCGTCCTGCGCGGGGCCGCGCACGACCCGAGGCGTCGCGCCCCACGTCGACCGAATCGAACTGATGGGCTTCTCGATGGCAGTTGGCGAGGGAGGTACCGAGGAGTTCATGCGACGCATGCTCTCCTACACCGAGGACCGCCTGAAGGCCCAGATCGACATCGCCCGCGAGGCTGCGCCGGACGTACCACTCGGCTTCTTGGCGCTCGTCACCGCCAGCGAAGACCCCGCCGTTGCTGCGCAGGCCGACATGATGGGCGACGGTTTGTTCGCTAACTTCATTGGCTCACCCGACAAGGTGGCAGCATCGCTTCATCGGCTCGGCGAACTGGGAATCGAGCGGGTGCAACTTGCCGCGCCGAATCCTGAAACGCTCACCCTGCTCGCACCCCTGCTCTGCGACGGTTCCACCCGCTGAAGCAAAGCCGCAGCCACCGCGAGGTGGCATGCCGGCAGGCAGGTCACCGAGTGATCAGGGCGCGCTCAGGAAGTCGTCTAGCCGCTGATAGAAGTGGCGCAGCTTGGTCTCGTTGTAATCCGCTAGCTGCACCTGACTGCTCGCAAGATTGTGGACCCCACGCTGAACGAAGGGCATGTTGCCGGAGTCCTGGTCAAGCACCTTTGACAAGAACCCGATCTCGGGTGCCGCAGTCCAACTCTCGTCGGGGCCGATGAAACGATCCGGTGGGGTCGGTGGGGGCGCCGAACCATCGAGTGGGAGCGGGGCGATCGAGATCACGTCCATGATGCACTCTTCGGGGTTCATGCCATTGGGACGGAACCGGAACCAGATCGCGTGGTCGCCGAACGACGAGGTCGGCATCAGGTTGGGAAAAAGGTTGAAGTAGATGTTGCCGTTCAACTCAGTGTCGGAGACCTCGTCGATCACCTCACCGATCAGCGGCCGCAACCGCTCGCGCATCGCTGCGGCACCGTCGGCGCGAAAACCGGCCAGCAACTCGACCATTGCGGCCCGATCGAGGTCCGTCGGCAACGTCCTCTCGATCACCTGACCGCTGCTCTGGGGAAGCTTGATTTCGGGCACGCTCTCGTGCAACGCAGGCCCGCCCACCCACTTACACAAGTGTAGATCTGCATGGCCAAGCTTGCCCTCGACCCACACCGCTCCCGGCGTGAACACCCCGGCGCGGCCGTTGGGCATCGTGACGTCGATGTTGCCGTCGACGCGCAGTTCGTAGACTGCGCCGCTGAACGGATGACGTTCGCGGGGTCGATCGTGGTCGACCGGCTCCAGCGGCCCCCAGTCTCTGACACCCTCCAGATGTGGGGACGGCGTGAACCCCGGGTTGTGCTGGCGCGAGAAATTCTCCCACGCATCGAACTGACCATTGGGATCACCGAAACACGAGAGCATCTGCGGGTGTGTAGAGAACACGTGCCACGACTCCGCAAACGCGTCCTGGGCGACCTTCCAGTTCGCTGCGAGCACCTTCGACACCTGGAAGCGCTTGTAGCGCTTCTCGATCGGCAACAGCGGAAAGTGATCCGGCAGTTCGCCGATGAAGTCATCGAAAGGCTCACAGTCGGGGTCCGGGTTGATAAAGACGAACCGACCCCAGCGACCCAGCGGCACCTCCGGGAGGTCTTGGTCGGCCGGGTCGAGATAGGGAAAGTCCCATTCACAGGGAATCTCCTTCAGGGTGCCATCGAGGTTCCAGCACCACGCGTGGAAGGCGCAACGGAGTTCGTGGGTCCGCTTTCCCTGCTTCTCTTTGATCAAGCGGCCGCGGTGGAGGCAGGCGTTGGGGAATGCCTTGATCTCGTCGGGCCCGCAGCGCACGACCAGGTAGGACCGGTTGCCGATCTCATAGGGATAGTGGTCGCCGACGTCGGGGATGTCGTCCTCATGACAGGCCATCTGCCACACCCGGCTCCACAGCTTGTCCATCTCGCGTCCGTGGTGGTCGGGCGACGTGTAGTACTCGGTCGGTACAAAGGTCGGGCCCGGTGGCATCGGGGACTCCTGGCGGAGGTACACCGGCACCTCTTTGGAGTCGTGCTCGATGAGTTCCTGCACCGAGATGCCGGCCGATCGATTCGTGCCTGTGGTTCGCTCAACCATGAGGTTCCTCCTTGGTGGGTGCGGGTGAGGTTGATCCGGGCGCGGGTCGGCTCACCCGATCGTCCGATCCGTGGGCCAGTAAGGCGCGCGTAGCCGACGCTTGTTGACCTTGCCCATCGCGTTGCGGTCGAGGTCGTCGACGAAATCGACGCTCCGGGGGCACTTGAGCCGGGCGAGAGACTCTCGGCACAACGCGATCAGTTCGTCTTCAGTCGGCGGCTCTGTCGAGTCCGCGGCAACGACAAGCGCCTTGAGTTGCTCACCGAGGTCGTCGTCGGGGACGCCGATCACCGCAACGTCGCGCACAGCCGGATGGCCGGCCAGTACTTGTTCGGGCTCGGCCGGGTAGAGATTCACGCCGCCCGAGACGACCATGTCCTTGGCGCGGTCGGTGATAAACACATACCCGTCGTCATCGGCGTAACCGATCTCGCCCATCGTGAACACACCGGGCTCGAGGTGCGCCTCCGCGGTGGCATCGGCATCGTTGTGGTACACGATGCCTCGACCGGTTTTGTCGCGGAAGTACAGGTGGCCGACTTCGCCGGGACCGAGCCTTTGGCCGTCATCGTCGACAACCAACAGCTCAAACGCAGGTAGGGTCGTGCCGACCGAGCCCGGTCGCTCCAGCCACTCGTCGGACAGAATCATGTTGGTCGTGCCGGCCTCGGTCGCCCCGTAGGCCTCCATGAGGATCGGGCCGAACCAGTCGATCATCTCCCGCTTGACGTCGATCGGGCACGCCGAACCGGTGTGAGTCACCAGTGTCAGGCTCGAAACGTCGTACCGCTCGCGAACCTCCACCGGTAGCGCCAGCAGGCGTTGGAAGTGGGTCGGCACCATGAACACGCTGCCGATTCGGTATTTGTCGATCGCCGCCAGGACTTCTTCAGCATCAAAGCGGCCAAGTATCACCGACCGGTTGCCGCCGAGCAGCCCGCGGGCGCCGCTGAGCGGACCGGTGTGATAGAGCGGCGCAATGACGAGGCCCAGCCGCCCCGACGACAGGATCGGGCTCTCCTTGATGAGTTCGTACTGCTCCGCAACCGTGGCGCCACCGATGTACATCGCCGGCGGCGTTTCGGTTCCCTTGGGGAACCCGGTGGTGCCCGACGTGTAGTGCAGGTGCGGTCGTGCCGTGAGGTCGGTGCGCGGCGGCGCCGACGATGAGTCGTCGAGCCAGTCGTCCCACATGATCAGGCCGGCGGCCGGCTCGCAGCGCCAGCCGATCACTTGGTCGACGCCGGTTCGGGCGGCGGCCTCGAGTCCCCGCTCGACGGTCTCGGGACCGACGAAGATGACCCGGCTCGCCGAGTCGTCGAGAATGTACGAGAGTTCATCAGCCGTGAGGTGGAAGCTGATTGGCACGGTTGATCCACCCGCCAGGATGCTGCCGACTTGGGCGAGGACCACCTCGGTTGCGTTCTCCGCGAAGACAGCGACGCGGCGATGTTCCCCGAGGTCCTGATCGGCAAGTGCGTTGGCGATGCGATTGAGCATGTCGTCCACGTCCGGCCACGTCAGATCCGTGCGGGCGTCGGCCAGCGCGATCTCGTCGGGTTTGGTGCGGGCTAGCTCATCGGTACCTACGGCCATCGGGCCTCCCGGGACGTCATGGACAGAATGTACTACCTGATACATACTTCAACCCAGCCGATGCGGAACCCGCCGGACGAAAAGAGGAATCCCGCCGCTATGGACATCCCTGCGCTGTTGAACGAGGTCACGCCGCAATGGCTGACCGACGCCCTCGGACACACGGTCACCTCGGTCGCAGTCGACCAGATCGGAAAGGGCGAAGGCTTTACCGGCCAGGTCGCCCGCCTCGACCTAACCTACAACGGAGTCACCGAGCTGCCGTCGTCGATGATCGTCAAGTTGCCGACCGCCGATCAGGACCAAATCTGGATCGGTCAGTCGCTGGGCGTCTGGGAAAAAGAGCACCAGTTCTACATCCACGCCGCGTCGCATATCAGTGAACGAATCCCGAGGTGCTACCTCAATCGGGCCGATGCGGAGGCCACCCGCTACGTCCTCTTGTTGGAGGATCTCGCCCCGATGGCCACCGCCAATCAGGTCGAGGGCGCAACACCGGATCAGGCCCGCGCCTGCGTAGACGCCCTCGGGACGCTCCACGGTCACTGGTACGGCGACGACCGGCTAACCGAATGGACCTGGCTCGGCCAGCCTTACAATCCGGCACTCGACCTGCTGCCCGACCTCTTCGAGATGTCCTGGGCGATGGCGACCGAACGGTACGAGGGCCGGGTGTCAGCCGCAGCATTCGAGGCCACCCGCAAGTTCGCTCCGCTGTGTATCGATTGGCACAAGAACACATACTGCACAAGGCCGACCACCCTGATCCACGGCGACTACCGGCTCGACAACCTCTTGTTCGGCGACGACGGCTCGATGGCCATCATCGACTGGCAGGCCGCAGCGCCGAACCCGGGGACGACAGATCTATTCTTCTTTATTCTGTTGAACCTCACCACCGATACGCGACGCGATCTCGAAGAGGACCTGTTCGACCTGTACCTCGAATCCCTTGGCGCCACGGCGCGCTCCGCGTCCGGGTTCGATGCTGACGAATTGCGTGGCCTCTACCGCGAGGCATTGCTCTTCTACACGGTCACCATGGCGTCAGGCGTCGTGCATCTTGATCCCAGCAACGAGCGGGGCGCAGCGCTCATCGATCAGCTGGTCGAACGGACCATGGCCGCGGCGGACGACCACGCCGCCTGGACTGCGCACGAGCTGGGCTGACATGGCTGAGACCGCTGCGAACCAACTGGAGGCCTGGCTGGCCCATCGCCTACCGGCGGGCTGGGCTGAC
>CAJWHS010000038.1 GCA_913041415.1 uncultured Acidimicrobiaceae bacterium | reverse complement strand
ACCAGATGATAAAGCGCTTAAAACAAAATATTTTATTCCAGATTCTGAAGACCTTAGATTGTCTCTGTCAATAGCTGCAAGTATATATAACGCCAAAGATTGCAGTTCTAGTCCTAAATAAAATAAGATTAAATCATTGGAGCTTAACATAAAAAACATGCCTAAAATTGATATTAAAATAATTATCGGGTATTCAAATTTGTCTATCTTATTTTCAGAGATAAAATTTTTTGAAGAATTTAAGACAAACAGGCTTGCAATAAGAATTAAAATTTTGAAAAAATTAGAGAATGCGTCTCTCATAAAACTATTTAAAAAGATTTTCTCTTCACTATTTGAAGAATTAAATATAATTAATATTGTAATGATTAAGATTACAGATGACAGGTTAAAAACCAAATTAAAACTTTTTTTAACAAAAACTCCAATCATCAAAACTGTGAATATTGATAAAGTGAGAAAAATTTCTGGTAGTAAAATATATAAATTATCAATCATTCTTTACCAAATTTATTTCATTTAACGATTGTTCATAATTAAGTATTAAGTTGTCGACAGAAATACTTAAAGTATCAATCATTGGAGATGGATAAAAGCCAAAAAATATAATTAAAATAGCTAAAGTTAATAACATGAAGCTTTCAAGCTTATTTGCATCTTTTAAATTTTTTACATTTTCATTTTTAGCTTGGCCAAATATTATTCGTTTAGTTAGCCACAGCATGTAAGCTGCTCCTAAAACCACACCGAACGTAGCTATCATTGAAACTAAATAGTTTTTTTGAAAACTACTATATGAGAAAAACTAACTTTTTAGAGGACAATCTTACAAAAGCAATATTTCCATTTGTTGGTAAAGAAATTTATTTTGCGCCGCGCTACGGTTCGACCATCTGCTGACTTTTAATTAAGCCCCAGCGCGTCGGCGCTATAGATGTGGGCACGCTGATAGGAACATAGCGCGTATAGTCCAGATAGGTTGCTTCTGCTGGAAAAGAGCGGGGTGCGTTGGTGTAGGGCACGACAAGAACGAAGGGCTCAGAAAGCGTTAACTGACCGTCGGCCTGCGAGAAAGAGAAGCGTCGATACACGGGAATGAACTCACCGCGCATGCGAAGGTATTCGTCGGAGTCGCCCACAAGTGAATGGGATTCGTAAGGTGAAATGCGAATCACTTGATACGTTCCTTGCGCAGGGTCGGGATCGACGTATTGGCCCGCACTCCACTGTGAAAAGAGCCGCTCTATGGGGTTGGGGTTGCCGGAAGAGGGATTGACGTTGTAGTAGTCATGCACCATTTCGCCGTCAGCACTAATCTCAACTCGGTGCCACAGGTCGACGGCTTGTCCGTCGTGTTGGTGCAGTGATTTGCTAGTCCAAACGCCGACGAGAGGCGTGTCAGACAGACGATTATCTGGTGCATAGCCAGCGGGTTCTTGGGCGCGTAGAGGTGCGTAGAGGAGAGCAATAAGAAGTAAGGCGAGCAAGGGCACTCCTTTCGTAGGTGGTGTACTTCGTGGAAGTTCCTTCTCCGCAGAGTATATGCTTGCGGCGCCGTATGACAACGGATGCGGACTTTCCCCGTAGTGAACGCGCTCTTTTCTTGGACCAGAGCGTGACTACATAGCCGATGGGGTGGTGACAGATTGCGATTGTGCTACGTTAGAGACCGGTCCATATTTGGTCCATGCCGTGCGGGATATGGCGATGACATTTTGAGATAATATATGGTCCAGCGTCCGCTCATAGGGATCCGCTAAAAGCGTGATCACACGCGCACCCTAACGCCTTCGACTGCCTTGTGAAACGCCTGTATACTACGCAAGATTTCGCGCTGATAAACCATCTAAAAAATATGCTTAGTGCGCTCGGCATTGACTGCCAGATTCGCGGAGAACACCTGTCAATTGGCATGGGCGAACTGCCGCCAATTGAATGCTGGCCCGAGCTGTGGGTGTGTCGAGCTGAACAATACGATGAGGCGGAGAACTTGCTGCGCAAGCTGCTCTATATCGGGAGTCCCGTCGGCCAATCGTGGATCTGCGCGGGCTGTAACGAAGAAATTCAGGGTCAGTTTACCGACTGCTGGCAGTGCGGCCAGCCGCGTTCGTGAATAAGCTGCGAGTGAACATAGCCGACTTTTTTTCGTATGAGGATGTGTGTCACACTACTTAATGCAAGACGTCGTACAGGTGCAACGCTTCAATACGGGCATTGTTATCCCCGTCTATTTTCCCGCGGGCGTAGACCCCGAGACGGGGGCTAACCTGCTGCGCGATACGGCCCACTCTTATGCGGCCTTAGTCGAAGATTCTAGCAACGTATGCCTGAGCGTAGACGGCGCTGCACACGGATGGGAGATAGCGCGCAGCATAGCTCAAGAATGCGGTGCACACGTCGTGTGTTCGCAGGACAATAAGGGCAAGCTTAACGGGGTCAGGTATGGCGTGGAGGCACTGTGGGAGCGCGAAGAGCTAGCGTATTTTGTCGAAGTCGATTCGGACGGCGACCATTTTGCCAACGAACTATTGAACCTGCTGCGGGCGGCGCTGCACGCGCGTGCGCGTGAGGACGAGCAAGTTTTGGTGCTAGGGCGACGCCTCTCTAAGCATCGTCCCATGGGCTTTTTGCGTGGCGAGCTAGAGGAACTTGCTGATCGGGTTTTGCTCGATGCGTTGTCTTATTACGCAGCTCAGAGCGGTGCGCCGCTTCGCTTAGAGTATGCGACAACGCTAGAAGAGTATCCTGACTTCCACTCGGGCTTCAAGTTGTTTAGCCGCGCTGCGGCACGCGCTGCATTCATCGACGAGCCCGTGAAGTGTGGCGTGGGAGACGATGCGTATTTTCGCCATGCCTGCGAGGCCGTGATGACGGTTGAGGCGCTCTTAGCCGGCGCACGCCTCGTATTGGTCAATCGTAGCACATTTAACGAACAGCCAGTAACGACGTTTGGCTTGCTCAACCGCGAGCGGCTGGTCGCTGACAAGATGATATGGCCCTGTTTGCGTCTGGGGGCACCGCCGCATTTTGTCGCACAGTGGCTGGCCAACCACCTGCCTCGTCTGCAGCTCAACACGCTCGCTCCCCAGGGCAAAGACGAACTGCTGAACATCCGGCGCCTCGTCTTTGAAGCGATGGGTATGGATGCGGGATCCGATGAAGCGGTCCATTGGGGTCCGCTGTTTGTATAACCGCTTTGTTCGATTTTGTCTAAGTGTGACCAGGTGTATATCAACCGCGATCAATGGGTAAAGTGTGTCGTCTGTCGGTAGCGGTGTGCGCCGAGGCCGGGGTCGCGCCGCGCCACGACACGACCAATGACGACATGGCGATGACCCGAAACGCCGTCCGTCACCGTCTCCTGACTGAGATCGCCGAGGTGTTCGAGGTCGACCCGATCCCGTTGCTCAACCGCCACGCCGATCTCGTGGCCGATGCGCTGGTGCTGATCGAAACGGCCGCAGCCGAACTCGACCCGACCGACGTCCACGCCCTCCGGTCAGCCCCTCGAGCGGTGGCGTCCGAGGCGTTGCGCGCCTGGATTCAGCGGGAGTCCGGCGACCCGTACCGGGTCGATACGGCAACTATCGAGCGGGTCTGGCAGGTCGTGGAGGGTGAGCGGCGAGCCGCTGAGACCGTCGGCGGGCATCGGGTCACCCGATCGAAGGGACGGCTGTCGTTCTCGGTAACCTCGAATCATGGACAAGCCCGCACCTGACGCCGCCAAGCTCCTCGGTTACTGGGAGGAGTGGGAGAAGGGCGAGACACCCCCCGGCAAGGTCCTCGCCAACCTCAAGACGGCCGGCATGCCCGATTTACTGCGGTCGTTGATCGAGGACGCCTCCTGAGCGATTCGGGTCACGACCCGTTCGCGCCGCCTCCCAGTCGAGGCGGATCGCAGATCATCCCTCGTCCTCCCTCGGCTCGACTCGGTGGACCGGCACCCTGGGCGGGGATCGACCCGTCGCGTCGCCGCCCATCGCTCGACCACATCATCGATCGCCTCGCAGCCCGGCGCGACCCGATCACGCTCGGCGAGGCCCCCGACGAGGCACGCGACTCGGCCGTTTTGTGTGTGCTCTACGAGGAGCACGACGGCCCGCATGTCCTCTTGACCCGTCGATCACCGACGATGCGCCACCACGCTCATGAGATCTCCTTTCCGGGTGGTCGCCGCGACGACATCGATCCCGACCTCTGGAGCACGGCGTTGCGTGAAGCCGAGGAGGAGGTCGCGCTCGACCCGGCGTCGGTGGTACCGGTCGGTGGGCTCGACCGCTTCACCACCGTTGGATCCCGCACCCTGATCCACCCCTACGTTGCGGTCAGCGAGTCCACGCCGAAGGTGCACGTCGCGTCGCCCAGCGAGGTCGAGGCGATCGTTAATGTGTCGCTCGCTGAACTGCTGAGCGATGTCGTGTGGCGCGAAGAGATCTGGACCTGGCAGGGCGCCACGCCTCGAGCGCTGAGCTTCTTCGAGGTCCCCGGAGACACGATCTGGGGAGCCACCGGATCAATGCTGCGCCAACTGCTTGCGATCGCCACCGAAACCGACGACTCCATCCTTGGCGGCCCGGGCTGAGACCGTCGCACGAGCAAGGCCGGCGAGGGGGAGCAAAGGCCCCTCACGAGATGCAAGCGACACGACGATGCGGCTCCTGAAGCCCACTCTCGGCGGCTAACATCGCTCCTTTCCTCCCCGCACCTGGCGGGGAACGGAGAGGGACTCATGGCCGAAGTGCAGATCGAGCAAGGCACCACTGCTCTCCGCGCGGACGAGCCCAACGACGGAACGCTGCGCACGCTCGTGCCCGTTGATGGCCGCACCGACGTGCCGGCCTCTTCGCACCCGGAGGCCGTCGTTCGATGAGTGCAACGCCAGGTCCCGGTGGCGAGTTCGACAAGGTGTTGGTCGTCGACTTCGGCGCCCAGTACGCCCAGTTGATCGCCCGTCGGGTGCGTGAAGCCAACGTCTACAGCGAGATCATCTCGCCCCGCTCCACCGCCACCGAGATCGCGGCGAAGGCGCCCACCGGCATCATCTTCAGCGGCGGCCCCGATTCCGTGCACGCCGACGGAGCCATCGCCATCGATCCCGCGGTGTACGACCTCGACATTCCGATCCTCGGCATCTGCTACGGCGCCCAGCTGATAGCCCAACAGAACGGCGGCACGGTCGGCCGCACCGATCGGGGCGAGTACGGCCGCACCGTCCTCACCGTCGAGGGCGACGGCGGCACCCTGCTGTCGGGCACTCCCACCCAGCAGAACGTCTGGATGTCCCATTTCGACGCCATCACCGTGCCGCCGGACGGTGTCACGCCCACGGCATCCACCCCCGACGCCCCCGTCGCTGCGTTCGAGTCGGTCGAACGCAAGCTCTACGGCGTGCAGTTTCATCCGGAAGTCATGCACACCGAGCACGGCCAGCACGTGATCGAGCGCTTCCTTCGCAAGGGGTGCGGCACGCCAGGCGACTGGACCATGGCCTCGATCATCGACACCTCGGTCGAGCAGATCCGCCAGCAGGTCGGCGACAAGCCGGTCATCTGTGCGCTGTCCGGTGGTGTTGATTCCGCAGTCGCCGCCGCGCTCGTGCACAAAGCCATCGGCGATCAGCTCACCTGTGTGCATGTCGATACCGGCCTGATGCGCCTGAACGAGGCCGACCAGGTCATCGAAACGTTCGAGAAAAACTTCGGTGTGCGGCTGATCTTCATCGATGCCTCGGAGCGCTTCTTCTCCGCCCTCGCCGGCGTCACCGAACCTGAGGCCAAACGCAAGGCGATCGGCGAACTCTTCATCCGGGTCTTCGAGGACGCCAAGGCCGAAGCGGCCAGCGGCTCCGATGGTCGCCGCGCAGAGTTCCTTGTGCAGGGAACGCTGTATCCCGACGTCATCGAGTCGGGAAGCGAGCACGCCTCCACGATCAAGAGCCATCACAATGTCGGCGGCCTGCCCGAGGACATGGAGTTCGAGCTCGTCGAGCCGCTCCGCAGCCTCTTCAAGGACGAAGTCCGGCAGGTCGGCTCCAAGCTCGGCCTCCCCGACGACATCGTGCAGCGACAGCCCTTCCCCGGGCCGGGTCTCGGTGTCCGCATCATCGGTGAGGTCACGCCCGACAAGGTCGAGACACTCCAGCACGCCGATCTCATCGTTCGCGAGGAGCTAGCCAAGGCCGGCCTCGAGCGTGAGATCTGGCAGTCGTTCGCCGTGCTGCCCGACATTCGCAGTGTCGGTGTCATGGGCGACGAACGCACCTACGGCTACCCGGTCATCATCCGCGCGGTCACCAGCGAGGACGCAATGACCGCCGACTGGGCCCGCATCCCCTACGACGTGCTCGAAGCGATGAGCAGCCGCATCATCAACGAGGTGCCCGGCGTCAACCGTGTCGCATACGACATCACCTCGAAGCCGCCCGGCACCATCGAGTGGGAATAGGCGAGTGGGAGGCGAGCCATGAGCCTCGATGCGGCGGCGTATCAGCGGGCGGCAGCGCGATTCGGTGAGACCATCGTCGAGCTGGCCGATGAGGAGTGGGAACTCACCACACACCCCGACGACTGGACGGTCATCACGACAGTCGCCTGGGTCGTCGTCGGCGACGCCCAACTGTCCGCAGCGGCGGCGGGGGAGGCCCTGCAGTCAGTGGGGGAGTTCGATGCGGCCGTCCTCGGTGGGCATCCCGTTGCGGCCTGGCGCGGTACGGCAGTGGGCGCCATCGGCGCGCTCCGCGACATCGATCCGGCCGGCACGATCGTGCCGCACGAGCAAGGGCCGATTCTGCTCGGTGATCTGCTCGCCCAGCGCATCAGCGAGAACCTGGTTCGGGCATGGGATATCGGGCAGGCCACGGGCCGTCCGGTCGAGATGCCCGAGGATCTCGTCGATGGCTGCCTTGACTTCTGGGCCGAGCATGCCGACGCCGTGCTCGCTGGAGGCATCCTGCCCGACCAGCCGGTTGCGCCTCCGACCGATGCCTCGATCGTCGATCGTTTCCTCGCCCTGATGGGCCGCAGCGCCTGACTGTCGCTGCCGAAGCCGGGTGACGATCGCCCCGGGGTCGTTTACCAAACGTTCAGAAAGGGCGCTCCGAGTCGTAACCGGTTGTCAGTTTGGCGCCAATTCGCCATCCGTACTGTGCGGAGCATGCATACCACGAATTTCCGTCGAGCTCGATTGCTCGTCATCCTATTGACTGTATTCGCCCTATTCACCGCTGCTTGCGGCGATGACGACGACACCACCGAGGCCGACTCCGGCTCCGACTCCACGGCGGCGTCTGCGGCCGAAGAAGAGCCGGCCGAAGAAGAGCCGGCCGAAGAAGAGCCGGCCGAGGAGGAGTCTGCTCTCGAAGGGTCGATCGCCGTTTCCGGTTCCTCGACCGTGTTCCCCATCGTCCAGAAGCAGGCCGAGGAGTTCGCCGCCGCCAACCCCGGCGTGGCGATCTCCGTCGATGGCCCCGGCTCCGGTGATGGCGCCGCCCTCTTCTGTGACGGCGAGATCCCGATCGGCAATGCTTCTCGGGCGTACAAGGACTCCGAGCTGGAGACCTGCGCCGCCAACGGCATCGAGTTCATCGAGATCCGTCGCGGTATCGACGGCATTTCCGTGATCACGTCGGCGAACAACAACGCTGTCGAGTGTGTTTCGTTCAGCCAGATCTACGCACTGTTGAGCGAAGAGGCCACCGGCTTTGACAGCTGGGCCGACGCTAACGCCCTGCTCGCCGAGATGGGTTCGACCGCTGGCGAACTGCCGGATGCATCCCTCGACATCTTTGGACCTGGTGAAGAGTCGGGCACCTTCGACTCGTTTGGTGAGATCGTGATCGAGGCTGTCGCCAAGGGCAAGACCGGGCTCGACTCTGAGGCCCGAGAATTCGTCCAGACGATTCGTCCCGACTACACCTCGTCCGGCAACGACAACGTGATCATCGAAGGCATCGCCTCGAGTGACACTAGCTTTGGTTGGGTCGGTTTCGCTTTCGCCAAGGAGGCCGAGGAGGCCGGCGAAGCCAAGCTTCTGGGTGTTGCATATGAGGACGGTGGCGACTGTGTCGTGCCGACCCCGGAAACGATTGCCTCCGCCGAATTCCCGATCGCCCGCTTCCTCTACACCTACGTGAACCCCGCGATGGCAGAGAGTGATCCTGCGGTGGCCGCTTTCGTCGACTACATGATGAGCGATGCCGGCCTTGAGTCTGTGACTGCCGTGGGCTATATCGACCTGGCTGAGGCTGATCAGGAGCTCGCCCAGTCGGTGTGGGCGAATCGCATCACGGGTCGCAGCTTCAGCGGCTGAGTTCGACATCGTTCGGGCTGACGCCCGAACGAGAAGAGCCCCCTCCAGACGGCGGGGTATGCGTCGGCGTTGTCCGGTGCGTACCTCGCCGCTCTGCGTTTGGTGCAACCTCTGCCTTCCGCTTCGTTCACGATCCGTTCATCTTTTCAGCCGCCAGCGTTCACTCTGGGACCCCTTTTGGGTCAACTTTGGTCCGTAATGTCTGAATGCCGCCATGACGTCTTCCCGCCCCAGTTCGCGCTCCCGCCTTCTGTCGATGAGTCTGACCGCCCTTGTCGTCGCCGTCGTTGGTTTTGGCATTGACTCGCTGAAGGACGAGACCGAGCCAGCCGCCGCCCCCGCTGCCACCACCGTGGCCGCCGAGGAGGAAGCTACCGCCGTCGATGAACTGGCGTCAGAGATCGCCATTTCCGGCTCATCGACGGTTTTCCCGATCGTGCAACTCCAAGCGGAACGCTTCGAGGAGATCGCTCCCGGTGTAGCCATCTCGGTCGACAATCCCGGGTCCGGCGATGGCGCGCAACTCTTTTGCCGAGGTGAAGTACAAATCACCAACGCTTCTCGGCTGCTCAAGCCCGAGGAGGTTGCGTTGTGTGAAGAAAGTGGGATCGAATTCATCGAGATCCGCCGGGCTGTCGACGGCATCACCTTGGTCACTTCGCCGGCAAACACTGAGATCGACTGTGTGTCGTTCAACGACCTCTACGCCTTGATCTCCTCGGAGGCCCAGGGTTTCGAGAGTTGGGCTGATGCGAACGAACTCACGGCCGAATGGGGTGGAACCCAGTTCCCCGAGGGACTCGAACTTGATGTGTTCGGTCCTGGTGAAGAGTCGGGCACGTTCGACTCGTTCGGCGAGATCGTGATCGAGGCGGTTGCCGATGGAGACACTGGTCTTGACACATCCGGCCGTGACTTCGTCGAGACGGTTCGCCCCGACTACTCGTCCTCGCCCAACGACAACACCATCCTCGAGGGGATCTCCTCGTCCTCTCATTCGATCGGTTGGGTCGGATTTGCCTTCGCTATGGAAGCGGCCGAAGCGGGTGACGCCAAGCTCCTGCAGGTTGCTGTCGAGGACGATGGCACGTGCGTGACCCCGACCGAGGAGACCATCGGCGATCTGGTGTTTCCGGTCGCTCGATTCCTTTACACCTATGTCAATGCAGCGGAGGCGGCGGAGGACGAAGCGGTCGAGGCGTTCGTCGACTACATGTTAAGCGACGAAGGGCTCGCTGCAGTCAGCGAAGTCGGATATGTCGATCTCAATGGTACTGACTCAGCACGAGCCAAGACCGTCTGGGCGGTTCGCCTTACCGGTCAGGGCCAGTGGAGCGAGGACTGAGCATGGCGACAACCATCGACCGGGCGACGTCCAGCACATTGTTGACCGCCTCTGGTCGGCCGTTCCCGCTTTGGCGGCGAGGCGTGACCATGATGATCGAGGGCGTGCTGTATCTGTTGGTCGCTTTGCTGGTTGCGATCATCGAGTACTTCGTCGCTGGACCGATCGGCGACTTTGGACTGTCGAACTGGTGGATCGCAGCGATCATCTTCGCCGCATTTGAAGGCTACTGCTGGCCCAGCGGGCAGACCGCAGTAATGCGGCTGATGGGAAGTTCGGTCCAGCTCGGGGATGGTTCGTTCGCTGGTCCGCTGCGCATGGCAGTGCGACAGCTGATCCGATTCCTGATCGTTTACGCCGCACCTCTTTGGGCGTTCGACTTCAATGTCTGGCGAATCGTGGTCATCGCCGTTGCCGTGGCGGTCATGATTGAGGCGCTTGATCGTGCTGGTGTTGGGGCAAAAGCCCCCTGGGACCTTTTCGTCGGGTCGGCGGTGGTGGAAGGCGGGATTGCCGGCGTTTCCCCCGATCTCGGTCCGATTCGATCGATCGCTGACCTTCGGCTTGCGCCCGGGCGTGCTGCGCAGAACGAGCGAGCTCGCAAGGCCATGTTCGCTGCGGGCCTCTCGTCGGTGGTCGTGAGCGTCTTGATCGTGCTGAACATTTTCACCGAGGCGTGGGTGTTCGTTTCCGATCAGGAGTTCAGTTGGGGCTTGCTCACCGACGTGGGTTGGTTTCCGCGGCGCGGGCAGTTCGATCTCTCGACACTCTTTGTCGGCACGCTTTGGGTGACCGTCATCGCCATGGTGGTCGCCGGACCAGTCGGGATCGGCGTGGCGTTTTATCTTTCGGAATACGCAGGCGATCGCACCCAGCGAATCGTGAAGCCGCTGATCGAGACGCTTGCGTCGATTCCTTCGGTGGTGCTGGGCCTCTTCGCCATCTCGTTCATCTTTCCCAAAATCCTGCAGCCGATCTTCGCCGACATTGGCATCTTCTCCTTGCTCGCTGCCGGCCTCGGTGTCGGCGTGCTCACCGTCCCAATCGTGGCCTCGATCTCGGAAGACGCAATGCGTGCGGTGCCGGGTGAACTCCGGGAGGCGAGCTACGGCCTCGGTGCCCGAAAGGCCACGACGGCGCTGCGTGTCGTGTTCCCGGCCGCCATCTCGGGCATTTCAGCTGCATTGATCGTCGGCGTGTCTCGAGCCATCGGAGAGACGATGGTGGTTTTCATCGCCGCCGGTGGGTCTGGTGGGGCGCTTTTTGAGAGCGACCCGACTGAACCTGGGCAGACCCTCACTGCGGCGATGGCCTCGGTCGGTGCTGGCACGGACTCTGTGGCTGGCTCGGGAATCGCCTTCCAGAGCCTGTACTTCCTAGGGGCCCTGCTCTTCCTCGCAACGCTGCTTCTCAACGTGGTGTCCGACTTCATCGTCCGCCGATTCCGACAGGTGTACTGAGATGCGTGGTGACGTTTTCGACCCCAGCAGCCTGCAGAAGCAACCTGGCGCCGACCGCTCGGGCCAAGCCTTCTTCGGTCTAATCAGCCTCGCTGTCCTTGCCGCTTTCGTCATGGTAGGCGCGGTTTTTTGGGATGTCGTCCAAGGATCATGGGACATCTCAACCAGTCGGATGTGGGGCTTTGTTTCGACCTCGTTCGTCTCCAACCCTGACGAGGCCGGTGTGGCTCAGGGCATTCGCGGATCGCTGATCATCGCCGGCATCGTGATCCTGTCTTTCCCGATCGGCATCGGCGCAGCGGTCTATCTCGAGGAGTACGCCACCGACAGCTGGACGACGAGGTTGATCCAGGTGACGGTGCGCAATCTCGCCGGCGTGCCGTCGATCGTATATGGCCTTCTTGGGCTTGCCGTCTTCGTTCAGACCTTGAAGGGGCTCACCGGCGGCGACTCGGTCATCTCCGGCGCTCTCACCCTCGCCATTCTGGTCTTGCCGATCGTGATCATCACCTCGGCCGAGGCAATCCGAGCAGTACCTGGTTCCTATCGCGATGGCGCCTACGGGCTTGGTGCCACGCAGTGGGAGACGATCCGCACTCAGGTACTGCCTGCCGCTATGCCCGGCATTTTGACGGGAACCGTGCTCTCGATTGCCCGCGCCCTGGGCGAAGCTGCCCCGCTTCTTGTTGTGGGTGCTGCCGGGTACTACACCACCGGCAACAACGACTTCTTGGAGCAGATGCGTGGCGCCTTTACTGCGTTGCCCATGAATATCGCCACCTTTACCAAGGAGCCGGCGGCGATCTGGCGCGGCCACGCTGCGGCTGCGAGCCTTGTCCTATTGGTTCTCGTCTTCTTGATCAACCTCGTGGCGATCATTGGACGAGCACGAATCGCGAAGCGCCTTGGGCGCTGATCACCGGAGAAACGATGTCCGTGACCGAATACGAAGCCCTTCCTGACGTACCAGACCTCACCGAAGATGGTGGTGGCAATGGCGCTGACCGCGAGGTTTTCAACCTTGCGAATCTCAATGTTTATTACGCCGAGAATCGAGCGGTCGCTGATATCAACCTTGAGGTCAAGGAGCGTGAGATCACCGCATTCATCGGGCCGTCGGGCTGCGGAAAGTCGACCGTTTTGCGTTGTCTCAATCGGATGAACGATCTGATTCCGATCGCCCGGGTCGAAGGCTCCGTTCGGTATCACGGCGTGGACCTCTATGCCCCCGAGGTTGACCCGGTCGCCGTTCGGCGCCGCATCGGGATGGTGTTTCAGAAGCCGAACCCGTTCCCAAAGTCGATCTTCGACAATGTCGCCTATGGGCCCCGAGTCGGTGGCGTGAAGGGCAATATGGACGACATTGTCGAGAAGTCGCTCCGCCGTGCAGGCCTGTGGGACGAAGTGAAGGATCGTCTCGATGAGTCGGCACTCGGCTTGTCCGGCGGACAGCAGCAGCGGTTGTGCATCGCCCGCGCCATCGCGGTCAACCCCGACGTTTTGCTCATGGATGAGCCGTGTTCGGCGCTCGATCCCATCGCAACCGGCCGTATCGAGGAGCTCATGAAAGAGATCCAGAACGAGTACACGATCGTGATCGTCACCCACAATATGCAGCAGGCCGCTCGCGTGTCGGACCGCACGGCGTTTTTCACTGCTGAAGTCGACGAGCGTGGCGATCGTCGCGGTCGGCTCGTGGAGTTCGACGAGACGTCGACGATCTTCTCGAACCCGGCTGATGAGCGCACGGAAGCCTATGTGACGGGCCGGTTCGGCTGATGGAGAACCGTAGCCAGCTCGACGAGCGCATTGCCCTGATCGAACGCAATCTGCTCGAGATGATCGAGATGGTGGCCGATCGGATCGCCCAGGTCACCACAGCGATGCTCGAGGGCGATGTCGCACTCGCCGATCAGCTTGTCGCCGGTGACGACGAGATCGACCTGCTCTCGACCCAGGTGGAAGAGGGTTGCGTCGACACGCTCGTGCGCGAGCAGCCGGTCGCAACAGACCTACGGTTCATTGTCGGCACACTTCACGCGAACTCTGATGTCGAACGCAGCGGCGACCTGCTCGCCAATATTGCAAAGGCGGTCGGTCGGCTCCAGGGTGCGCACCCCGATGAGCAGGTGCGCGACCTCGTTGTTCGCATGTCGGCGCAGGCCGCGGAACTCTTCCGCCGGGCCGGCCATGCATTCCGAACCCGAGACGCAGAGCTTGCGGAGTCGATCGACGAACTCGACGATCTTCTCGACGACCTTCACCACCGCTACATCCAGCACGTCATCCAGGACGCCCGGCGTGGAGAACTCGATCCGCAGCAGGCGTTGCAGCTCGCCCTTGTCGGTCGGTTCTACGAGCGCATCGGCGACCACGCCGAGAACATCGGCGAGCGGGTCCGCTACATCGTCGACGGTTGGTCGCCGGAAGCACAAGCGGCGGAGCGTGCCAAGGCTCGGCTCGAGGGCCTCGACGAGGCATCGGTGAGCCGCGGGCTCGCTGTCATCGACGCCATTGCCGAGGAACGTCGCATCGATGCGATCCGGCGCGACTTCGTCGCAAACGTGTCCCACGAGCTGAAGACACCGGTTGGAGCGATGAGCTTGCTCGCCGACACGATCGCAACCGAGCCCGACGCCGCCGACCGGGCTCGACTCGGCGAGATGTTGATGCAGGAGGCGAAACGGGTCGAGGACATTATTGATGACCTCCTGGAGCTCACCCGTCTTGAGGAAACCGAGTCGGAACGCGCGCTTGTCGCAGTGGACGACATCGTCAATCGCTCGATTGAGAAGGTAAATATCTTTGCCACGACCCGGCGCGTCGAATTGGCCGCCGTCGGCGTCCCGAGCGGCCTGTCCGTGATCGGCGACCGCAGGGCCTTGGTGCGCTCGCTGGCCAACCTGATCGACAATGCCGTTCGCTATAGCGATCCCGACTCGCAGGTGACCGTGATCGTCGAGGATCTGAGCGACAGCGTTGCGCTTAGCGTTCGAGACGAGGGTGTCGGCATACCGCGGACCGAACTCGAGCGAGTTTTCGAACGCTTCTATCGGGTGGACCGGGCGCGAAGCCGAGAGACTGGCGGTACCGGTCTCGGTCTTGCGATCGTCCGGCACGTCGCCGGGAACCACGGTGGTCGTGTCGCGGTGGAATCCAAGCCCGGGGACGGTTCGACGTTCACCATGACGATTCCTAAGGCAGAGGACGCCCCGGCATGAACGACCTGATCAGCGTCCTCGTCGTCGACGACGAGCCGGCGTTTCGTGAAGGTTTGCGCCAGGCGTTGAAGCAAGAGGGATTCATTGTTCACCTTGCGGCTGACGGGGAAGAGGCGCTCGAGGTTTACGAGGCGTACCACCCCGACATCGTGCTGCTCGACGTGATGCTGCCCCGCATGTCGGGGATCGACGTGTGCCGCAAGATCCGGGCCGCTGATGACACGCCGGTGATCATGGTGTCGGCCCGCAACGAAGAGATCGATGCCGTCGTCGCTCTCGAGGTCGGTGCCGACGACTATGTCAGCAAGCCCTATCGGGTGCGGGAACTGATCGCCCGCATGCGCACCGTGCTGCGGCGAGCGGGCGGTGGCGGCACGGCTCGCGACGATGCCCCGAGCTCGGTCCTCGAGGTCGGCGACATCGTGCTCGATCGTGATCGCCACGAAGTCACGATCGCCGGCGAGCTCGTGCAGTTGCCGCTGAAGGAGTTCCAGCTCCTGGCGCTGTTGATGGAGAACGCCGGCATCGTGGTGACCCGGCAGACCTTGATCGACCGCGTGTGGGGTTACGACTATGTCGGCGACACCAAGACGCTCGACGTGCACATCAAGCGGCTGCGGGCGAAGGTCGAGCCCACTCCCGACACGCCCGAGTGCATCGTCACGATCCGGGGTCTGGGCTACAAGCTCAGCTCCTGAGCCGGTCGACGGCCGGTCCCTCGGCTGTCGCAACGCGTCGCTAGGGTGGCCCCGATGTCGGAGTCGCCCCTGCTTGCTGGTCTCAACCCGGCCCAATACGACGCGGTCCTTCACGACGGTGGCCCTCTGCTTGTGGTGGCGGGTGCCGGGTCGGGCAAGACGCGTGTGCTCACCCACCGCATCGCCCATCTGATCGAGTGCGGGCTCTCACCGTTCGAGATTCTGGCGATCACGTTCACCAACAAGGCGGCGGGGGAGATGAAGCATCGCGTCGGCGGGCTCGTCGGGCCGGTGGCGGAGAAGATGTGGGTCTCGACCTTCCACGCGGCGTGCGTGCGGATTCTGCGGCGCGACGTCGAGCGTCTCGGCTTCCCCGGTCGCTTCTCGATCTACGACCAGGCCGATGCCGTGCGGCTCGTGGGTTACGTCATTCGTGATCTCAACCTCGACCCCAAACGGTTCCCGCCGCGATCGGTGCACGGCACGATCTCGATGGCCAAGAACGAAAACGTCGGGCCAAGCCAATTCGCTGAGCAAGCCGAGCAGATCTTCCAGCGCAAGATCGGCGAGGTCTACGTCGAGTACCAGAAGCGTCTGCTCCAAGCGGGTGCCATGGACTTCGACGACCTCTTGATGCGCACGGCGCAGCTGTTCCGCGAGTATCCCGATGTCCTCGCCTCATGGCGGCATCGCTTCGGTCACGTCCTCGTCGACGAGTATCAGGACACCAACCCCGTCCAGAACGATCTTGTGCTCCAGCTCGCCGAAGAGCACCGTCAGGTCACCGTCGTGGGTGATTCCGACCAGTCCGTCTATGCCTTTCGAGGCGCTGACATCCGCAACATCCTCGGGTTCGAGGAGGCGTTCCCCGACGCCACCGTGGTGGTGCTCGAGCAGAACTATCGCTCGACCCAGTCGATCCTCGGCGCCGCCAACGCCGTCATTGCCCGCAATGTCGGACGTAAGCCCAAGGAGTTGTGGACCGACAAGGGGTCGGGCGACAAGATCGTCCGTTACCACGCCGACGACGAGTCCGATGAGGCCCAGTTCGTCGCCAACGAACTCGCCAAGCTCCACGACCACGACCACATGCGCTGGGGCGACATGGCGGTCTTCTACCGGACCAACTCGATGTCGCGCGTCATCGAGGAGTTCCTCGTCCGGGTCGGCATCCCCTACAAGGTCGTGGGCGGCACCCGCTTCTACGACCGCCGCGAGATCAAGGACGCGCTGGCCTACCTGCGAGCGATCGTGAACCCCACCGACGAGGTGTCGGTCAAGCGCATCATCAATACGCCCAAACGGGGAGTCGGCGATTCGTCGATCGGGAAGCTCGACGCTTGGGCATCGGCCAATGGCGAATCGTTCGACCAGGCCGTGTTGCGGTTCGACGAGGCCGGCGTCGGGGGCCGCGCCGCCACCGGCATCGAAAAGTTCCTCGTGATGACCACGGAGATCCGCAAGCTGCAGGCGGAACCAGCAACGATCATCGAAGAGGCACTCGAGCGGTCCGGCTACGTCGAGGAACTCCAGGCCGAACGCTCGGTCGAGGCCGAGGGACGTCTCGAGAACCTGTCCGAACTCGTCGGCATGGCCCGCGAGTACGAGACGGTCGACGACTTCCTCGAGCAGGTGTCACTCGTCAGCGACACCGACGACATCGACGAGGAGGAATCCACGGTCACGTTGATGACGCTTCACGCCGCCAAGGGCCTCGAGTTCCCCGTCGTGTTCCTCGTCGGCATGGAGGACGGCGTGTTCCCCCACGTCCGAGCACTGGGCGATCCGTCCGAACTCGAAGAGGAACGCCGCCTCGCCTATGTCGGCATCACTCGGGCGATGCAGAAGCTCCATCTCACCAGCGCGTGGAGCCGCATGATGCACGGTCAGACCCAATACAACCCGCCGAGTCGTTTCCTCGACGAGATTCCGTCCGAGTTGATCAACGAGATCGGCGGCACCCGCATGCTGCGCTCGCGACGTGATCGCAGCGGCGGCGGCCGTACCTACGGTGGCGGTGGCGGCAGCGAGATTCCGACGGGCCGCACTTTCGGTGGCGGCGGTCGAGATTCCCACTCCGACGATGTCGTCGAGTCGGCGCTCGCCGCTGCCAACAAGCCGACCCCCTCCGGAGCCGAGTCGATCGGGCTCAAGGTCGGCGACGATGTCCGCCACAGCCAATGGGGCGAAGGCGTCATTGTCGAGATCGACGGTGTGGGCGACAAGGCGGAGGCATCGGTCCATTTTCCATCGGTCGGACCGAAGCGCCTGCTGCTGAGCTGGGCGCCGCTCGAGAAGATCTGAGCGCGTCGAGCGAGGCGCCTACCAGGCGCACTCCAGGTGCTTCACCCCGTTGATGAAGCTCGACCGGAGGCGGTCGGGCTCGCCCACGGCGTGGATGTCGGGCATCTGGGAAAGCAGTTCTTTGTAGAGCACGTTGATCTGGCGGCGGGCGAGATGGGCCCCGAGACAGAAGTGGGGGCCGGGGCCACCGAAGCCGATTTGGTTCGTGTTGTCGCGGGTGATGTCGAATGCGTACGGGTCGTCGAAGAGATCCTCGTCACGGTTGCCGGAGCCGTAGAACAGCACCACCTTGTCGCCCTCGTTGAAGACCGTGTCACCCAGTTGGGCACCGTCGCGGGTGACGGTCCTGCGGAAATGGATGACCGGGCTCGCATGTCGGACGATTTCCTCCACGGCTCCAGGCATGTGAGCTTCGAGATCGCTCTTCAGGAGTGCCTTCTGACCAGGGTTGGCGGTGAGATAGGTGAGGCCCCAGCTGATCGAGTTACGGGTCGTTTCGTTGCCCGCTGTGCAGAGCAAGACGAAGAAGCTCTGGATCTCTTCGCGGGTCAGTTTGTCGCCGTCAATCTCGGCGTTGACGAGGGCGTGAGTGAGTGTGTCGCCGTCGCTGCCGTCGGCTTGGTCAGCGATGTCGTCGATGAGCTGGGCCAGAGCGGCACCGGCGCCGAGGAACGCTTCGAGCGGGTTCTGGCCTTCGGGAACGAATTCGGGGTCGCCCTGGCTGAGGATGATGTTCGTCATGTCGAAGACGAACTCGTGCTGGCTCTCGGGGATGCCCATCATGTCGCAGATGGTCTTGACGGGCAGCCACGCAGCGCACGCCGTGACGAAGTCGCAGCCTGGGCCTGCTTCCTGCAGACGATGAATGATCGTCTTCGCTGCGGCGTCGACATCTTCCATGTTGCGTTGCAGCATGCGGGGCGTGAAGCCGGCCGACACGAGCTTGCGCAGTCGGGCGTGTCGTGGATCGTCCATGTTGATCATCGAGCCGAAGAAGTCGTTGAACTCGGGTGGGAGGTCGGGGATGTTGGTGCCCGCCCCTGACTGGAAGAGTTCGGGTTGGCGGCTCGCGGCCACGATGTCGGCGTGTTTGGCGAGCGCGTAGTAGCCGGGGCCAGCCGGAAGGTACTCGGTCTCAAGCTCGGGAAAGAAGCGGATTGGGTCTTCGCGCCGCAAGGTCTCGAATGCGGCCTCCCGGACCGTCATCGGCTCGGCCCAAAATCCTGCGATGTCGGAGAGATCGATCTCGCTGAGCTGCATGGGTGAGACGCTAGGAGATCAGGCGGAGGTGTCGTTAGCCGGTGCTGACCACCGAACAGCAGGTCGGTGGTCGTACAGACCGTGACCCACGCCCGGTCGAGGCGGCGACGGGTGGTCTCTTCGTCCTGGCTGCCTTTATGCGAAGCAACGATGCATATGCCAAAATCGTCGGAATGGATCGACGACGATTTCTTCAGGCAGGTGTGTTCACCGCTGGGGGTACAGCGACGCTGCCCCTAATTGCCAGCGCGGTTGGTGCCCAGGCAGCAGGTGTGAGCCCCTACGGCTCGTTGGAGGGTCTTGACCCGGACGAAAACGGGATCGTGCTCCCCGCAGGATTCTCCTCACGGGTCATTGCGGTTGCCGGCGAACCCGTCGGTGACACCGGTTACGAATGGCCAATTTTCCCGGATGGCGCTGCGGTGTTCGACGATGGAGCCGGTGGATGGATCCATACGGTGAACAGTGAGGTGTTCGCCGAAGGTGCTGCTGGCGTCAGCGCCTTGCACTTCGATGCTGAAGGCGAAATCATCGACGCGTACGCCATCCTCCGAGGGAGCATCGCGAACTGTGGCGGTGGTCCGACCCCGTGGGGGACGTTCCTTTCCGGTGAGGAGGTGTTCTGGGCGGGTGGCTTCCTCTGGGAATGCGACCCGAAGGGTGTTGCCGAGGCGACCCCGCATGCCGCCATGGGAATTTTCGCCCACGAAGCTGCGGCGGTCGATCCCGTGCGGCAACACGTCTACATGACCGAGGACCAGATCGACGGTCGCCTCTATCGCTTCACGCCCGACGCCTATCCCGATCTGAGCGCAGGGCTGCTTGAGGTCTGTGCGGTCAACGACGACGGATCGGTCGGTTGGGCCGAGGTGCCCGATCCCTCTGCGTCGGAGACCCCGACCCGGCAACAGGTCGAGGCCTCGACGCCCTTCCTCGGTGGAGAAGGCATCTGGTACTTCGAAGACTGGATCTTCTTCGCCACCAAGTTCGACAACGTGATTCACGGCATCAATGTCGCCAACTCGACCTACGAAGTCCTTTATGCAGCAGATCCCGACGATGTCGCCTCTGGATCCGCTGTGCTCTCTGGTGTCGACAACCTGACGGTGGACGAGGGATCGGGCGATATTTTCGTCGCCGAGGATGGTGGCAACATGGAGGTGGTGATCATCACCCCAGACGGGCAGGTCGCCCCGTTTGCCCGAGTGCTTGGCCATGAGGACTCAGAGATCACCGGGCCCGTGTTCAGCCCACGCCGCGATCGCCTTTACTTCTCCAGCCAACGCGGCCCGTCACCTCGCAAGATCGGAGAGATCAACCCGATGGCTCGCCTGGGTGACACGGCTCGGGGCGGTGTCACCTACGAGATTTCCGGTCCGTTCCGAGGAGTGGTGGAGCTTGAACCGACAACAACCGACACGTCGACGACGACATCGGCGCCCGTGGCAACGACGGCCGCTCCGAGCACGACGACAACGTTGGTGCCCGCTCCGACCACCACGCTCTCCGGCGTCGGGTCCGACGGCACTGGTGGCGGTGCCGGCCCGGAGGTTGTAGCTGGTGTCGGGGTGGGCCTCGCGGCTGTGGCTGGGCTCGTCGCTTGGCGCAGACGCACACAAACCTAATTCCGCACGCGTTGTCGCTGCGTGAGTCGCCGTTTCTGTCAGGCAGCGGAACGTAAATCGCGCAGGGCGATCAGCCGCCGAGCCGCCCCGAGATGTGGTGGGTTCCGGCGCCGACGTGAGTCGACGCGGAGCCGACGGTGATCGTTGCGGTGGCACCCACCGGGATGGTGGCGTCGACGGTGAGCTGCCCGTCGCTGATGGTCCAGCTGGTCGACACGGCCCCGCGAGCAGTTTCGAGGTCGGCGCTTGCGTGGGTGAGGCGCCCAGCAGGGTCGGGGCGGGGTTTGATGAGGACGTGTTCGTAGCCGGGCCGCTCGGGATCTGTGTCGAGTCCGGCAACGTAGCGGTGCAGGAACTCTCCGATCGCGCCGAATGCGTAGTGGTTCTGGCTCACGTCGCTGACCGAACCGTCGGGTTTGATGGCATCCCACGTTTCCCAGACGGTGGTCGCTCCCTTTGAGATCGGATACAGCCATGACGGAATGTCGGTGCTGAGGAGTACGTCGTAGGCGAGTTCGGTGTGCCCGGCGTCGACAAGGGTTGGGCACAGGAGGGGAGTCATCGTGAACCCGGTCGCGAGCTTGGCGTCGTTCGCTCGCACCACGCCGGCGAGAGCTTCGCCCGCGGCGGCTCGGTGAGGTTCGTCGATGAGGCCGAACGCCAGGCATGCGACCAGCCCAATTTGGTCGCGGCGGTGGGGAAGGCCGTCGGTGGCGAAGAGGTGCTTGCGGATCGCAGCCAGGACCAGTTCCCGGCGTTCGATCATCTGTTGAGCGTCATCTGGATGGTTGAGGAGTGATGCGATCTGGGCGACCTTTTGGAGAGTCCGGGCGTAGTACGCCGTGGCGATTAGCGGGTCGGGCTTGAGGAGCCCGCGAAGCCAGTTCTTTGTGAGGGTTTCGCCTGGCGCGAGCCACTCGGCCCATTGGAAGCCGCTGTCGATGATGTGTTCACGGTGTCGTCCGCTGCCGATGTGGGTGCGGGGGTCGGCTGTCGCCCACCAGGGGTTGCGCTGGCTGCGGTGTTCGAGCGCGTCGACCCAGCGACACATGGTGGCGTAGTTCTCCGCGAGGACTCGGTGGTCGCCGTAATGGAGATACAGAGTCCAGGGGACATCGACGCAGGCATCAGACCAGGCAGCACCGCCGTGGGTGGGACGCATGAAGAAGGCGTTGTAGCTGGACGAGACCGGCACCACGCAGGGGATCCGGCCGTCGTCGAGCTGGTCGGCCCGAACGTCGCCCAGCCATCGGGTGAGGATGGGGGCGATGTTGCGGTTGAGCGCTCCGGTGCGACCGAAGACGGCGATGTCTCCGGTCCATCCGGCTTTCTCTCGAGTGGGGCAGTCGGTCGGTATCTCGACGAAATTCGCGACTTGAGAACGGTCGATGTTCTCGACGAGTTGGTTGATCTCCTTGTGGGAGCACTCGAATCGGCCGGTGGCCGGTGCTTCGCTGCTGAGCACGAGCGCAGTGAAGTTTTCGGCGGTTGGTTCTGATCCGGGAGGCCATTCGTCGACCCGGGCGTAGCGGAAGCCGTGGTAGGTGAAGCGCGCCGCGTAGGTCTCGGTTCCGGTTGCGCCAGCCAGGGTGTAGCGAACCTGTTGGCGGGAGTCGCCGAATGTGTCCGATGTGAACTCACCGTCGGCGGTGAGAGTCTCGCCATGGGTGAGCCGAACGCTCGAACCGGCTGGGCCGCTGACCGTGAACTCCACAACCCCTGCGAGGTTCTGCCCAAAATCCACGACAGTTTCTCCCGAGGGGGTTCGGAACACCTGTTGAGCGCGGATCCGTTCAACAACACGGACGCTGGGGCCAACCTGGGGGACAAGGCGGCGGGTCGGTCCGTCGACAACCGTCACCGCAGACCACGTTCGGTCATCGAAACCAGTGGAGGTCCATCCATCGGGCTCGAGGCGGGCGTCGAACTCCTCGCCGTTGAACAGGCAGGCACGTCGTACGCCACCCTCGGTCGCCTTCCACGTGGAGTCGGACTGGACGAGTGTGCGGTGGCCGGCCTCGAGTCGCGCGATCGCAGCGACGTTGGTTCCCCAATTGTTCGGCTTTCGGAAGACCCCGACTCGACCCCGCCACCACCCGTCGGCGAGCGTGATGCCAATCGTGTTGCGGCCTTCGATCAGCAGCGCTGACACGTCGTAGGTCTGGTGCTGGATCCGGTGGTCGTAGGCAGTGAAGCCGGGCCGTAGCCGATCGTTGCTGACAGAGGTGCCGTTGATCTCGATGTCGTAGATGCCGAGGGCGGAACAGTAGAGGCGAGCGTCGGCGATGTCGTCGCCCTGCTTGACCTCAAATTCCTTGCGCAGCAGCGGGCTCGGCCGATCTGCGCTTCGTTGCCGCCGGCGAAGGCGTCGCGTTGCCGGCCGCGCGGATTCATGAGGTGAGCTGATCCAGGCGGTGCCAGCCCAGTCGTCGGTCCGCAGGAGCGACATCTCGAAGCTGGCTGGTTTGCTCCATGGACCGGGCGTGGTCGGCTCGGCGCCAGGTTCACCAGCCCACACCCTGACCCGCCAAGTGCACTGCTGCCGTGAAGTCAGATCTGGACCGGCGTAGGGAACGAGCACCTGTGCAGCGCTCTTCACCATGGCGGTCTTCCAGATCACATGAACGCCGCTGGCGACCTCAATCTCGTAGGCCAGCTGAATCTCGGTGGAGGGACCGCCGGACTCAAGTCGCCAGGAGAACCGGGGCCGCGTCGTCGCAAGACCGGTCGGATCGGTTTCGTATTCGGTCGTGAGCCCTGTGGCACGCATCGACAGAGACTCTCACAGCTCAACCCCGACCAAGACCAGTCACGGTCTTCACGAGTTCGCATCGGTTGACGTCAGTAGCCGCTGCCTGCTTGCGGTCGGCGAGCGCGCGGGTTACTCGTCCCCGCTGTTGGCGTTGATGTCGACCCGCACGTTGTTGTCGTCATCGATCGTCACGGGGTACGTCTGGATCAGTTCGCCGGTCGAGAGATTGCCTCGCTCGTCCATCGTCACGCCCGCACAGTCGGCGTCGCTCCCGTCGGCCAGCACGAGATCGAACCGGTCCACATCGCTGTTCCACTCGAAGAAACAGTCGCGTGCCGCGCCGATTGGGCGGGCATCGAAGGCGAACCAGCCCGCCTCGGGATCGTCGCCCAAGTGCTGAAGGATGATGTCGCGACTGCGCCCGGCGACGTCGCTGTAGAGGATCGGCCCGCGGTCGTCGATCTCCTCGGAGATCCGACCGATCTGACCGGCGTCGAAGTCGGTGTCGCCGAGCTGAAGCTCGACGTTCTCGCTCTGGTTGGCGAGGAACAGCACGCCGCCACCGAGGACAACGGCAATCATAATGCCGGTGACGCCGACGAGGATCGCTGAGCGAGCATTCATCTGTGGACCGCGGGCGACGGGCATGGGACGTCTCTCCTGGCACCGAAGGGGGTAGAGCGAAGTTCGCTGCCTAGTATCTCCCCGTACGCGATCGGGGAGGCAACGCCGGTGGATTTGTTCGAGTATCAGGGCAAGCAGTTCTTCGCCCACTACGGGATGCCGGTCAGCCCCGGCCAGGTGGCATTCACGGTCGATGAGGCCGTCGTCGCCGCCGAAGAACTCGGCACCCCGGTGATGGTCAAGGCACAGGTCCACACCGGTGGCCGCGGCAAGGCGGGCGGCGTGAAATTCGCGGCCGACATCGACGCCGTCCGCGAGCACGCCACGAAAATCCTCGGTCTCGACATCAACGGCCACCTCGTGAAGCGGGTGTGGATCGAGAAGGCCTCCGACATCGCCGAGGAGTACTACGCAAGCTTCACACTCGACCGTTCGGCCAAGAAGCACCTCGGCATGCTCTCCAAGGAGGGCGGCGTCGAGATCGAAACCGTCGCCGAGGAGAATCCCGACGCAATCGCCAAGATCTGGGTCGACCCGGTCGTCGGCCTCGACGAGGCCACCACGCGGGCCTGGGTTGCTGCTGCGAATCTGCCCGATGCCGCAGTCGAAGGGGCGGTCGACACTCTCCAGAAGCTCTACAGCGCCTACACCGAAGGTGACTGCGACCTTGTCGAGATCAACCCGCTGATCCTCACGCCGGAGGGCAAGGTTCATGTGCTCGACGCCAAGGTCACCCTCGACGGCAACAGCACCTTCCGCCACGAGGACTACACCCAGTTCGACGAGACCCAGCCCCGCGACGATCGCGAACAGGCCGCTCACGCCAAGGGCCTGCAGTACGTCGGTCTCGACGGCAGCGTCGGTGTGATCGCCAACGGTGCCGGCCTCGCCATGAGCACCGTCGACGTCGTCAACCAGGTCGGCGGAAGCCCCGCCAACTTCCTCGACATCGGCGGCGGTGCCAACGCTGATGTCATGGCCGGGGCGATGGAAGTCATCAACAACGACCCGAACGTGAAGTCGATCTTCATCAACATCTTCGGCGGCATCACGCGAGGCGAAGAAGTTGCCAACGGCATCCTCGAAGCCATGCAGCGGGTCGAGATTGACAGTCCGATCGTGATCCGCCTCGATGGCACCAACGCTGAGGAAGGCCGGGCCATCCTGGCCCCGAACCTCAGCGACAGGCTGATGATGGAAGAGACGATGCTCGATGCCGCCCGTAAAGCCGTTGAGCTGGCTAGCTGATCGTCAACGAAGCAAGAGAAAGAACAAATCCATGAGCATCTTCGTCGACGAGAACACCAAGGTCATCTACCAAGGCCTCACTGGCTCGCAAGGCAGCTATTACGGTGGCCTCAACCGCGCCTACGGCACACAGGTCGTGGCCGGCACCCACCCGAAGAAGGCCGGCACCGATGTAGACGGCGTGCCGATCTACGCATCAGTTGCCGAGGCCAAGGAAGCCACCGGCGCCACCGCCAGCTGCATCTTCATCCCTGCGCCAGGTGTGCAGGGCGCCGTGCTCGAGGCGGCTGAGGCCGGCATCGAGTTCATCGTGTCCATCACTGAGGGCGTGCCCGCCCATGACGAGGCGTACTTCTTCAACAAGCTGAAGTCCGACTTCCCGAACACCCGCCTCCTGGGTCCGAACTGCCCGGGAATCATCAGCCCCGGCAAGGCCAACATCGGGATCACGGCCGGCCACATCGCCAAGGCAGGTGGGCCGGTCGGCATTGTGAGCCGCTCCGGCACCCTCACGTATCAGGCGCTCTACGAACTCAAGCAGAAGGACATTGGCGTCACCACCTGTGTCGGCATCGGTGGCGATCCAGTGCCGGGCACGTCGTTCATCGATTGCCTCGAGGCGTTCGAAGCCGACCCCGAAACCAAAGCCGTCATGATGATTGGTGAAATCGGTGGCTCAGCTGAGGAAGAGGCCGCGGAGTTCATCAAGAACCACATGACGAAACCGGTCAGCTCCTACATCGCTGGCGTCACCGCCCCTCCCGGCAAAAAGATGGGCCATGCGGGCGCCATCGTGTCGGGAGGGAAGGGCACCGCCGCCGCGAAGATGGAAGCGCTGGGGGATGCCGGGGTGAGGGTTGGGCAGAACCCCACCGAGGCCGGCGAACTGATGGCCGAGATCGTCGCAGCGCTTTAAGTCGTTGCCGGTACTGCTATTGAGGTCCCTGGGGTTCTGCGTCGGGAGCAGGAGGCAAGGGTTTGGTTGCCTTCAGCTCTTCGAGAACGTTCTCCTCTTGACTGACACTCTGGTCGGGCCCGATCGGAACGAAACGGCTCCGACCAGAACTGCCCCGGCGTTGTCGCCCATCTGCTCGGGGTAGCGAACTCGCTCCTTGTCCTCCTACGGCTTTAGTACCGGCGACCCGAGCGATTCGCTGTCAAGGGCGGAGATCTGCGACATGGCGAGCGCGCCGACTTCTTGCACTTTCTCCGCAAGTTTCTCGGGAGTCGTGACCTGACCGCCGTACTGGTCGCTCACTGCGGCGGCCGACGCGAGCTCGTGGGGATCTCCGTCCCCTTCGGGTTGCGTTACTCCGGGTTTCGAATAGTCCGTCTTCTTGATCCGGTTCGAGATCTCGTCACCCAGGGCGTACGTCTTGATCACGAGATCGTCACTGATTCCCGCGTTCTTGGCAGCGTCAGCAAGCCGGAAGAGGTATTTGCCGCACTTGAAGGCCGCTTCGCCAAGCGAACCGTTCTTCCCGTGTCGATGGATCTCTTTAAGCGCATCCGCCATGTTCTCGGTGATCGCGTCGCCGCCTT
>CAJWHS010000037.1 GCA_913041415.1 uncultured Acidimicrobiaceae bacterium | reverse complement strand
TCGAGCGCGGGAGCCGGAGTCTCCTCGGTGCCAGCGGGCGGATCCCACATGGCGAGGGCGTCGCCGTCGCTGGTCATCCAGACCGACTCGGTGGCGATGCGTCGCCGCAGGAGGTCGGTGGCAAAGGTGAGGGCGAGCGGACCGAACTCGGGATCGGGGCCGAAGAAGGCCCGGAAGGCCGGATCCCAATCAAACGCGGTGACGACCGTGGCGGCGAGGGTGTCGAGATCGGCAGTCGTAGCGAGACGGATGTCGGTCACGACGGAAGTCTGGCCCGAGACCATCCACCTCGCCATCACGCCGTCCGAGTCGCAAGAACAGATGCGCTCGACGACCGGGCGTCTACTCCCCGCCGAGCCCCAAGGCGTCCAGCGCAGTGCGGGTGGCCCACTTGTAGTCCGACTTCCCGTTCGGGCTGCGGAAGAGCGAGTCGACCCGCACGATGTTCTTCGGGAGCTTGTAGCCCGACAGCGAGGCACGGAGCCCGTCGACCAGGTCGGCGTCGCTGGGGTCGGCACCGTCAGCCAGTTCGACTACGGCGGTGACGGCGGCGCCCCACTGCGGATCGGGGACACCGACAACGTTGCAGTCGACGACCTCGGGCAGAGCCTTCAACGCCTCCTCGACCTCTTCGGGGTACACCTTCTCGCCGCCGGTATTGATCGACACCGAGCCACGGCCGAGCAGGGTCACCATGCCGTCGGCACCGATCGTCGCCCAGTCGCCGGGTACCGACCAGCGGATGCCCTCGAACTCCCGGAACGTCTCCGCCGTCTTCACCGGGTCGCCGTAGTACCCGAGTGGGATCGGCCCGGTTACTGCCAACAGGCCCGTCTCTCCCGACCCTGCTTTGACCCGACGGCCGTCCTCGGTGAACACCGCTGCATTGGGACCGAGCGTGAACGTTGCCGTCTCGGTATCGCCGTCACCAGTCGACTCCTTGCCGGCGAAGCCGACGCCCTCGCTGGCACCCAGGCTGTCGTTGGTGACGAGCGGTGACTCCTGTGCTCGGGCGTGGGCGAGGAGTCGGTCCTTGATCGCCTGGCTCCACATCACCCCCGACGACGTGACCGAGCGGACTGTGCGGAGGTCGTAGGGCATGCTGGCCTCGACCGCTTCGTCGAGTGCCTCGACCATTGGTCGACAGAAAACGTCGCCCACGATCGAGATCAACGAGCATTCGGTGCGCTGCGCCGTCTCCCAGAGCTCGTGGGGGTCGAACGACCGACCGGTGAGGGTGACAGTCGCCCCACCGGTGAAGAGGGTGAAGATTGCACCGATACCGCTTGTGCCGTGCATCAGGGGCGCAGCCGCAAGCTGGCGCGGTGTCGCACCGAACGAGTCGAGGAGCGAGAGGGTTGTCGCCACCTCTTGCGCCGTCGACGGGATCTCGACACCGAGTGGCGCAAGGGTTCGGGCGGTGAGCCCGACCAGGCTTGCGTGCGGCCACATCACGCCCTTCGGATGGCCGGTCGTGCCGCCGGTGTAGAGGATCCAGAGATCGTTGGCGGAACGGTTGCGGCGTGCCGCTGGCATCGACGCGGCGATGATGTCCTCGTGTCGGTCGGCCCAGTCCGGGCACTCGCCGTCGCCGACATGAATCCACCGGCGGACCTTGGTGAGTTGAGGACGGACGGCGTCGAACCGCTCGGTGAGGGTGTCGTCGAAGAACACCGCCTTGGCATCGCTGTTGTCGATCAGTTGGGCGAGCTCGTTCTCCACATAGCGGTAGTTCACATTGCACGGCGCAGCTCGGAGCTTGAATGCGGCGAACTCCGCCTCGAGGTACTCGTTGCCGTTGTAGAGCGCGCACGCGACGTTGTCGCCTGCGCCGACACCGTCGGCCTCGAGTGCGGCGGCGAGCCGAGCGGCTCGATCGTCGAACTCCGTCCATGTGCGTGGGACGTCGCCGTGCTGGGCGGCGAGCCGATCACCATGGTTGTCGGCGACGACTTCCCAGGCGGTAGCCAGATTGATCCCCATCGAGGGATCTTCGCACAACGGTGCACCTCGTCGGACCTGATCGCCTGGGAGCCGTTTCGGGCCCACCGCTAGGGTTCGGCGATGACCTCTTCCCGCCTCGGCCGATTCGGGCTCGACATCTCCCGGTGCTGACACCGAACCGATCCCTTGGTGCACCGACTCGATCCTGCCGTCACCCCCCGCCGGCGCCGTCCCCGTGCTGCACGACCGCGAGTACCGGGTCGAGTCGTTCCTCCTCGACAACGGCAATCTCTTGATCCAGGGCGCCTTGCGCGATCAGAAGCCGCCGGGGGTCTACATCCCCGACGACCCTGAACCGCTGACGATGCACCACATGCAGGTCACGCTCGAGGTGGAGTTCCCGAGCCGGATCATTGTGAGCGTCGAAGCCCGCCTCCTCGCATACCCCCACGACCTGTGCCCGTCGATCGGGCAGCACTACGACGAGCTCGTCGGACTGTTGATCGCCCGGGGGTTCACCAACACGGTCCGAGAACTCTTCGGAGGACCGAGGGGATGCAGCCACACCACCGCCCTGCTTCAGGCGATGGCACCGATCGCAATGCAGAGCACCAAGAGCTTCGAGTGCATCGAAGCCGAACGAGCGGGCGAGCCGAATCCGATCATCGTTCGGCCGCCCAGTGAGAGCTGGAAGACCCTCACCAACACCTGTCACGTCTGGGCCGACGACGGGCCCCCAAGGCCGAGGTCGAGCGAGGCGGGGTGCAGATCATCCCTGTCGATATCCGACTTCAGCAGCTCGGGCGCAGCCCGCGCACCTGAACGCCGCGTCCGCTCCGCGGAGAGGCACCCAGGGAGCTTTCGGCGGGACCCGAGAACGGGCCAAGATGGAGAGATGCAGATCACCCCGGTCTCCAACGCCCTTGGCGCCAACGTGTCCGACGTCGCCCTCGACGAGCTGACCGACAACGAGGCGGCGCAACTCGTCGACGTGTGGTCGGAGTATGGCGTGCTGTTCTTCCGAGATCAGCACCTCACGCCCGACCAGCACAAGGTGTTCGCCCGTCGGTTCGGCGACATCGACATCAACCGTTTCTTCAACGCCGTCGACGGGCATCCCGAGATCGCCGAGGTTCTGAAGGAGGCCGACCGGACCGCCAAAATCGGCGGCGGCTGGCACACCGGTCACTCCTATGACCCCGCACCGGGCCGCGGCTCGATCCTGTATGCCCACGAGATCCCGCCGATCGGAGGCGACACCTGCTTCATCGGGATGGGGGCGGCCTACGACGCGCTCAGCCCGCCGTTGCAGGACATGTTGGGTTCACTGACCGCCACCCATTCCGGCGCGCACGTCTTCGGTCGCCAATCCCCCCACCGAGAACGCACGGCCGACCGCATCGGCAACCCCGATGCCATTCGCGACGACGTCAGCCACCCCGTCGTCATCGCCCACCCCGACACAGGTCGGCCGATGCTCTACGTGAATCCGGGCTTCACCACGAAGATCGACCGGCTCACGATCCAGGAGTCACGAGCCCTGCTCGGCTTCCTCTTCGAGCACTGCCAGCGCCCCGAGTTTCAGATCCGTTTCGAATGGGCCCCAGGATTACTCGCCATGTGTGATAACCGCTCGACCTGGCATTTCGCCGTGAACGACTACCACGGCCATCGGCGGTATCTCCACCGGATCACGGTGGCCGGGTCGGAGCTGGCTGCGGCCTTCTGATGCTGAAGATCGGCATCGTCACGGGCAACGCCACCGCCGAATCGCTGGACCTGGTCACCGACGCCGAACGCCTCGGTGTCGACTCGGCCTGGATTCCCGAGGCCTGGATGTTCGACGGCCTCACCCCGGCGGCCTACCTCGCCGGCCGAACCGAGACGATGCGGCTCGGCACGGCGTGCGTGCAACTCGGCTCGCGTTCCCCTGCGCTGCTCGCCATGTCGGCGCTCTCGATTCAGGCGATGTCGAACGGCCGATTCATTCTCGGGATGGGCACGAGTGGCCCGCAGGTGATGGAGGGCTGGCACGGCGTGCGCTTCGACAAGCCGGTCACCCGCACACGCGAGACGATCGAGATCATCAACCGGATCGCCTCGGGCGAGCGGGGGTCGTACGAGGGGACGACCTACGAACTGCCGCTGCCCGAAAGCCAGGGGAAATCGATGCGATCCCCTGTCGCCATGTGGCCGATCCCGATGTACGTCGCCTCGATGGGCCCTGCCAACCTGCGCCTCACCGGCGAGATGGGCCAGGGCTGGATCGGCACCGCGTTTCTCGCCGAACATGCCGATGTGTATCTCGGCCCGATCCGCGAGGGGGCCGAATCCTCAGGACGATCGCTCGACGACATCGAGATCACTGTCGCTGCCGGGCTGGAATTCACCGCCGACACCGAGGCCGCCGGTCGCCGCCATGCCGCCGGCTACGCCTTCACCATCGGTGCCATGGGATCGTCGAAGACAAACTTCTACAGCCAGGCTTACACCCGTATGGGATTCGGGGAGGCGGTCGAAGAGGTCCAGCGGCTCTGGGCTGCTGGCGATCGCGAGTCAGCCGGCGCCGCCGTCCCGATTGAGATCGGGTTGCGCACCAACCTCGTCGGCGACGACGACGACATCACCGGCCGCTTACGGTCCTACCGCGACGCCGGCGTCGACACGATCCGGGTGGGGGTCGACCTCAACCCGAAGGCACTCGATGACCTGGCGCGCCTAATGGATCTCGTCGATACGGTCAACGCCGAATCGCCATCACCGTCAACCTGACCGGAGGCGACTGTGACTGAGCGACATGACGGCGCCGACGCTCAGTCAGCGTCGGGGGTCAGACTCGGCGGAAGGCTGAGCTTGCTCATGCGGGCGCCATCGACCACGACCACCTGGCCGGAGACGAACCGGGCGTCGTCGCTCGCGAGAAAGGCAACGGCTGCGCCGATATCGGCCGGGTCGCCGATGTGGCCGACGGGGTGCAGTTGCGCGAGTTCGGCGGCGGCCTGATCACGGTTGGGTAGACGGTCGACGTAGCCCCGGTTGAGGGCGGTATCGATCCAGCCGGGCGCCACGGCGTTGCAACGAACTCCCATCGGTCCGAGGTCGACCGCCATCGCCGCAGTCAATCCGTGCACGCCGCCTTTCGACGCTCCGTAGGCGGTGTGCAGCGGGTTGGTCGCAATGCCCTCGATCGAACCGATGTTGACCACGGCTCCCCCACCGTCGGCAACGAGCAGGTCGAGCAACGCCTTGGTCATCAGCCATGGGCCCCGCAGGTTCACCGCCATCGCCATGTCCCACTGTTCGACGGTCTGCTCGGCGATCGAGGACTCGAACATGATTCCGGCGTTATTGATCAGCGCCGCAACCGAGTCGCCGCATTCGGTCGCAAAGCTCGTCGCAGATTCCTCCGATGTGACATCGAGATGCACCCACCGCTGGTTCGCGCTGAGATCGCCCGGATCTCGGAGATCCCCGACCACGACGAACGCGCCATCGGCGGCGAAACGATCGGCGATCGCTCGGCCGATGCCCTGGGCGGCACCGGTGACGACGACCGTCTTGCCTGTGTAACTCCTCATCACTGCTCCGTGCTCACTGGGCCGTGTATCCGCCGTCGAGGCTGAGGTTGGCGCCGTGGATGTGGCGGCTGGCATCGGAACACAGGAACAGGGTGAGATCGGCGACTTCGCTCGGCTCCGGGATCCGACCCTCGGGAATCGAGGCCAGGTTGCGTTCGAACACCTCGTTAACGCTCGTGCCCGCAGGATGTTCAGAGACGAGCATGGGCGTATCGACCGAACCAGGGCAGATCGCGTTGATACGGATGCCCTCCGAGGCGTGATCGAGGGCCATCGCCCGGGTGAGGTTGGTGACCGCTCCCTTCGACGCGCAGTAGGCGACGAGGGCGGCCGAACCGACGAGACCACAGGTCGACGAGATGTTGACGATCACGCCACCGCCGCGCTGTCGCATGGCCGGCACGGCGGCCCGGGAGAGAAAGAACGTCCCGTCGACATTGATCGACATCACCCGATGCCAGTCATCATCGGTGGTGCCCTCGGCGTCGGCCCGGTGGATCACGCCCGCAGCGTTGACGACGATGTCGAGCCCGCCGAACTCGGCGAGTGCCGTGGCGACGAGATGCTCGGCCTGGGTCGAGTCGGCGACGTCGCCGATCGCCGGTGCAGCCGATCCTCCAGTCGATCGGATCGACTCGACGACCGCAGCCGTTCGCTCGGCATGGCGGCCGCCAACGACGACCGACGCACCCGATGCTGCGAGCAAGGTGCAGATGGCGGTGCCCATACCCGAGGAGCCCCCGGAGACGAGCGCCATTTTTCCTTCGAGATCGACGGCCAGACCGCCCATGTCAGTTCCTCACTCTTCGATACCGGCCTGCCAGCGGCGCCAGCGGGCGTTGATGGCGACACCCCATCGATTGAACGGGTCGGGGAAGTTCCGGCTCGGCTTCGGTCCACCGAGCACGAGATCCATCAGCGGGTCGACCTCGCCCATCATGTGTTCGGCGAGGAACTTGCCCGAGATCGTGCCCTTGGCCATGCCAACGCCTTGGTACGCCATCGTGCTCCACAGCCCGTCCCCGATCTTGCCGCAGACCCCGGCGCCGTTGCGGCTCAGGCTGAGCGCACCGCCCCACGAGTACTCGAACTCGAGGTCGGGCAGCATCGGGTATCGGTTGCGGAAGCTCTTTTCGTGCACCTTCAAGATCTTGGCCATACCGGCGCGAGCGTCACTCGTGTGGCTGAAGGTGTACTGGTTGCGAATGAGGATCCGGTTGTCGGGACGACGGCGCACGGTCGTGCCGGCCGGGTGAGCCGGGATGATGCCGTAGTCGTCCTCACCACCGAGCGCCTCGACCTCGTCGGCGGTCATCGGACGGGTCATCGATCCCCATGTGATGAGCGGCAGTAGGCGGTTCTTGAACAGGCCGAATCCCTCACCGAAGCCGTTGGCAGCGATCACGAGCGACGGGGTGGTGAGCGTGCCGCGCTCGGTGCGCAGCACGTGGGGTGGGCCGAGCTCAAAGTCGGTGACGGCGGAGTTTTCGAACACCCGAACGTTCTCGGGAAGGCTCTTCGCCAGGCCGATCGCCAGCTGGGCCGGCTGCGCGATCACACTGTGTGGACAGTGGATGCCGTACTGGTAGAAGCCGGTGCCAAACTTCGCCTTCAGCTGTTCGGCGTCGAGCGTCTCGTACTGCTCGTCGATTGCATCGAGAGACTCTGCGAAGTCTTGAAGGACCCTGGCGCCCTTCTCGCCTCCAGCAGCGTGGGTCTTGCCGACCCGCTGCCAGTCGCAGTCAATGCCGTTTGCGGTGACGATCTCCTCGAGCCAGTCGATGCCGGCCCGGTTGAGCGCGATCTGTCGCTTGGCGTTCTCGGTGTCCTCTTTGAACCCCTTCGAACGGATGTTGTGGGCGTGGTCGATGATGAAGCCCGAGCAGCGGCCGGCGGCGTTGTTGCCGATGCGGTCGGCCTCGACCAGCGCAATCTCGGCGGCTGGGTCGAGTTCTGCGAGTCGCCGGGCGACCGCGAGGCCGCCGTAGCCAGCACCGATGACGACATGGTCGACGACGAGGTCACCGGTGAGCACAGTCGGCTCGGGTTGGGGCCCGAGGATCTCCAACCAGCCGTTCTGCTGGTCGTAGTGGGGAAGCAGGGAAACAGGGGGCATCGGCCTCAGGAGATGTCGAAGCGGTCGGAGTTCAGCTCAGATCGAGCCAGATCGTCTTGGTCTCGGTGTACTGCTCGTGGGCATGGACGCCATTGTCGCGGCCGCCGAATCCCGACAGGCCGTAGCCGCCGAACGGGGTGGTCATGTCGCCCTCGGAGTAGCAGTTGACGGACACGGTGCCGGCCCGGAGCATGCGACTCGCAAGATGCGCGCTTCGCACGTTCGAGGTGAACACCGAGGCGTGGAGGCCGTAGTCGGTGTCGTTGGCCATGGCGATGCCCTCGTCAGCGTGGGTGAAGGTCGACACCGACAGCACCGGACCGAAGACCTCGTCACGAGCGACAGTCATGTCGGGGGCGACGTCGGTGAAGATCGTCGGCTCGACGAACCAGCCGCCGGACTCGGTACGGGTCTGGTTGCCGCCGCAGCGCATGGTGGCACCCTCGTCCATGGCCTTCTCGATGTTCGAGAGGATCTTCTCCATATGGGAGGGCTCGATGATGGCCCCCATGCGGGTCTCGGGATCGAGCGGATCACCGAGCACCCACTCGTGCATGGCCTCGTCGATCCGGTCGAGCGTCTCGTCCGCAATCGACTTGTGCAACAGCAGGCGCGAGTTCGACGAGCAGTTCTGGCCGGCGTTCCAGAAGATCGACTCGCAAGCGTTCGCGGCGACCTTGTCGAGATCTTCGGCATCACCCATGACCACCATGGGCGACTTGCCACCGCACTCGAGCAGCACCCGTTTGAGGTTCGAATCAGCCGAGTAGCGCAGGAACATGCGGCCGACCTCGGTCGAACCGGTGAAGCCGACGCAGTCGACCTGCGGGTGAAGGCCGAGGGCCGCTCCCGCGGTCTCGCCGAACCCGGGGACGACATTGAGCACACCATCGGGCAGTCCGGCTTCGGTGGCGAGCTCGGCGATGCGGATGGTCGACATCGAGGTCTGTTCCGCCGGCTTCAGTACCATCGTGTTGCCGGCGGCGAGGGCCGGACCGATCTTCCAGGCGGCCATCATCAGGGGGTAGTTCCACGGCAGTACGGCACCGACCACACCGATCGGCTCGCGCACCACTGTGGACACGACGCCATGTCCCGAAGGCGTGGCCAGGTCGTAGACCTTGTCGGCGAGCTCGGCGTGCCACATCAGACACGCGACGGTTTCGGGCAGATCGATGGTGGACGAGTCGAAGATCGGCTTGCCGGCTTCGAGCGTCTCCATCACCGCAAGCTCGTCGGCATGGGCCTCGATCAACAGGGCGAACCGCTTGAGCAGGTTGCGCCGATCAGCCGGCGCCATCCGACCCCATGGGCCGTTGTCGAAGGCGTCGCGTGCCGCCGCGACCGCACGATCGATGTCTTCCTGTGCACCCTCGGCGACCTGGGCGAGCTCTTCGCCCGTCGCCGGGTTCAATGTCGCGAACGTGGCACCGCTGGCGGACTCGACAGAACGGCCACCGATCATCATTCGGGTTGGCGGTGTGACGGATGCGGCAAGCGCCGCCGGGTCGAACTGGAGGGTCATCTCGCGCCTTTCACTTGCCTCCGGCATGGCCGGAGTTCGTCGCTCGGCTCACGCCGGAATTGTGTGTCATCTGGACCAGCCAGTCCTTTTCGTCGTCCCACTCGCGGAACACGAGCGTGTCCCGGTTGGTGCCGTTGATAGGCAAGGTCGACAGGGCGGTCTGCAACGCGATCCGACCCTGACGGGTCATCGGCATGACCGGGCGACGGCACGGGCCGACGGCTCGACCGACCATGTTCGTGGCCGTCTTGACTGCGGAGTTGTACTCGGCGTCGACATTGTTCTCCCAGAAGAACATGTTCGCCGGGAGCATCTGCGCCCAGAGCCTGAGTGCACCGGCGTGATCACCGGACTGCACCAGGTTCCAGAGCTGCACGCACTCGTGCGGCATGACGTTGGCCGCGCCCCAGATCCAGCCTGCTGCACCCGACATGGCGGCGTACGGAGCCAACGGGTCGGCGCCGGCGAGCACATGGCCGCCGATACCGATCAGCTTCTGGAGGCGGATCAGATCGCCCGTGGAGTCCTTGATGTAGTCGATGTTCTCCATCGCCATGAGCTGGCGGTACAGGTCGGGATGGATGTCGAAGCCGCTGTTGACCGGGATGTTGTACAGCACGATCGGGACGTCGATCGCTTTGGCGAGCTTCTCGTAGTGGAAGAGCACCCCTCGTTCGAACGGCCCCTCGAAGTACGGCGGCAACACCATCGCGGCCGCCGCCCCGTGATCAGCGGCCCTGCGCGTGCGTTCGATCGCGTCGGTGGTGGTGATCGCCGAGGTCTGCGCAACGACCGGGATGCGACCGTCGACGATCTCGCATCCGAGCGAGATGATGCAATCCTTTTCGTCGTCGGAAAGGAACGCGAACTCGCCCGTTCCAGCGCACAGCACGAGACCGTGCACGCCGGCATCGATAAGGCTCTCGATGTGGTCGCGCAGGCGACCCTCGTCGAGATGTTCACCGGTGTCGTCGAACGGCGAGGTCATCGCCGCACACACACCGTGCAGCAGAGGCGTGGTCATGGTTACTCCAGGGTCTCCGGAATCTCACGGACCCGGCGTTCGATGAAGTCGCGCAGCGCTTCGTCGACATCGTCAGGCAGTTCGGGTTCGACATAGTCGGCGAGCATCTGGCTCGCCTTCTTCGTGCCGCGTGCCTCGGTGTCCTCGGCCCCGGCGGCGAGCCACTGCTCGTAGCCGTCGCTGTCCATCAACTCGGGCATGGCGAACGCGGACTCGAAGTTGGCAAGCGTGTGGGCCGTGCCGAGGAAGTGCCCGCCGGGCTCGACCTCAACCATTGCCGCGAGCGCACCGTCGAGCTCGTCGAAGTCGATGCCCTCGACGAAGCGGCGGAACATCTCGGCCTGCTCACCGTCGACCACCGCCTTGGCGTAGCTCTGACACAGTGCCGACTCCATGTACCCCGTGGTCGAGAGCACGAAGTTCGCGCCAGCAAGCGCCACGCCGAACATGTTGCGGGCGGCCTCGTAACCGGCCTGGGCGTCGAAGGCCTTCGATGCCGTGCACATGCCCGAGCAGCGCCACGGCAGTTGGTAGCGGCGGGCGAGTTGGCCGACTAGCAGGTTCATGTGGTCGATGTCGGGGGTTCCAGCCATCGGGGCGCCCGACTTCATCGACACGGTGGCGAGCCACTGGCCATAGACCGCTGGCGCACCAGGCCGAACGATCTGGCTGAACGCCACACCGGCGAGCGCCTCGGCGTTGATCTGCACGACCGAGCCGATCGTCGACGCTGGTGTCGACGCCCCGCCGAGTACGAACGGCGAGAACAACATCGCCTGATTGGCGCCGCTGTAGACCTTGACGGCGTCGAGCATGGTCGAGTCCCAGACGAGCGGTGAGTTGCCGTTGGCCAGGCACGTCATCACCGTGTTCTGGTCGACGAACTCCTCACCGAACAGCATCTGCGCCATCGTCAGGGAGTCTTCGGCCCGCTCCCGACTGGTGACCGCACCCATGAAGGGCTTCGTCGAGTGCTTCATCAACGAGTAGGTCATGTGCAGATGTCGATGCGGTACTGCGATGTCCATCGGCTCGCAGAGCACACCCCCTGCCATCTGCATCGCCGGGGTCATCTGAGCGATTTTGGCGAAATTGTGGAAGTCGTCGAGCGTGGCGTTGCGACGGTTGCCATCGAGATCGCGAACGAACGGTGCGCCGTACGCAGGTGTGAAGATGCTCTTGCGGCCGCCGAGGGTCACGCTGCGCGCAGGGTCGCGTCCGGCCATCGTGTATTCGCTCGGCGCCGAGGCGACGAGATCCATGAGGAACTCGCGATCGATGCGCAGGCGATAGCCGTCGATCGACACACCGCCACCCGACCCGGCCTGGCGCCACATCTCGATCGATTCATCGTCGCGGAACTCGATGCCGGTGGCCTCGAGCAAGCGCATCGTGCGGTCGTGCACGATGTCGACCTGTTCGGGCAACAACGCATCCATGTAGGGAATGCCCCGCTCCATTTCGGGGAGATAGCGCTGGGTGTAGGCAGTTCGAGCATCGCGGCGGGCGCCGCGACCGCGACGACCAGCGCGCGCTGGTGCGGTGGTATCGGTCATGAGGGGTCCCCCGCTTCGAGGGTGGTCGAGAGATGGGAACGAAGGGCGTCGACGGCATCGTCGGTGCCCGGGGCGACGACCGAACGGAGCACGAAGGCGACGGGAGGGAGCGCCATCCCGCCAAGACCGGCCCACGGCCGCATGCCGTCGGTGATGTGCGGGGTGTTGAGTACCGCGACACCGAGGCCGGCGGTGACGGCCGCTTGGACACCTTGGATCGACGGGCATTCCATGACCCTTCGGTACGAGCGGCCGGCATCGGCCATCGCCGAGGCGAACCATGGTTCGTACAGACACTGTGGTCCGAACGAGATGAGCGCAACCTCGTCGACACTGTCGAAGTCGGCGTCGGCCGCCTGCACCACCGTGAGCTCATCGCGGCGCCACACATCGTCGGCCGGGCGAACAGCATCGCCGGTGTCGAGTACCTGGAGCAGCGCCACGTCGATCTCGCCGGCATCGAGCCATCCAGCGACAACGGCAGAGTCGCGGACCCGAACCTCGAGTGCGATCTCCGGATGAGTCCGGCCGAATCGGCTCGCCACCTCAGCGAGCTGGGTGGCGGCGACTTCTTCGTTGCAGCCAAGGCGAACGGTGCCGCTCACATTCGAGCGCTGGAGGGCATCGACGGCCCGATCGTGAGCATCGACGATCGCCTCGGCGTGCGCCAGCAAGTCTCGCCCATCGGGGGTGAGCACGAAGCTCTGCCCATCGCGCCGCAAGAGATCTCGGCCGATGCGCTCCTCGAGCCGACGGATCTTGTGACTCACCGCTGACTGGGTGACGCCGAGACGCTCGGCCGCTGCGGTGAAGCCCTCGGCGGCGACTAGTTGACGAAAGACGCGCAACGACTCGACGTCCAGTCGGACATTGCTGTCAGTCGTCGATGCCCCCACGATCCGGATAATGACATGCTGTCATCGCAACCACAAGATCCATGACATCAGGTGAAGAGCTACGGCCCAACTCGACGGCCCGCCCCGGATCAATCGCAGATCAGGAAACGGGCCATGATCTCGAATGGCGGCTCGTCGACACTCTCAAGCGCCAGGTAGGTCCAGGCGCCACGCTGCTGCACCGCCGGGTGCCCAAAATCGTTGATGACCGCCGGTATCCCGACCTCGGCGCCAATCTGGGAAAGGCTCATGTCGACGTCAACACCGTCGTGCAGCGTGATGACCCACTCATCGGGCTGAGGGTCCACCGGGAGCGATCCAGTCGGGATCGCGGAACCCGGGCGCCAGCTCCAGTTGACCAGCGTCTCCACACCGTCCCGGCTACGGAAGTTGAGCAGGAGCCCGCCCCATCGCATTGCGCGCTCGTTGAGGTCACCCGGCCCGTCGAAAGGGCACCCTTCGATCCAGCCGGTGTCGCTGTCAGGCGCACCGAAGACTTCGAACATTGCGTATTCGACCTCGTCGAGAAGCGAATCCAATGGCAGCCCGAGCACGGTCTGCTCTGGCACGTTCGCAACCTCTTGGACCAACGGCGGCGGCATCGTGGTGGTCGTGGTAGTCGTCGGGGCCGTGGAGGTGGTCGTCGGTGTCGCTGAGGCAGGCGTGTCCGCTGCGTCCTCGCTCTCCGCTTCCTGTTCGGAAGGGTTGGTATCGGCGGCGGTTGCCACGTCCGACCCCGAACCGGTCGTCTCGTCGTCGGAGAGGGCGCCGAGTCCCAAGCCGGCGACGACACCGACCAACAAGATGATGATGCCGATCAGAACGAGTTCCCGCCGCCGCATCGCGACTCCTTTACGCCTCGAGCGCTGCTCAGGTGTTCAACTCGACCGCCGTGGCTTCAACGGCCGAGAGGATCTTCGCATAGCCGGTGCATCGACACAGGTTTCCACTCAAGCCGATGCGGGCCGCGTCAAGCTCAGGGCGCGCGTCGCGTTCGAGCAGCGCCTTCGCCGACATGATCATGCCGGGCGTGCAGAAACCACACTGCACACCGCCCGCTTCCAGCAGGTTGCGCTGCAAGGCGTGCATTTCCGGACCGTCCATCACCCCCTCGATCGTGGTGACCTGGCGGCCCTGCGCCTGCACGGCGAGATAGCTGCACGAGTTCAAGGGCTGCCCATCGAGCAACACCATGCATGCGCCGCACTCACAGTCGTCGCATCCTTCCTTGGTGCCGGTAAGGCCGACGTTTTCCCGGATCACCGACAGGAGGTTCTTCCCCTGGTCGGCGGTGACGGGATACGTGACCCCGTTGACGTCGAGTTCATAGCTGGTGGTCATCAGGCTGCTCCGATACCGAGGGAACGGTTGACGGGGACGGCGATCGATTCGCCGTCGGCTCGGCGGGCGGCGGCATCGACGGCGCGCTTGGCCATCACACCGATGCAATGCCGTCGATAGCGATCACTCGCCCGCAGGTCGCTGATCGGTGCGGCCTGTTCGGAGGCGAGCGCTGCGGCCACCGGGCCTGCGGCGGCAGCGGTTCGCCCGACCAACGCCTCGTTGACGCCATCGACCGAGAGAATCGTCGGGGCTACTGCGGCGAGCGCGACCGCGACCGAGGCGACAGTGCCGTCGGCTGCAAGTGTCACCGCAGCCGCCGCACCGACGACCGCGATCTCCATCGCCCGCCGGTATTCGAGGCGGACATAGGCACTGCCGCATCGGTCCCAGGCCGGCGGAAGGTGCAGAGCGACCAAGAGCTCGCCAGGGTTGGCCGTCGTGCGGCCCGGACCGGCCCAGAGCTCATCGAGCGACACCGTGCGGCTCCCGGTCACCGACCGCAGCTCGGCGGCCGCCCTGAGCACCGTCAGCGGAGCGCCGGTGTCCATCGCTGGCGAACCGTTCATCACGTTGCCGCCGAGGGTGCCAACGTGGCGGGTCGACGGCGAGCCAACGAGCGCTGACGCATCGGCGATCGCGGTGTACGACCCGACGATGACCGGATCGGTCATCAGCTCGGCGTGCGACATCAATGCACCGACCCGCACCCCGGCGCTGTCGAGTTCGACACCGCCCAATTCGTCGATGCGATCGATGGCGACGAGGTCGGCAGGGAGTGCCGCCTTGCCGTGCCGTGCACCGACGACCAGATCCGTGCCCCCGGCGATCGGTCGAGCTCCTGCATCGAGGGCGACGAGCGCCTCATCGACGGTGGTGGCGATGGTAAAGCTCACGACGACATCCCTTCGCTTGTCATCCAGACCCGTTCGGCGGTCATCGGCAGCTGGCGCACGGACATGCCCACCAGCTTCGCAACACCGTTGGCGATCGCCGCGGCGGTCGGGACATTCGGTGCCTCGGCCAAACCCTTGGCCCCGTACGGCCCCGCGTTCGGGTCCGGGATCTCGATGAACTCGGTGTGGATCGTTGGTGCGTCGGCCGCGGTCTGCAGCTTGTACTCGAGCAGGCCGGTGTTGCGCTGCTTCGCGTCGTCGCCGTACTGGGTGCCCTCGGTGAGTGCCTGACCGACGCCCATCATGATGCCGCCCTCGACCTGGCCGTGCGCCGCCACCGGATTGATGATCGTTCCGGAATCGTGAGCGGCAGAGACGTCGAGAACCCGGACCACGCCGGTCTCGCGATCGAGTCGGACGTGAACGGCGTGGCAGGCGAACTGAGGGCCCGCCCAGCCGGCGAGACCTTGGTCGCCGACACACATCGCCGACACCGATGGATATTCCGGTGGCGTGCCGGAACCTTTCCCGATCAACATCTCGCCTTCGGCGGCAACACCGGCCAGTTCGACGATCGAGACGGCCTTGTCGGGCGAACCAGAGACGTGTGCCTTCCCCGAGGCGAGCTCGATGTCATCGGGAGCCGCTTCGAGTCGGTCAGCAGCAAGATCACGCAGCTGCGCAGCAACCTCACGGGCACCTTCGACGACCGCGCGACCGTTGTTGAGCAGGGTTTGCGAACCGGTGGCGCCGGTGTCGTAGGGGGCCGCTGACGTGTCCTGATACACGAGCTGGAAATCCTCGGGCTCCATCCCAAGCTCCTTCGCCGCCAGCATCCGGAGGGTCATGACCGAACCAGTGCCGCACTCTTGGGCGCCGGTGATGATCATGCCGGAGCCGTCACTGTCGATCTTGATGTACGCACCGGACGGGCCAGGGAAGCTCGGCCACCACGAGATTGCGACACCGACGGCCTCGTCGTCAGGCAGGTCGTCGCTGTAGGCCGAGGCATCAACAGCAGCATCGAGACAGCGGCGGAGTCCGATCTCGCCGTAGATCTGACCGGCGGCGCCCTCAACCCCCTCGTCGACGATGTTGGCTCGACGGAACTCGACCGGATCCATGCCGACCATGGCGGCGAGTTCGTCGGTGTGGGACTCGAGCGCCCAACAGGCCTGAGGCGCGGTTGGTGCCCGCACCGAACCCGACGGCTGATGGTTGGTGTAGACGAGCGATGCCTCGATCTTCACGGCCTCCATCGCGTATGGGCCGGCGACATGCATCGCGGCCAACTGCGGGAAGAAGGCCGCATCGGCCGTGTAGGCGCCGTTGTCGATGGCAATCCACCCGCTGCGGGCCACGAGCGTGCCGTCGGCCTTCACCCCGGAGGTGATGTCGACGATCATTCCTTCGCGACGACGATCCGGCGCGACCATCTCCTCCTGGCGCGAAAAGACGAGCTTCACAGCGCGACGGGCTGCCTTGGCGAGCGCAGCGACGTGGGCCTCGAAGTGGAACCCGCACTTGCCCCCGAAACCCCCACCAAGGTGAGGCACGATCACCCGAACCTTGCTTGCCGGCATCTGCAGCGTCTCGCAGACCCCCGCCCGAGCGCCGAAGGGCACCTGAGTCGAGGTCCAGATCGTGACCTTCTCACCCTCCCACTGGGCAACGACGGCCCGGGGTTCGATCGGCAGGGCATGACAGCCGTCGGCGACATAGCGGCTCGTGACGACATGGTCGGCGCTCGCCATCGCGGCGTCGACATCGCCCTTTTCGATCGAGGAGAACGACGCAACGTTGGGTCGCTGCACGGTGTCGCCGGTGACGGCGTAGGACTCCCAGTCCTGGTGAACGAGCGGAGATCCGTCGGCCATCGCCGCCTCGAGATCATCGACGATCGGAAGATCCTCGTACTCGACGACGATGGCGTCGACCGCGGCCTGTGCCGTCGCGGCATCGACCGCCGCGACGGCAGCCACCAGTTCGCCCTCGAAACGGACAACGTCCTTTGCGAACAGCCGCCGGTCGGGCACGACTGGGCTGTAGATCACGTCGGGTACGTCGGCGGCGGTCAGCACGGCAAAGACGCCAGGCATCGCCGATGCAGCACTCGTGTCGAGCTTCGTGATGCGGGCGTGCGAGACGCCGGCATAGCGGAACTTGGCCACCAACTGGCCGGTCAGATTGATGTCGGCGGCGTAGCGACCGCTACCGGTCACCTTGTCGGGGCCGTCGGCGCGAACGAAACGCGGAACCTCGGCAATGGCCATCTACCCTCCCAAAGACGGACGACGTCAGGTCACTATCGCACGCAACACGCCGGTTCATCTGCACTCGGTGGGCACCGTCAGCCCGGGCGCAGCTCCGCCTCGCGGCGTACCACGAAGGCGAGCCCACTGATCACGATCACCACGCCGAGTACCTGAACGGCGCTGACGTCCTCGTTGAGGAACAGGAAAGCACCAGCGGTCGAGAGCGCCGGCACGGAGAGGTTGAGCATGGAGGCGATCACGAGTCGTACGTGAGCGTGCGCCCAGTTCATCAGCATATGCCCGGTACCGGGCACCGCAAGCAGCGCAGCGAGCCAGAGCCATTGGGTGGCATCAGGAACGTCGAGACCGCCAGCGTCGACGATCGCCACCGGCAACAAGGTGACCGACCCGACGACCCAGAGACAGGCCTGAAACTCGAGGATCGGCACCGTCGCTCGTCCCTTCTTGGCGAAGGCGAAGTACGCAGCGAAGAAGAACATCGAGACGAAGGCGAGGAAATCACCCCACGGCTGCCACGTGGAGTGTTGCGACGAACCGAAGAGCACGAGCGCCACACCGATCGTGGCGACACCGGTGATGGCGACAAGCAGGCCAGTGACCTTCTCGTGAAAGGCTCGGGACGCGACACCGAGCAGGACCAGCGGGGTGAGATTCGAGATGACCGCTGCGTTCGCCACGGTGGTGCTGCGCAACGCCACGAAAAAGATGGCGATCTCGATGCTGATCACCACGCCGGCGGGGGCGACAGCACGGAGCATGGCGGGCGTGATCCGACGACCGGAAACGTAGACGATCGTCGAGAAGACGGCGGCGCCAAGCGCAATGCGCCAAAAGGCGATCTGGAGCCCCGACATCGGCGCCTCCACCACCATCACGTTGCCGGCGGACCAGCACACGACCGCCACGGCCGCAGCGGCGATGCCCGCAGGCGTCGACCGCGATTCGGTCACCCGGCGTCGATCCTGGCCTGGACGTGCGGCATGAAATAGCCGGCGTAGCGCGCCTGCACATCGGGCCGCTGCCAGTCGGTTTCACTGACCACCCTGCGGCAGACATCAGTGCCGCACAGACAGTCGAGGCGATACGGCTCGACGCGGGCCATTGCGTAGTCGTGACAGAGCTCCTCGCCCGCCTCGATGTCACGCACCGCCACATAGGTGACGTTGCCCTGGAAACCGACGTTGGCGTCACACGAGTGGTTGATGTGCACCACCATGTCGTCGTATTCGTTGGCGTGACGAGGGCTCAAGAACAGCCCCTCCCCAATCTGCAAGCTGAAATCGCCGATCTCCGCAGTGAGTCGTTGGACTTCGTCGAAGCCGACGACATGGCCGACCTTGACCGCCACCGGCTCGTCCTTCGCAATCGGCTCGTTGGCGAACACGGCGAGACCACCGAGATGGCTCTCTCGCACATCGACCTTCGGTGAACGCCACACCTGTGTCGGCTCCATGACGGGAGTATGGCAGGCTCCCTACTGATGGCCGATCCGACCGCCGAGCTTCCCAAGATCCGCCGACGCACGCGCCGGGCGCTGATCGGCTCGGTGCTGCCCGCCGGCATGGGCACGTCGGCGAGTTTCGCGGCAACCAGCCTCGTCGCCGAGGACATCACCGGCAGCGACACACTTGCGACCTTCGCCGCGTCGATGATCTCGATCGGAGGGGCGATCACGGCGGTGCCGCTCGGCCGCTACATGGCGGAGCACGGACGTCGCCCGGGCCTCCTCCGAGCCTGGATCATCGGAGCAATCGGGGCGTTCTTCGCCTTCCTTGCGGTGGCCACCGAGGTCTACCCCCTCCTGCTGATCGGGGTGCTCGGCATCGGTATCGGGCAGGCCGCCAACCTTGCTGCCCGCTATGCCGCCGCCGACCTCGCCGAGGAGACCAACCGGGCCCGAGAGATCGGCATCGTCGTCTGGGCGGGATCAATCGGTTCGGTGCTCGGCCCGACGGTCGCGCTCGGCGGAACCGGCTGGATCGCCGCGGACCTCCTCGGCCTCGACGAGCTCGCCGGCCCCTTCATGATGGCGATCATCGTGTTCGCAATCGCTGTCGTCGTTGTAGATCGACAGCTTCGGCCTGATCCACTGCTGCTCTCCCAGCAACTCGACGTTGCCGGGGCCGAACAGCCCGAAAAGCCGTCACTGTTCGAGTCGTTCCACAAGCTCGCGACCCACCGCCTCGCTGCGATCGCAGTGTTCGCGATGGCGGCCGGCCAGGGCGTCATGGTTGCAGTCATGACCGTCACACCGCTGCACATGGACGAGGGGGCTCACGAGACTCGCTTGATCGGGCTCGTGATCTCGCTTCACATCGTCGGCATGTACTTCTTTTCGCCGCTCGTCGGTTGGCTCGTCGACCGCCTGCCGGTCGTGCTGATGGTCGGTGCCGCAGGCGTGATCCTTTTCCTCGGTGCTGAGATGGCCGCCCACACCGACCCAGAAGACAGCCTCGGCGTGTTCGTCGGTCTGTTGCTCGTCGGTATCGGCTGGTCGTTCGCCATGATCTCCGGCAGTGCACTGCTCACCTCGGCGTTCTCGGCATCGGAACGCGCGTCGGTTCAGGGCGCGGCCGACTTCACGATGGTCGCCAGTGGCGCAACCGGTGGGCTGCTCTCCGGTGTGATCGTCGAGGCCAGCAGCTATCACGCGCTCAGCCACTGGGCGGCCGTACTGGCGCTCTCGCTCGTCGCCGCTGCGTTGTACCCGGTGGTCACCGACCCCAAACCGCGGAAAACCACCACGGCCTGACCACCCGGCTACCCGAGGGCGATCAGCGACGTACCGGCAAGCACGCCGGCAATCCCGGCGCCCTGCCACCACCGCATCGGATGCCCGAGGAAGCGATACATCAGGTAGGCGCTCACGGACGGGAAGAGTGAGCCGGTGACCCCGACGATGGCGAGGTCATAGCGCTGGGTGCCGTAGACGTAACACAGGAGCGCAAGGCCACCGAAGACACCGCCCACCGCGCCAGCCGGCAGGTCGCGACGAGGGACGAGCACCGGCAGCCCCATGATCGCAGCGACGATCACCGCGACGATCAGGCTCGAGAACCGGTTGGCCACGACCGACCACATGCCCGACGCTTCGCTGGTCAACCCGCCCAGGAGCGTGCCGATGCCGTAGAGGGTGCCGGCCATCAGGCCCCAACGAAGGCCGACCAAGACCCGATCACCGAGGTCGGGAGAGATCGTGGTCAACAGCAGCGAGACGATGGCGACACTTACACCAACCCAGACAAGGGCGGACGGCCGGGCCCCGTCGATGACGTCGTAGAACAGGGGCCACAGCGCGATTTGCAGCGCGATCAACGGCGCCACGATGCCAACCGACGACCGCTGAATCCCGGCGAAATAGAAGACCAAGCCGAACGCCATGAACACACCGGACCCAGCGCCCAACGCCATGTCGCGACCGGTGAGGTCCCCAGCGATAAAGACCGTGCCCACGAGTGCGACCAGGCCCGCCGAGACGAATGCCGTCACCACCACGGTCACAATGTGGGACCGCTTCGTGATCGAAACGAGGAAGAGGTCGGAGAGGCCGATGAAGAGCGAGGTCAGCGACCCGAAGAGCACACTCATCACGCAACCCCAATCACCGCAACGCCGGCAGCACAGATGACCTGCCACCAGCACATGACGAAGCCGTCGAGGGCGACGAAGAGGTACCGCGCCGGGTTCGGGGCGGTGAAGATCTGCATATTGCGGGCACCGCTGGCGCAACGGACGTTGACCGAGTCGGTCAGTAGTACGGCTGCGACTTCACGGGCTGCCATCTCCGAACGGAGCCGGGCGAGCCGGCCGGCGCGCAGCGCAACTCGGTCGAGCATCAGGTGAAACTAGCCCTGGGCTGCCCACAGAGTCCTGAACGATCGTTAGTAGACGACGAGCGAGGAATCAGGATCAGCCGGGATCGACAGGCGATTCATCGATACGCAGCCGGTCAGGCCGTCGACGAAGTCCATCCAGAGGCACTCGCGCTCGAGATCGAGGCTGGCGAGAAAGTCGCTGTTGGGCGACCAGACCGCCCGGAGGCCGTCCTTGCGTGAGTCGAGCGTGACGATCTCGCCGGACTCGACCCCGAAGAGGATCGGCACGTCGTCGAGCGCAGTACCGCGACTGAGGTAGAGCCACTTCCCGTCGGGGCTCATGGCGACATCGCCCCCAACGTCAAAACCATCGAGCGCCCACGCACGCCCGTCAGCACCGGCCACCCAGTTCTCGATCCCGGTCGCCCTTTGTCGACGTTCGAGCCAACGGGTGCCGTTGGTGGTCAACACGTCGTGGATCGACACTTGGACAAGGCCGTCGCCAGTGACCTCGTAGGTGCCGCCGGCGTCGGGCTGGATGAAGACCCCGACGCCGGCGATGACCTCAAGGTTCGAGGGCACCGGCACCTCCGTGCGGGGCCGGTTCTCTCCGGCGACGTACTCGCCGAACTCGATCCCTGTGATGGTGCGGGCGACCACGACATGACCACCGGTGCGTCGTTCGACCACCACCGAACCCGATGCCACACGAACGGCGAGGTCGAGTCGGTCAGGATCGAATCCGATAACACCGAGTCCGTCGCGCAGCAGCGCAAGGGATCCGAGTTCACCCTCGAAATCGGTCAGCGATGTCTCCTCGGTGACCGAGGTCAGCGAACCCGACGCCGTGTCGACGACGATCGGATGGCCATCGGCCCCGACGAATGCGAAGCGGGGCCCTCCCCGCACGGCGTCGAGCGGCCGGATGTGGGTGTAGAGGTCGTTGCCCTCGGCATCGACCATCACCTCCAGATAGCTGCTGCTCTTCTCGAGGTCGGTAAGTGCCGCTATGTCGGCGGCGATGTCGAGTGGCGCCTCGGCACCCGCACCAAGGCGCCCGTCGGCTGCGGATATGGCCGCCGGTGTGCGGGCATCCGGCGCTGACGATCCTCCGTCGGAGTCATCGCCGATACCGAACAGCCACAGCAGGTACGCCAACACCGCCGCACCGATCAGCCAACGCGGATCGAGGCGCCGATTCGACGGCGAGGTGGGCTTTACGGTTTCGCTGTGGATCGACTCATCGGGCGCGCGGTGCCACTCGAGATCGATCTCGAGCACCTCGACATCGGCCTGTGCCCCGCCATCGGCTCCATCACCGGCCATGGCTCTAGTACGAGCCTGACCGGCGGTGCGGATTCAGATCGATCCGCCGAGGGTTCCGACGCTGCCGGTCCCGAGTCCAACCCATGATCGCTCCGTGCTCCGCCTCAGCCCCCGGTGAGCGGGGCGACGAAATAGACGACCGTGTCGGGCTGCACCCGCACGAACTCGGGTTCGGCGTGGATCTCACCATCGATGCCGGCAGAGGAACCGGCACGCAGCGCAGCAGCGAGCCCAGGGAACCGACGGTCGAGATCGTCGATGATCTGACCGACCGTGGCCCCGTCGGCCTCGACGACCGCTTCACCACCGGCAAGCGAGCGGTGTTGGGTCATCAGGTGGACGGTGGCCACGGTGGTTCCGGACTCGGCTCAGCGGGCGTCGCCGAGCGCCTTCAGCACCTTGGGCGGCGACATCGGCAACGAGGTCATTCGGACACCCGCGGCGGCCTTGATGGCGTTGCCGATCGTCGCCATAGGCGGGACGATGCCGGTCTCGCCGACGCCGCGTACGCCATAGGGATGCGACGGGTTCGGGACCTCAACGATAATTGTCTCGATCATCGGCAAGTCTGACGCCACCGGAATCCGGTAGTCGAGGAAGCCCGGGTTCATGAGCACGCCGTCGCTCGAGAAGATGTACTCCTCGTTGAGCGCCCAGCCGATGCCCTGCACCGAGCCACCCTGCATCTGGCCCTCGACATAGCTCGGGTGAATGGCAGTACCGGCATCCTGCACGGCGGTGTAGCGAACGATCTCAGTTTGCCCGGTCTCCTCATCGACCTTCACGTCGGCACAGTGCACGGCAAACGACGGCCCGGCGCCAGCGGCATTGAGCGATGCCGTTGCGGTGAGTGGGCCGCCAGTGCGCTTCGCCTGGGCCGTGATTGCGGCGAGCGTCAGTGGCTCGCCGCCGACGTGACTCGGCGATACGGCCGCACCGTCAACCCATTCGACCTCGGCTTCGTCGACCCCCATGGTCTGCGCAGCGCGACGGCACAGCTCGACCTTGAGCTCGCGGCAGGCCTCGACGACCGCCTTCCCGGTGGCAAAGGTGGCGCGGGAGCCCTCCGTGACATCGGTGAACCCGACGGCTTCGGTGTCGGCCACGACAGGCGTGATCGAGTAAACGTCGATCCCCAGCTCCTCGGCGGCCATGAGGGCCATCGAGGCGCGAGAGCCTCCGATGTCGGGGCTGCCCGTGATCACCGTGGCGGTGCCGTCCTCATTGAGGTTGACCGTCGCCGACGACTGCTCACCGATGTTGAACCAGAACCCGACGGCGACGCCGCGAGCGGCACCCTCGGCCGGCTCGGACTGGTAGTGATCGCTGGCCTTGAGCGCTTCGAGGCATTCGACGAGGCCGATACGCGGATGAGGCATGCCCATCGCCGTGAGATCACCCTCGACCGCTGCATTCTTGAGTCGCAGTTCGATCGGGTCCATGCTGAGCTCACTCGCGATGTCGTCGATGATCGACTCGATGGCGAAGGCGGCGTGCGGGGCCGACGGCGCGCGGTAGGCGGCGGTCTTAGGTGTGTTAGAGAGCACACCCCACGACTCGAGCTTGAGGTTGGGGAACTTGTAGCTCGCCACCGACATCGCACCGACCATGCCGGCGAAGTCGCCGTAGGCACCGACCTGATACGCCATCCAGCCGTCGATGGCGGTGAGCTCACCGTCGCTGGTGGCGCCGATCTTGATGCGGAGCTTGGCGCCGGGTGCAGGGCCTGACGAGCGAAGCACCTCTTCGCGGCTCATCACCAGCTTGACCGGACGGCCGGCCTTCTCGCTCAGGCGAGCGGCAACCGGTTCGAGGTACACCGTGGTCTTCCCGCCGAAGCCGCCGCCGATCTCGGCCGGCGTGACCTTGATCCGGCTGGTCTCCCAGCCGAGCACCGCAGCGGTGATGGCACGAACCATGAAGTGGCCCTGCGACGAGGCCCACACGTTGGCCTTGCCGTCGGCGCCGGTGTCAATGACACAGGCATGGGGCTCGATGTAGCCCTGGTGGACGTGAGCGCAGTCGAACTCGCGTTCGATCACGATGTCGGCCGCCGCCATAGCGGCGTCGGCGTCGCCTCGCTCAAGGGGTGTGTGGGTGGCGATGTTCGATGGATCTGACGGGCCGACGAATTTCTGGTGGTTGTGCTCGTTGACGAGTGGCGCGCCATCAGCCATGGCCTCATCGATGCCAAGGACGACCGGCAAGAGCTCGTACTCGACCTCGATCGCAGCGGCTGCGGTCTGCGCCTCCGCCTTAGTGTTGGCGGCGACGGCGGCGATCGCGTGGCCGTGGTAAAGCACCGTGCCGCGGGCCAACACATTGATCGACACGTCGTGGTTCGGGTCGGTGATATCGAGCGCAGGGAAGTCGTCACCAGTGACGATGGCCTTCACCCCTGGCATCGCCTCGGCCTTCGAGGTGTCGATCGACACGATGTTGGCGTGGGCGTGCGGCGACCGCAGGTACGCCGCGTGCAGCTGGCCCGGCAGGTTGAGGTCGGCTGCGAAGCGGGCCTTGCCCACGACCTTGTCGTAGCCGTCGTGACGGATCGGACGGGTGCCGACCCACTTGTAGGTCTTGGGATTCTCGATGGCGGTCACTTCGCGCTCCTGAGCTGAACGGCCGCTTCCTGGACGGAGCGGATGATCTTGTCGTAGCCCGTGCAGCGGCAGAGGTTGCCCGCCAGGGCGTATCGGATCTCGGACTCGGTGGGATCGGGGTTGTGGTCAAGCAGCGCCTTGGCGGCCACGAGGAAGCCGGGCGTGCAGACGCCGCACTGCAAGGCGGCACCTTCGAGGAAGGTCTGCTGCAAGGGATGCAGATGGTCGCCGCTGATTCCGGCTCCGGAGGACAGGCCCTCGACCGTGAGCAGGTTGCGACCCTGGGCTTCGGGGGCGAACACCAGGCATGCGCAGGTGACCTTGCCGTCCATCAGGACCGAGCAGGCACCACAGTCGCCCGTGCCACAGCCTTCCTTGGCGCCGGTGAGCCCGAGTTCGTCGCGCAGGGCGTCGAGTAACGAGGTTCCGGGGTTTGCTAGGAAGTCGGTGTCCTCGCCGTTGACGGTGCAGGTGATGTGTGTGCGGCTCATGCTCGGGCCCTTTCGGCGGCGAGGACGGCGGCCCGCTTGGCGAGCACACCGGCGACCTGGACGCGGTACTCAATGGTGCCGCGCTTGTCGTTGATCGGGTTTGCCGCGGCGGAGGCCGCAGCGGTGACCTCTGCAAGGGCCGCCTCGTCGAGGCTCGAGCCGATGAGGGCCGCCTCGGCGTCAGGGACCCGAACGGCGGTGGGTGCAACTGCGCCAAGCACCACACGGGCATCGGTGCAGGTGTCGCCGTTCATGGTGACGCGGACAGCGGCGCCGACGATGGCGATGTCCATCTCTGTGCGGGGTGTCATCCGGATGTACGCATCGCCGGTGTTCGCCGGGGGGTCGTCGATCTCGAACTCGACGACGAACTCACCGTCTGCCAGCGAGAGTTGGCCGGGGCCGGTGACGACATCGGCGACCGGGATGGTGCGCTCGCCGTCGGTGCCGGCGATCACCGCACGCGCCTCGGAGGCGATCATCGCCGGGACGCTGTCAGCGGCGGGTGAGCCGTTGCAGAGGTTCCCCCCGAGGCTCGAGCGGTTCTGGATCTGATCGGAACCGATCCAGCCGGCCCCCTCCGAGATTCCGGGAAAGACGCTGGTGAACTCACCGTTGCTGGTGAGTTCGGATGTGGGCATGGCCGCACCGATAGTCCAGTGACCGTTGTCGTGGGTGACCGACATCAGTCGGTCGATAAGCTTTAGGTCGATCAGCACCGAGGGCTCAGGGCGACCCGAACGCATCTGGGGAACGACGTCGGTGGCGCCTGCGAACACCCGGGACCCGGGGTTGTCGGCTAGCAGGGTGCGTGCCTCGTCGACCGTGGTCGGGGCGGCGTACTCCATCCGGCTTCCTCTCTCTTTCCGTGGCTGCGAACGGTCGTCAGCATGCCACGCCTCGAGCGCCGAGAAAGAACCGTCGAGGTCAGGCGGTCGCCACCGGTTTGTTCGGGTAGATGGCAGCGACGATCACCGCAACCGCAACATAGGAAGCGACACCCACCAGCCAGGAGTCCTCGTAGGCCGC
>CAJWHS010000036.1 GCA_913041415.1 uncultured Acidimicrobiaceae bacterium | reverse complement strand
CTGGATGTTCACGAACACCGATGGACGGTTCCGAGACGCTTTGCAATCAGGGGGTCAGGGGTTCGATTCCCCTCAGCTCCACTGAAATTTTAGTAAGTTCGGCCTTTAGCGCGCCGATCAACCCTTACGGGGAGCGAAGTGGGGAGCCAAACTCCACATCCACCGACGGACCGTCACGGACACGAGCGGAACACAACCCCCAGCATTCGGAGCATGAGCATCTTGGACCACGGCCTGATCGTCTATGCAGTCCCGAAGTGTGGGACCCACTTCCTCTCGCAAATCGTCGCACTGCTCCTGAACCCGGAGTGCAACATCTACGACAAGGACGAGCTCTACAAAGAGGTGCGGCACGTCCAGAAGAAGGAGTTCCTCGAGGACGACTTCGTCGCTCCTCGGTTCTTCAACACCCATCCCAACTATCTGGGATATGGGCGGGTCGTGTCTTACCCGCACACGAAGCTCTTCGCGATCCGCCACCCGCTCGACAAGACCGTCTCGAGCTTCTTTTACCGCATCTACAACCGCGCCGAAGGCCAGCGTCTCCAGCGGATCAAGAACGACCTCAACGCGGCGATGTACGACTACTGCACGAAGAACATCGACAAGTTCTCGAACCAGCTCTTGGTCCACATCGAGCAGTCGGCCGTTATCCCCGATTCGCACCTGTTCGACTACTCGGCGTTCATCGAGGACAAGCCCGCCCACATCGAGCGCATCGCGGAGATCATGGGGGTGCGACACGACCAGGCGCAGATCGCCTGGATCGCGGCAAAGACCGACTTCGACAACTGCGCCAACTACGAGAAGGAGCACGACAGTTTCCGCGTCGGCGCGGTGCAGAACGGCGCGTTCTTCCGTCAGGGGTCGAACAACGACTTCGAGCGGTATCTCGACCCGGACCAGATCGCCGCGCTAAGCACCAGGATCCCTTCGGGCCTGAAGGCCTTCTACGGTATTTCGGCATGACGCAGCAGAGCTCGACCAGGCTCCTCACGATGGTGACGCCGGAGTACCTGCCGGGCTTCCTCACGCTGGCGTACAGCCTGGCCGTGAACGGCGGCTCCCAGATCACGTCGCTCACCGTCGTGCATGACGGCAAGGTCCCGCGACGCGTCAAGCGTCGAATGCGCAGCTTCGGTCTCGAGTGCGAGTACGTCGACAGCTGCGCTCTGGGCGATGTCAGCTCGCCCGTCAGGCAGAAGCAGCCCCGGCTCGACTTCGCTTTTAAGAAGCTGGCACTCTTGAAGTACCCGCACGAGGGAACGATCTGCTTCATCGATGCGGATATGCTCTGCCTGAACCCACTCGATGGCGTTGAGGAACTGGGGCATCTCTCGGCCGCGCCCGATCGGGGCGCCCGAGAGCCACGACGGATCTTCGGCCGCCCGATGTTCAACACCGGCTTTCTCGTCTTCCGCCCCTCCGACGAGCTCTTTCAGGCCGTCTACGACTACGCCCTCACGACGCAGCGGCCGATTCACCAACTGGGGGACCAGTCGGTCCTCAACTGGTACTTCTACGAGACCGATCCCGACGCGGTCCACCTGCTCGACCACGACTGGAACACCCTCAAGCGGGTGTATCACCACCAACCCGAGCTCTTCGATCTGCAGAAGGTCCGGCTGCTCCACTATGTGGGCCCCAAGCCGTGGGACGGTGAGTCGCACGATCAAGGCGAAGCGACGTACCACGAGCTCCGCAAGCTCTGGTGGTTGTCCTTCTCTGCGGCCGGCGGCCCAGCCTTGTTCCCCGATGTCGCGGCTCCGTAGCGCTCCGCCATCGCTCGCGTCAGATCGTCACGAGGCGGCCTGCCCTCAGGTGCTCTTGGACGATCTCGCGTTCGAACTCGACGTCGTGCCCGTTCATCCGCTTCTTTGTCTCGTCATCGAAGTAGTGCAGCTTGGTCCGGTGCGTCGCGAAGAAGTCGAAGCCGTGGATGTGCACGCGCTCATGCGTTTCGAGGTAGTGGCAGATCGTGAAGAGACCCGTGGTCGGTCGCACATCGGTCCGGCCATGGAAGTAGCGCCGAATGAGGTCCTCGATCCGCTGCCGCTCGACGAGGGTGTGGTTGGGCCCCGCGGCGTCGACTCTCTGCGTGATCGGCCCGATGCGTTGTCTGATTGCTTCCCAGGCTCGGAGTGGTACGAACCACAGGACGGCGGGAATATGCTCGTCAGCCCGATCGAACACGGCGTCGCTCCCGCTCCGCGTCCACACGTCCACCTTGTTCCCGACGTGCTCCTCGTAGCCGGTCGTGACGTAGTTGTTGATCCGGACCACGGTCTCGAACTTGTCGATCAGCGCCCCTACCCGCCGCTCGAGCACAGATGGGCCGTTTCCGATGACGACGATGTCAGTCGTCACGGGAACGCTCGCTAGCGGTCACTCGGGTCTTTAGCTTCTCCCGGGCCGGGAGTTCGATGGGAAGGACCTCACTCTGCTTCAGGGTCAACGCGGCACTCACCGCAGCTAGGTCGCAGGCGAGCTTCCCGATCTCGTCGGGTTCCAAGGATGCAACGTGATCGGTTCCCTTGAAGCGGCGGTCGAGTGTGACGTGCCGTTCGATGTGCGTGGCGCCGAGCGTCATCGCTGCGATGTCCAGTGCCGTGCCGAGATGGTGACCGGAGAACCCCACGGCCCGCACCTCGCGGCCGTACGCGCTGATCAGACGCTGGATCTCGAGCAGGCACGCGTCTTCGGCTGGCACGGGGTACGCAGAGGTGCACGCATACAGAACTGCGTCATGGGCACGGCCGTGTGCGTTGAGGACACGAAGAATGCTGAGCTCCTCCGCCTTCGTCGTCATGCCGAGCGAGATGTGGATCTCGCCGTCGTGGTGCTCACAGACGAAGTCGAGCAGCTCCGCATCGAGATTGCAGGCCGACGGGACCTTGATCGTCCTGGGGTTCAGCTCGACGATCGAGCGCGCTGAGGCGACGTCCCACACCGACACGCCGTATTCGATCCCGCGCTCCTCGCACCACGACTTCAGCTGCTTGTGCTGATCGGGGTCAAACTCGAGAAACTCCCGGTGGGCGCCGTACGTCTCCCCATAGGCGTGCTCAGGGTTCGGGTGCGGGGCATCGTACTGCTCAGGAGAGAGCAGTGTCTGCGGGTCTCGCTTCTGGAACTTCGCGACATGCATCTGCCGGCACGCCGCCGCCTCAATGAGCTGGCGGGCAACGTCCATCTCGCCAAGGTGATTGCAGCCGATCTCGGCGATCAACCGGGCGCCAGTCTCTGACTCCGCCACGTCAGCCCCCCGCTCGATCGCAATTGCGCAGCAGCACGTCGGCGACCTGGAAGTCGACGAGGCTGTCGATCTCCCACGCCCGCTCAGGCGGAGTCACATGGTGCGCGATCTTCCCGAAGAACCGGTGACGGTGCTGCTCAAGACCCTCCCGCCGGGCTACGTAGACCGCGCCGGTCTCCAAGTAGTCGGGCGGTCGGGCTTGCCGGAGCTCCCGCACGGTCGGGTCGTGGTTCACGCCGACGAACCCGGCCTCCTCGTTGCGCCAAAGGAAGTGCTTGAACTCCGTGACCGCAACCGCAGTGTCTGCTCGCTGCTCGACGAGTGCCTCGATGGTCGAGTCGATGTCCTCCGTCGCCGTCAACGGCGCCGTGCACTGCAGGAAGACGATGATGTCCGCGGTGCCGACCGTCTCGTTCACCGAGATGGCGTGCAACAGCGCCTCCTCCGAGGAGGCGTCGTCGCCGCTGATGTCCAGCGGCCGGGTGATGACGCGTGCCCCATGACGCTCAGCGATCTCTGCGATCTCGGCATCGTCGGTCGAGACAAACACCTCGTCGATGAAGCGGGATCGCTTCGCGGCCTCGATCGGCCAAGCGATGAGGGGCTTGCCCCCTAGCCGCAGGACGTTCTTTCGAGGAAGTCCTTTCGAACCGCCTCGCGCCGGGATGACCGCCTGAACCATCAGCCGCGGAGTCGACCTCGCCACGATGTGAAGGTAGCACCAGCGTTGAGCCAATCTGGTTTGCGAGGCCTGGAGAGGCGGCGGGGATTGTGGCGTCGCACTAAGGGTCGGGGAGCCAAGTGGGGAGCCAACCCGTGTGTTCACGCCCGGACAGTCACGGACGTCGGTGAAACGCAACCCCGCGAACCACAGCGAATCTGGACGGTGACGAACACCGACGGACGGTTCCGAGACGCTTTGCAAGCAGGGGTCAGGGGTTCGATTCCCCTCAGCTCCACTAATAAAACTCCAGGTCAGAGTTGGTTCTTTGGGCTGCAGGCTCCGCCATCTCAGATTCAAACGCCTTCCAGGGGCACCACAGGGGCACAAGGCAAACGCCGACTCTTCCGACGAGCAATCACCCTGGCCCCTCCGTCAGAGATCAACAGTGGCAGGGAGTGATAGAAGATCTGGAAGCTTTCCGACGCTGGTCAGCGGGTGATGTGCCGGGCCACCCCACACTTAGATACATGCTTACGGCCGGTCGATGATGTTGGTCTTAGTGTTCAACCGGTGGCACAGACCTATTCGGCGCCCTTTGCGCAGAGCACTCCAGGCACCGCCGTGGTCTTCGTTAGCCTTCCATCAACGGACCGGCAATGGGGAGCCATTCCTCGAGACTCATGAACTGGCCTGTGGACTCAAATTCGATGAGCCGCTTAGCTGTGAGTTCGGTAACGCTCTTTGCGGCCGAGGCGGCATCCGGGTACGTCGTGAGTGAAACGTTCACACCTCGAGCAAGATCGGCACCGGTCACAGTGCTTTCGCCCCCATTTGCGGTCACTACAGACCAAACCTCCACCATTAGTGCTTCGAACTCTGCTTGGGACTTGGCCTCCTGAAGGCGAGGTCCGGGCCTAAGTGTGGAGATGCTTGTGTAGGTCATTTTGGAACTCCTTGCTTTTTGCCTAGGACTAATGGACCCGTTGGCTAGGACGCAAGAAAATCATTGTTGTGGTCAGGTAAACGTCAGACTGAGGATTCGCCCTGACGCACGGTGCTGGCTGACACTTCTCTTGCTGCCGGTGGCAATCTCTGGCGAGCGCGCAGGCGTTAAAGCGCGCCGCCCTCCTGGCTGGTCCGCATCAGGCTTTGGTGACGGTGAGCTTGTCAGTGTGCGAGGGTGAGGCGAACGCCGCAGTTCTCGTCGCCGTTTCCGCGCAGACCTCGAAGCCTTCCGAGGGCGCTGATGGCGGTGTACTGCCAGCCGTACTTCATCTTGATTGCCCGCTCGATCGGCCCGAGGGCGTCACCGGTGCACAACTCTGCGATGGCAGAAATGGTGGTTGCGTCGTCGGCAACCGCGCCACGCGCATCTGAGGGTGTGACCTCGACCGAGGGCGAGTTGCGTATGCGCTTTACCTTCCAGCTGCTTAGGCCGGTCGTGAAGCCGTAGGAGCCGTCACCAAGTGGGGCTATCCACACTGGCGCGTGTTTCGGGCGCCCGTCTCTGGTGAACGTAGTAAGGCGGACGTATCTCTCTACACCTATGTCAGACATGGCCGAAGGTTAGGGGAGTCGTTAGGCCCCTTTCGCAAGCACTGCCGGAGAAGATGGCCTCGTTTGTCTGGCTGTGCTCTGTCGGTTCTGGGCCCAACGTTGGTCTAGGTACGGGTTTGATGGTGGTGATTCGTCTCCCGGAACCTGGCGCCCCGAGTAGATCTCGATGCACATCTGCTGCACACATCTTCGCTTGAGGCTAGTAAGCCCCTATTTGTATGGTGGTGGCGGGGAGTCAACCTGTAAGCGGGGTTCTGTCCGGAGCCCAAAGGCTCGTGGATGACCATCCATCTGTGCAGTCGACCCGGGAGTGTCAACGAGCGGACCGCTCTCTCCCTGCGTGACCTTGCTCCGGGTGGGGTTTGCCGAGCCATCCCCGTCGCCGGGGGTGCTGGTGCGCTCTTACCGCACCGTTTCACCCTTACCGGCGAGACGAGCCCGCCGGCGGTCTGTTCTCTGTGGCACTTTCCTGCGAGTCACCTCGACTGGCGTGAGCCAGCACCCTGTCCTGCGGAGCCCCGACTTTCCTCAGCCCCGAAGGACTGCGGCCATCCAGTCGGCTCCCCGCCACCGGCTTCAGTGTGCCACGGCCAACGCTGACCGCGACGGGCGGTCGGCGAGGTCAGTTCGGCGAGGTGTCTCGCAAGGCGCGCCACACACCAATGCCGGCTCCCACCACGCCGATGGTGGCGGCCAGGAGCCCGTTGAAAATCAGCCCGATCAGCGAAAGGCCGTCACCCTGTGCGAGGCGCACGATGCCGAAGATCACTTGCACGACGACAAAAGCGCTGAGCGTCGCTGTTGCCCCATTTGTGAATGGGGCAGCGGCTGCTCGTCGTCCGGCAGCGGCACCACCAGCGAGATAGGCGATCACGACCGCTGCCAGCGCAACGAAGACCCAGTTGGATTGGTCGGTGCTGCCGGCGCTGTCGTCGTCGGCGAGCAGACTGCTGATCACGGCGGCAGGCGTCGCAATCACGAGACAGATGAGGGCACCGCGGCGGACGGCGACAACGTTGGGGGCGCTCAGCACAGGAGCCCTAGAGTACCGCCGATGAGTGATGTCGAAGGAAGCCCGGCGATCGAAGCACTACGCGCCGGTCTCCGCCAGATCACCGCTGCGGTAACCCGGGCCGAGTACCTCGCCGAACAGGCCGATGTCGACGGCGAACCGGTTCTCGCTGGCGTGCTGCGGAGCATGGCTGAGCGCAACCGTGGGCTCGCCCAAGGGTTGTACGCCCTGCTTGCCGAGGAAACTAACACGGCCGACGCTCACCCCGGCACCGACGATCTCTCCGGACGGCTCCCTGTCGAGGCAGCGATGTACGAGTCGCTCGCCGACGAGATCCGAGGCCACGCTCGCCCTGACCTCGCCGCCTGGATGGACAAACTCGTTGCCGCCCAGCACGATCACCTTCGACAACTCGACGAGGCCCGTCACTGGGCCGAGGGAGAAGCATGAGTCTCGACGAACACGGCGGCTGGAGCGGTGTCCTCGGGCACCTCACCACCGGAGCCGACCTGAGCGCAGCCGAGTGCACCGCCGTCCTCAGCGAGATCCTCTCCGGTCATGCCACCGATGCGCAGAAGGCCGCCTTCATCGTCGGTCTGCGGCTCAAGGGTGAAACGGTTGAGGAGCTCACCGGGCTTCAACGAGCAATGATCGCAGCGGCCGAGCCACTCAACTTGCCCGACACCACGATCGACATCGTCGGCGTCGGAGGAGCCCCGAGTCGTCGGACCCACGCACTTAACGTCTCGACCATGGCAGCGTTCGTCGCCGCCGGCGCCGGCGCTTCGGTATGCAAGCACGGCAACCGAAAGGCTTCGTCGACGTCCGGGAGCTTCGACTTCCTCGAGGCGATCGGTGTCGACATCGAGATCTCGCCCGAACAACTCGAAGCCCAGGTCGCCGAACACGGTGTTGGTTTTGCGTTCGCTCGCAAGTTTCATCCGGCGATGCGGCACGTGGGCCCCGTGCGCGCCGAGCTCGGTATCCCGACGGTGTTCAACATCCTCGGACCGCTGTCGCATCCCGGGAAGCTCACCCGGCAAGTGATCGGTGCCTCCGATTGGACCCTCGCCCGCCGCATGGCGGAGACGTTTCGGGCGACCGGCTCGGCGCGGACCCTGATCGTGCACGGTGAGGGTGGACTCGATGAGCTCACCACCACCGGCACCTCGAGAATCGTCTCGCTCGAGGAAGGCGAGATCACCGAGATTGAGGTCGACGCAACCGACTTCGGACTCGCCCGGGTCAGCGTCGACGACGTGGCCGGCGGCGACGCCCTCGCCAACGCCGAGATCAGCCGTCGCGTGTTCGCCGGTGAGGCGAGCCCTGCCCGAGACATCGTGGTACTCAACGCCGGGGCCGGGTTGGTCGCCGCAGGTATCGCCGACGATTTGGGCGCTGGGGTCGAAGCTGCCGCAGCGGCGATCGACGACGGTCGCGTCGCTGCGAAGGTGTCGGCCCTCCAGGCGTGAGTCAGCGCTTGCGGGGCACGAAGCTCGGCAAACGGGGAAGTGGCTCGGCGAGGAGACCGTCGACCGCTTCGAGTTCGATGCGGTGTGCGTTTTCGTTGAGCCAACGCGCCACCGTGAGGAGTTCGTCGGCCTCCGTCTGGCTCGGCGGCGGCAAGCGATCGTCGAACACGTCAGTGGGTGACAACGGCGTGCGAAGATCGAGAAGCGACGGCTGATCGCCGACATCGCCCCACCCGACGAGCCGGCCATCGTCGAGCTCGGCCCAGGCGGCACCGAATCGAAATCGGATCCGCCCTGCGCGTCGCAGCAGATCAAACCGGCGTTGGCGCCGGAGCGCACCGCTCAACGCGTCGGCGCGGTCGCGCACATCGGCGGCCTCCTCGAAGCGCTCTTCGTCAGCAAGCTCTGCGATGCGATCTCGCAGTGGAGCAAGAAGGCGGTGAGGATCGCAGGTCAGACCGTCGACAAGATCGGCCACGATGCGGGCGTAGTCGTCCTCGCTGGTGTGGCCCGAGCACGGACATGCAGCAACCCCGATCTGAGCGGCAGTGCACACCGGCTTGGCAGTGCGAGAGGTTGACGTGGCGGTGCAACGACGAACCGGCGATGCCGTCTCGATCGCTTCGATCAGGCGCTGGGCGCGCCGTGCTGACGAGATCGGCCCGAGATAGAGCGCACCGTCGTCGGCAACCTTTCGCACGACCGAAAGCCGAGGGAAGCGCTCGTTGAGGGTGAGCTTCACGTACGGGTACGACGAACTGCGGGTGCCCTGAGCGTTGAAGCGGGGGAGGTGGCGGTGAATCAACCGGAGTTCGAGGACGGCCGCCTCGAGGCCGTTGCGGCAGACCTGGTGATCGATGCGGTGCGTTTCTCGCAACAGTTGCGCAACCTTGCGGCGCTCGTCGGTGGAGAAGTAGCTGCGGACTCGGCTGCGGAGGTTGGACGCCTTGCCGACGTAGAGGACGTCGCCACTGCGGTTCCGGAACAGATAAACGCCCGGCTTGCGGGGAAGACGATCAGTGAGGCGCAGTTTGGATGCTTGGGGGTTGCCCGCCATCGTCGGCAGGGCCAAGAGGTCGTCGAGGCCGACGACGCCCATGGCCCCGGCACGCTCGATCAGGACGTGGAGGAGATCGCCGGTGGCGAGTGCGTCATCAAGGGCCCGATGGCTCGGACTATGGCTAAGCCGGAGCCGATCAGCGAGGGTGCCGAGTTTGCAGTTGGGGACCTCGTCGCGCAGGAGCCGCCGCGCGAGTGGGAGCGTGTCGACCGACCGGTTGGCGAGGCGAGCTCGGCCGTCGCGTTCGAGCGCGGCGTTGGTGAACGAGAGGTCGTAGCGGACGTTGTGGCCCACGAGCACCGTGTCATCACCACCGACGAAATCGAGGAACGAGGGCAGGATCGCCTCGATACGCGGCGCTCGATAGACCATTTGTTCGGTGATGCCGGTGAGCACCGTGATCTCAGGCGGAATCGCTCGACCGGGATTCACGAGGGTTTGGTAGGTGCCGAGACAGTCGCCACCGCGCAGCTTCACGGCGCCAATCTCGGTGATGCCGCCATTCGCCGCCTTGCCACCGGTGGTCTCGATGTCGAACACGACGAACGTGACTTCGTGCAGGGGAGTGCCGAGATCGTCGAGGGTTCGTTGACGAGGTGCGGCGGGCGGAGCCTCAGGGGTGGCCTGCGGTGCCACGAACAGGTGTTCGGTCACAAGGAGAGCGACTCTGCCCGAACGGACGTTCGACGTCAAGTTTTCCGCAGGCGTGTCACACCCCATTCGTAAGGTGCGATCCATGTCCAGCACGGCCCCCGTCCATCGCCGTCACCTTCATCTGGTGCCGGATCTCCCCGAAACCGAATCGCTGTCGTTCTCCTCGCTCGAGCCGGCACTCACGATCGACTGCGACGCCTGCGAGATGCAGCACACCACCGAGTGCGACGACTGCCTTGTCAGCTATCTCGTCGGGCACGAGGAGGGAGTGCCTGTCATGCTCGATCAGCATGAGAAGCACGCCGTCGATCTCCTTGCCGACGCCGGGCTGGTGCCGCCCTCTCGTTTTCAGGAGCGCACTGGTATCGCCTGAGCCCGTGCCACGATGTACCGGTGCCGACTCCGACGATCGACGAGCTTCGCGCCCTCGGGCTCGCTGCAGGCCTCTGCGCGGTCGGTGCTGCATCGGCTGAGCCGTTCGACGAGGTGCGAGCAGAACTCGAACGCCGGCGCGACACCGGGCTCGCCGCCGACATGCAGTTCACGTTCCGCAATCCGTCCCGGTCGACCGACCCGGATCGCGCCCTCCCAGGAGCAGCCTCACTGATCGTCGGCGCCTACGACTATCAGCGCACGGCCCCGCCGATGCCCGCCGATGTGCCGGTGGCTCGAGTGGCGGCCTACTCGTGGGAGGACCACTACGCCGTCCTGCGGGCGGCGCTGGAACCCGTGGCTGAGGCGCTGCGCAACGCCGGTCATCGAGCGACCGTCATCGCTGATCAGAATCACCTCGTCGATCGGGCTGCGGCGCACCGGGCCGGCATCGGCTGGTGGGGAAAGAGCAGCAACATCCTCGTGCCGGGCATTGGCTCCCTGGTCGTGTTGGGCGCCGTGCTCACCGACGCATCGATCGCATCCGACCACGAGTCAGCAGTCGCCGACGGCTGTCGCACCTGCACGGCATGCCTCGACGGATGCCCAACCGGGGCGATCATCGAACCGGGGGTGATCGACGCCCGCCGGTGCCTGGCATGGCTCGTTCAGGCCGAAGGCATGTTCCCGGTCGAGTACCGCGAAGCGCTCGGCGACCGCATCTATGGCTGCGACGACTGCCAGGACGTGTGTCCGCCCAACAAGATCCGTATGCGTCGGCCCTCGCCTGCCGGTGCCGACGAGGCGTGGGTCGATGTCCTGAGTGTGCTCGACGCCGACGATGACGAACTCCTGGCTCGACTCGGGCGCTGGTACATCCCTCACCGCGACCCCGACTATCTGCGTCGCAATGCGCTTCTCGTGCTCGGCAATGTGGCCCGGCCGACCTCGAACGTCACTGCTGTTGTCGAGCGTTACCTCCAGCACCCGACGGCGATGCTTCGGGCTCACGCCGTGTGGGTCGCCCGCCAGCTGGGTGTCGTTGTGCCCGACGACCTCGCCGACGACGAGTCGCTCGAGGTCCGCAATGAGATCGTACGGGCGTAAGGTCCGAACGTGGTTCGGCACCTGCTCGTCACCAACGACTTCCCTCCGAAGATCGGCGGCATCCAGAACTACCTCTGGGAGCTGTGGCGACGTCTGCCCGCCGATGACGTTGTCGTGCACACCACCCCGCACGACGGGGCCGAGGCGTGGGATGTCGCGCAGGACTTCACCGTGGTTCGCAGCCGCGAACCGTGGCTGTTGCCGCAGCCGATGCTCGTTCGCCGAGTCAACCAGCTCGCCGAGTCCTACAACGCCGAGGTCGTGATCATCGATCCGGCGGTGCCCGCCGGCTTGATCGGCCCCCACCTCGATTGTCCCTACGGCGTCGTTCTGCACGGTGCGGAGGTCACGATTCCCGGCCGCGTGCCCGGTACCCGCCGTTTGCTCAACCGTGTGCTCGCCGGTTCGGTCGGTGTGATCGCGGCCGGTGGCTATCCGGCTGCTGAGGGCGAACGATCGCTCCGAGCTCCGCTGCCGCCGTGCACGATCGTGCCGCCTGGTGTCGACGTCGAACGTTTCCGTCCTCAGACCGCGGCCGAAAAGACCGCCACTCGGGCTCGACTCGGTCTCCCCATCGACGGCCCTCTTGTCACGTCGGTTTCTCGCCTCGTGCCCCGCAAGGGCATGGACACGCTCATCCAGGCGAGTGTCGAACTGCGGGTCGATCACCCCGACCTAGCCGTCGCCATCGCTGGCAAGGGACGCGACACCGGTCGTCTCCAGAAACTGATCGACGAACTCGACGCGCCAGTGACCTTGCTTGGCCGAATCGGCGACGACGATCTCGTCGACCTGTACGCCGCCGGCGACGTCTTCTCGATGCTGTGCCGCACCCGATGGGGCGGCCTCGAACAGGAGGGCTTCGGCATCGTCTTCCTCGAAGCGGCGGCATCGGGTGTTCCCCAAGTCGCGGGGCGCAGCGGCGGTGCCCACGAGGCTGTTGAGCACGACGAGACGGGGCTCGTGGTCGATGACCCTGATGATCGAACTGCTGCGGCCGAGGCGATCGGCGCACTGCTGTCCGATCCCGACCGTCGTGCCGCAATGGCCGATGCAGGTCGCCGCCGCGCCGAGGCCGAGTTCAGCTATGAGAAGCTCGCCGAGCGACTTGGCAGCGCGATCGATGCGATGGTGGCCCCATGACCTTCCCCGAACCCGGCACTCGTTTTTTCCAACTGAGCTGGGCTAGCACGGTCGCCTTCGTGGTCACCGCCAGCGCAGCCGCAGCGAGTCCGTCGACCTTTGAACTGGCGGCGGTCACCGTCTCCCTCACCCTGTTCTTCGCCGGCATCGTAACGATGCTGTGGGCGTTCTTCATCGCCGTGGACCGCAGCCGGGTCGACGCCATCGGCGTCGGAGGTCTGTATTTCGGAGCCGGCAGCACCCCCAAGGTGGTGCGCTGGCACCTCCTCGGCGCCACGACGATGCAACTTGTTGCGGGCATCGTCACCGCATTGACCCGCCCGTTCACCCCACTCGCGTTCGGCACCCTCGTGTGGATCTTCGGCATCGGCATGATGGGTCTCTGGACGGCGCGCTACGGCGAGTTCGAACCCACCGACGAACCGGTCGACAACGGCGACGACACCGAACCCGATACCTCCGACTCCCTCGACGAAGGTGACGGCGCCGACGAGGCGTAGTTGTTATCGTTTCGGCAACCCGATCGAAGGTACCGACATGGTTGATCAGACCACCGAACGCACGATCATCGCCGCCACGCCCGACGCCTGTTACGCAGCGGCGATCGACTTCGAGCGCTACCCCGAATGGGCCAGCGACGTGAAAATGGCCCGCATCCTGAGTCGTGACGACGACGGCCGTGCCGTGGATGTCGAGTTCCGAGCCGCAGCGATGGGCCGATCCACCACCTACACCCTGCGCTACTTCTTCGGTGCGAACCCCCGACGCCTCGCCTGGCGGCTTCAGGAGGGCGACATCACCCGTCGTCTCGATGGCGAGTACGAGTTCTTACCGGTCGCCTCAGATCCGTCGTCGTGCGAGGTCGTATACCACCTCGCTGTCGATTTGTCGGTGCCGGTGCCGGGCTTCGTGAAGCGCCGAGCCGAGGCCCGGATCGTGCGTACTGCGGTGAGTGATTTCACCCGCCACGTGGAGTCGATGGCCTGATCGCCAACGGGCGCGCGGGGTCCTCTCGATTCCCAGCGCTTCTGCCAAGGTCGCTTCGGCGGAGCCGCTGTCGAAAGAAACGACGCTCCTTGTGGTGAAAGTGTCAAGCGTCAGGTCTTTGGCTGACTAGCCTCCCCGTATGGAATTCCGTCGAATCACCGGGCTCCCCCCGTACGTCTTCACCATCATCGACTCGTTGAAGGTAGAAGCACGGCGCGCCGGTGAGGACGTGATCGATCTCGGGTTCGGCAACCCGGATCTTCCGTCTCCCGAGATCGCCGTGGAGAAGCTGGTCGAAGCTGCTCAGAACCCCCGAAATCACCGCTACTCGGCAAGCCGCGGTCTTCCCAAGCTCCGAGCGGCGTTCGCCGATTTGTACAAGCACCGCTTTGACGTCGATCTCGATCCCGACACCGAGGTGATCAACACGATCGGTGCCAAGGAGGGGCTCTCGCACTTGATGTGGGTGTTGTGCCAGTCCGGCGACTCGGTGCTCGTACCCGCACCGTCGTACCCGATCCACATCTTCGCCCCGATTTTCGCTGGAGCGAATATCCGAGAGATGCCGCTCACATCGAACCAGGGCGAGTTCTTCGAGACGATGACGGAGCGGTTCACCTATTCGTGGCCTCGGCCCCGGGCGATCCTGCTCTCCTTCCCGCACAACCCCACGACGATGTGCGTCGACGCCGAGTTCATGCAGCGCGTCGTCGACTTCGCTCGTGAGCAGGAGGTCGTGGTCGTGCACGACCTCGCCTACGCCGACCTCGGCTTCGACGGCTACTCGCCGCCCTCGATCCTGCAGGCAGAAGGGGCCAAGGAGGTCGCTGTCGAGCTGTACTCGATGACCAAGTCGTTCTCCATGGCCGGATGGCGTGTCGCTTTCATGGCCGGCAACCCCGAGATCGTCGCTGCGCTGGCGAAGATGAAGTCGTACCTCGACTACGGAACCTTCCAGCCGATCCAGATCGCCGCAACCGTCACGATGAACGAGATGCCCGACTACCCGGCCGAAGCCTGTGCGATCTACGAATCTCGGCGTAACGCCCTCTGCGACGGCCTCACCCGCATCGGCTGGAAGGTCGAGCCCCCCAAGGGCACGATGTTCACGTGGGCGCCGATCCCGCCCGAATACAGCGACATGGGCTCCGTCGAGTTCGCTTCGATGCTGGTGAAGGAAGCCAGCGTGGCACTCTCCCCGGGGGTCGGCTTCGGTCCCGGCGGTGAGGGCAACGTTCGCTTCGCGCTGATCGAGAATGAGCAGCGCATCGGTCAGGCCGTGCGCAATCTGCGCGGGGCGCTGACCCGCCTCGGCGCCTAGCCCACGAGCTCCCAGCCTCGGCTGCGCTCGACCGCTCGCTGCCAGCGGGCGTAGTCGGCGTCCGGACGAGCCCGGATGGTGGCAGGGGTGAACTCGCCATCAGCCGCCCAGTTGGCGGTGACATCGGCAGGGGAGTCCCACACGCCCTCGGCAAGGCCGGCCAGGTAGGCCGAACCGAGCGCGGTCGTCTCGGCGACCTTCGACCGGATGACAGGCACGCCGAGCTGGTCGGCCTGGAACTGCAGCAGGAAATCCATGACCGATGCGCCACCGTCAACGCGGAGATCGCGCACGCCTGTACCGCTGGCCTTCGCCATGGCGTCGACGACATCGCGAGTTTGGTACGCCATTGCCTCAACCGCAGCCCGAACGAGTTCGGCTCGACCAGTGCCTCGGGTGATGCCGACGATCGTTCCACGAGCCCGAGCGTCCCAATAGGGCGAACCGAGGCCGGCGTGTGCCGGGACGAAGACCACGCCGCCAGTGTCATCGATGGATTCGGCCAGCGGACCGGTCTCTGCGGCGTCGTCGATGATCTGGAGGCCGTCACGCAGCCACTGAATCGCAGCACCGGTGACGAAGATGGCGCCCTCATAGGCGTAGGTGGTCTTCCAGTCACCGCCGTCTTCGAGGGTCCAGGCGACGGTAGTGAGCAGCCCCTCGACCGGCGCGGGGCAGGTCTCGCCGACGTTCATGAGCACGAACGAACCCGTGCCGTAGGTGTTCTTCGCCTGACCGGGCGCAAAGCAGGCCTGGCCGAAGAGAGCGGCCTGCTGGTCGCCGGCAATGCCACTCACGGGGATACCGCCCGGGATCGGAAGGTCGGCGGTGGTGACCCCAAACCGGCCCGACGACGGCCGAACCTCGGGCAGGGCGGAGATCGGCACGTTGAACAGGGCGCACATGTCGTCGCTCCACTGCATGCTTTGGATGTCGAACAGGAGCGTGCGGCTGGCGTTGGTGGTGTCGGTGATGTGGACCCCACCCGTGAGCTTCCAGGCCAGCCATGAGTCGATGGTGCCGAACGCCAGGTGTTCGTCGTTCTCGACGCCACCCTCGGTGAGTAGCCACTCGAACTTCGAGCCTGAGAAGTAGGGATCCAGAACGAGACCGGTGGTGCTGCGCACCAGATCGAGATGGCCGTCGAACTCGAGTTGCTCACAGCGGGCGGCGGTTCGGCGGTCCTGCCAGACGATTGCCTTGTGGCGCGGCACACCGGTGCGCTTGTCCCACAACACGACGGTCTCGCGCTGGTCGGTGATGCCGATCGCCGCGATGGGCTGATCGAGGGAGGCCGTGAGTCCGGCGAGGGTACTGAGGACAGCCCGCCAGATCTCCTCAGCGTCGTGCTCGACCCAACCCGGTTGAGGGAAGTACTGGGTGAATTCCCGATAGGCGACTCCGAGCGGCGAGCCGGACTCGTCGACGGCGAACGAGCGCACACCGGTGGTACCGGCGTCGATGCTGATCACAATTCCCATGGGCGGCGACGATAGCGTCGCAGGGGTGACCTCCCCCGATATCGAAACGATCGGCGTGCTGACCAGTGGCGGCGACTGCCCGGGTCTCAACGCTGTCATTCGCGGCGTCGTCCGTAAAGCGGAGCGCGAGTTCGGCTGGCGCCCGCTCGGTTTCCACGAGGGGTACATGGGGCTGATCGAGGAGTCGTTCGAGGAACTCACGATCGAAGGCTGCCGGGGCATTCTTCCGCGAGGCGGCACCGTCATCGGCACGAGTCGCTACACCCCGTTCATGTTCGACGACGGCATCGAGCGGGTGCGGGCCACGCTGGAACGTCATCACGTCGGTGGGCTCGTGGTGATCGGCGGCGAGGGCAGCCTCTCGTGCGCCAACGAACTCTCTGAGATGGGGATGTCGATCGTCGGCGTGCCCAAGACGATCGACAACGACATCGGTCTCACCGAGCGCACCTTCGGCTTCGACACCGCTGTGCAGATCGCCACCGACGCGATCGATCGGTTGCACACCACGGCGGAGTCCCATAACCGGGTCATGGTGGTGGAAGTGATGGGCCGTCACGTCGGCCATATTGCGACGTGGGCCGGAATGGCGGGCGGCGCGACGATGACCCTCACGCCCGAGGAGCCCTTCGACATCGACGAGGTCTGTGCATCGTTGACCCGCCGCCATAACCGCGGCAAGTACGCCTCGATCGTCGTGGTTGCCGAGGGCGCCCTGCCGAAGGCCGGCACACTCGAGGTTCCCGAGCCCGAGATCGACCAGTTCGGCCACAAGCGCCTCGGCGGCATCGTCAATCTCGTGGCAGCCGAGATCGAGTCACGGACGGGCTATGAGACTCGGGTCACCGTGCTCGGGCACGTTCAGCGCGGCGGCACCCCAACCTCGTTCGATCGTGCGCTCTCGAGTTGGTTCGGCATCGAAGCGGTCAGCGCGATCGCAGAGCGCGATTTCGGCTCGATGGTGGCCTTCCAGGGCGGGACGATGGTGCGTGTGCCGCTCGTTGATGCGATCGCTGAGTTGAAATACACCAGCCCTGAGCTACGTGCCGCCGCCCGGGCGTTCTTCGCCTGAGTCAGTCGCCGTTGTTGGTGGTGACGTCACTCTCGGGATCTGTCCCTTGCGTCGTGCTGGTTGGCGCGACCGTGGTGGTCGGTGGCACCCAATCGGCGGTGTAGTTCACGAAGTCGTCGCGGTTGACGACCTCTTCAGTGTCGCCCTCGAGCGTCGGCACCAAGGTGCGGGCCCCATTCGACAGGATCCGGACCGCCAGGATGGGCTCGTCGAGGGGAAAGCCGGTGGCAGTAAAGACGAGTTGGGCAACCGCGTCGGCGAGAACCTGGGCCTCGACTGTGATCGGCTCACTGTTCTCATCGAGAGCGACCATGTCGATGATCGCGACCCGGGAGCCGTTGACCGACGCCGCAATGAGCTCGAACTCGCGAAGCGCATTCGACCAGCCGTCCTCCTCCTCTTGCTCGGTCCGCCTGAAGTTCTCGCCGAAGAGTAAGCCGATGCGTTGTTCGAACCCGGCGATGGCATCAATCTCGCGCATCACCTGCACGACGACGTTGCGGTCGCCCGCAGCGGCGAGCAAATAGATCTCGATCGGTTCGCTGCGCGGACCGGGATCGACGGTTGTCGTGGTGGCGAGGTCCGAGCGGAGGGCGTCAGGGAGGTCTTGGGGTGCGATGATTGCGGCCTCGTCGTCGGTCGGCAGCGAGCACGCCACGGCGGTCAGCATCATCGCGAGGAAGACGGCGACATGATGAAGGAGCAGTCTGCGGTCGAGCCTCATGCCCACTCCTCGTCATCGGGGATATCGCCGATCGGGATACGCACCGTAAAGCGAGCGCCTTCGGTACCGTCGAGGCGGTCATCGACCCAGACCTCACCCCCGTGTAGCCCGACGTGTTCGGCGACGAGCGCAAGGCCGAGACCCGATCCGGTACCGTGGCCTCGCCGTCCACCAGCGCTGCCCCGCGAGAAGCGATCAAAGATCACGCCCCTCTCGGCTTCGGGCACACCAGGGCCTTCGTCCTCCACGGCGATAATCGCGGACCCGTCTTCGTGCCCGACAAGCACGCGGATCTCTCCGGCACCGTACTTTGCGGCGTTGTCGACCAGGTTGGCGACGACCTGGGCGAGGCGGCGCTTGTCGCCCGCAACGAGGAGGTGTTGGAGTGCGCCGACGTTGATGACGACGTCGAAGGGAGAGTGATGCACGGATTGCCGCACGAACTCAACGAGATCGATCGGTTCAGCCCGCAGCGACGCCGTGCCGACGTCGTAGCGACTGATTTCGAGGAGATCCTCAACCAAAGCGGTGAAGCGGGTGACGTCGTCGGTGAGCAGATCGAGAGCGGTCTGGTTGCGCTCGGTCATGCTGTCGCGATTGTTGTTGAGCACCTCGACCGAGGCATTGAGGGTCATCAGTGGCGATCGCAGCTCGTGAGAGACCTCGGACGCGAAGCGCGCGTCGCGTTCGATGCGATCCTCCAACGACCGGGCCATGCCGTTGAAGCTCGCCGTCAGCGACGCGAGGTCGGCGTCGGCCGGTGGATCGAGACGAGTGTCGAGTTCGCCTGCCGCCAACGACTCGGCGGCGAGTCGCACTTCGCCGAGCGGCGTGAGGGCTCGTCTCGACGCCCATGAACCGAGCGCAGCGGAAAGCAGGGTGGCGGCTGCGCCCACGCCGAGCACGATGATGCCGAGCGTGTTGAGCACGTCCTCCACATCGTCAGTCGCCGCCGCCTCGTAGTAGGCCGCTGAGGTATCTGGGATCGGGATACCGGTGACGATCAAGGGACGGCCGTTGACCCGGACACGCATGCGGCCAGCATTGCCGGCCTCGACGAGTTCTCGCAGCGACGAGGGCACGGCGTCGGCGTCGAAGGCCTGATCGAGAGCTCGAGTTGCATCACCGACTTGGAGCAGTGGAAATGACCCCTCGGTGATCGTCAGGTTGTCGAGCAGGACGCCGACATCCTCGATTTCTGTCTCGGCCCCGAGCCCGTTCTCGACGCGTTGGGCGTTGCGAACGGCAACCGAGAACGCTCGCTCCTCACGGTCCTCGACGAGATTTTGGCGCGCCAGCGTGAGGGTCGAAAGGGCGATGGTGAGCGATAGCAGCAGCCCGCCGAGCGCATAGAGGCCGGTGATGCGGGCTCGAAGCCCCAGTCGACCCCACAGCAGTCGGATCATGACGGGTCAGGACTGGAGCTTGTAGCCCAGACCCCGGATGGTGACGACATAGCGGGGGTTGGCAGGGTCGGGCTCGATCTTGGTGCGCAGCCGACGGATGTGGACGTCGACGAGGCGACCGTCGCCGAAGTAGCCGTAGCCCCAGACGCGCTCAAGGAGGACTTCGCGACTCAGTACCCGCCCTGGGTTGGTGGCAAGTTCGACCAGAAGACGGAACTCGGTCTTGGTGAGGTGCACTTCTGTGCCTGCCAGGCGCACGACGCCTTCCTCGGGGATGATCTTAAGATCACCGAAGACCATCTGGGGTGCTCCGGGGTCGGCGCTCCGGGCCCGGCGGAGCAGCGCCCGGATGCGAGCAGAGAGCTCCTTGGGAGCGAACGGCTTCCTCAGATAGTCGTCAGCGCCAGCTTCGAGCCCGGCGACGACGTCGTGGGTGTCGGCGCGAGCGGTGACCATGACGATCGGCACGTCGCTCGCGCGCCGAATCGAACGGCAGACGTCAAAGCCGTCGATGCCGGGGAGCATGATGTCGATCAAGACGACATCGGCCGCTTCACGAGTAAACGCGTTGAGCGCGTCCTCGCCGCTTGCAGCCTCCTCGACGGTCCAGCCCTCGTCTTCGAGCGCAAGCCGGACCGATGTCCTGATGCGCTCGTCGTCTTCAACGGTGAGGATCCTGGTGCCCATGGGTGTTGATGCTTGCAGATTCGCGCCCGGTGAGGGGAGCAGCGGCAGAAATCAATCGACGAGACCCAGCCGGCCGAGCAGCTCATCGAAGATGGTGGCGGAGCCACACACGAAGGGGCCGTCGGGGCGCTGGTCGAGTATGCGTCCGCCTGCTTCGCGCACGAGGAGTCCACCTGCAGCGATGTCCCAGTCCTGGACGCCGACTTCGTAGTAGGCGTCCAGGCGGCCGCAAGCGACGCTGCAGCAGTCAAGCGCCGCCCCACCGAAGCGGCGAATATCGGCGATCTCGGGAAGGAGCTCTGCGATAAGCTTGGCTTGCTCCGACCGAACGGCGGGCTGATAGTTGAAGCCGGTACCGAGCACCGCTCGGGCGAGATCGACAGGCTCGCTAACGTGGAGCGCTTCGCCGTTGCAGAAGGCCCCAGAGCCGATCATGGCGCTGAAGCGCTCGCTGCGGACCAGGTCGTGGACCACGCCGACGGAATCGACACCGTCGATCCGTGCTGCGATCGACACCGAGAAGCCCGGTAGGTCGCGGATGAAGTTCGTGGTGCCATCGATCGGGTCGATGACCCAGACGACACCGGTCTCCGACGCCTTGTCTGCGCCCTCCTCACCGAGGAGCCCGTCGTCGGGGCGGGCGTCGAGCAGAACGCCGACGATCGTCTCCTCCGCCCACCGGTCCATGGCGGTGACCATGTCGGTTGGACTCGACTTCGTGTCGATGCGCAGATCAAGGCGAGAGTCGGGAGCGGCGAGACCGGGGCCGACCGCATCGACCGCGGCCTGGGCCAGCGCCAACAGTTCGACGAGGTCGACGCTCACGTGTCGTCGGCGTGGGCGGCCTCGACGGCCTCCCACTCACTCATAGCCCGGAGCGTGAGCACCGCAACGATGGCAACACCAACTGCAGCAAGGATCGCCGCTCCGATGCCGACGAGGCCGGCGTAGGTCGGGCAACCTTCGGTGCACTGGAGATCCATCACGGCGTAGCCGATGAGCCCGCCGCACAGGCCGGCGAGCACGATGGCGACCACGGCGATGATGCGGGCGAACAGCGGCGGGGCCGCGGTGGGCGCTGTGCCGGCGTCGGAGGAAGTGGGACGTGGGGCCATTGCCCGACAGCCTACCGAGGGGACGTTGGGCAGGATCGTTTCGGCGAGGTCCTAGAGTGCTGACTTCGTGCGCACCCTGATCGTTCTCCCGACCTTCAACGAGGCCGACAACATTGTCGAGGTCCTCCAGAAGTTGCGCGCCGTCGTTCCCGAAGCCTCGGTGATGGTCGTCGACGACTCAAGCCCCGACGGCACGGCTGATCTCGTCGAGAAGGTTGCGGAGGAGATCGGCGACGTCTCGGTGATGCGCCGTCCGGCGAAATCCGGCCTCGGCTCTGCGTACCGCGATGGTTTCCGTTCCGGCCTCGCCGCCGGGTACGACTTGATGGTCGAGATGGACTCTGATCTCTCGCACGATCCCGCTGCGTTGCCTTCGCTGCTCGCGGCTGCGGCCGATGGTGCAGCCCTTGCGCTCGGAAGCCGGTACATCCCCGGCGGCTCGATCCCTGACTGGTCCTGGCACCGTCGGGCGCTGTCGCGATGGGGCAATCGCTACGCGGCTGCTGTTCTGGGGATCGACGTCAATGACGCCACCAGTGGGTACCGGGCGTATCGAGCGGAGGCATTGGCCGAGATCGACTTCCACACCGTGCAAGCGGACGGCTACGGCTTCCAGGTCGAGATGGCCTATCGGGTGATCACCAGCGGTGGCCGCATCGTCGAGATCCCGATCTCGTTCACCGACCGTGTTCGCGGCGAGTCGAAGATGTCGAGCCGCATCGTTGTTGAGGCCCTCGTGCTCGTCACGTGGTGGGCCATCCGGGACCGAATCCTCAGAATCCGCCGCTGAGCTGCCGAGTTGCTCGCCGCCTGTCATGCTGGCGGTATGCGTCAATGGCAAGTCGCCGGAGGACTCCTCGCTGATATCCGCGGGCTTCTGCTCGTGGCCAACCGTCGACGCGACGGCTCGGTCGACTGGTCGACTCCAGGTGGCGTCGTCGACGACGGGGAGACGCCGATCGTGGCGCTCGGTCGCGAGGTCGCCGAGGAGACAGGGCTCATCGTCGACGCGTGGGCTGCGATGCGCTGGACGGTCGAGGTCACGTTTGCCGATCTCGAAATGCACCTGATGGTAGAAGTCCACGAAGCCGCGTCGTTCAGCGGCGATCTCTCCTTCGAAGATCCCGACGGCATCGTGCACGACGGAGATTTCCTCGACCCGGTCCAGGTCCACGACCGGATTCGCAGCGGCCCGGCCTGGGTCGCCGACCCCCTGGCCGAATGGCTCGCCGAACCGTGGAGCGATCTCCGCCACTTCCGCTACGACGCTGTGGGGAAACGGCCGGGCGAGCTACGAGCTGTCCGTCTCGATCCATGAGCGATGTGGCCTATGAGGGTCCGGCACCCGATGGGGTACTAGGCTTTTTGCACGTCGACATGGACGCCTTCTTCGTGTCGTGTGAGCTGCTGCGCCGACCGGAGCTGCGCACTGAGCCGGTCGTCGTCGGCGGCACCGGCGACCGTGGGGTCGTCGCTGCTGCTAGCTACGTCGCCCGGAGTTACGGCATCCACTCGGCGCTGCCCACCAGCCGGGCCCGTCGGCTGTGCCCCCACGCCGTGTTCCTTCCCGGCGACCACGCCTACTACGCCGAGGTCAGTAGTCGGGTCATGGCGGTTTTCGCTGACATCACCCCCTACGTCGAGCCGCTGTCGCTCGACGAGGCGTTCCTCGATGTCCGGGGGGCCTTGCGTAATCGCACCGAGGCCGCCGAGATCGCCCGAGAAATCCGAGCTCGGATCCTCGACCAGGAAGGACTGACCTGCTCGATCGGGGTCGCAACGGTCAAGTTTCTCGCAAAGCTCGCCACCACGGAGGCGAAGCCTCGAGCGAGTCAGCGCGGGCCAGTCTTTGGGTCCGGTGTGCATGTCGTCGAGCCGGGTCGAGAGCTTGCATTCCTGCATCCCAAGCCGGCCCGGGAGCTGTGGGGGGTTGGCCCCAAGACCGGTGAGAAGCTCACCCGCATCGGCATCGAGACGATCGGTGACCTTGCCGCGCAACCGCTGGACCGGCTGACCGCGGCCCTCGGATCATCGACGGGTGCCCACCTCCATCAGTTGGCGCACGCCCGAGATCCGCGGCCGGTCGTCGTTGATTCCCGCTCTAAGTCGATCGGACACGAAGAAACCTTCCCGCGTGACCTCAGCGACCGATCCGTGCTTAGCCGCGAGCTGATCCGGATGGTGGACGCAGTCGCGACTCGCCTTCATAAGGCGGGCGTCGCCGGGCGAACGATCCAGCTCAAGGTCCGGTTTAGGGACTTCACGACGATCACCCGCTCGGCCACCATTGCCGAGCCGACCGACAAGGCCAACGTGATCCGCAGCACCACCGAGGCGCTGCTCGCCCAGATCGACGTCGATCTTGGTGTCCGGCTTCTCGGTGTCAGCGTGAGCCAGCTCGGCAAGCCGATTGCCCACCAGCTGAGCTTCGACGACGCCGCCGGTTTAGGGCGCGATGAAACCGACGACATCGTCGAGGCGATTCGTGACCGCTTCGGAGGCAATGCCATCGGACCGGCAACCTTGGCTCGACCGGGAAAGCCACTCGACCGCATGGTGCCTGGCCAGCAGCAGTGGGGTCCTGACGACCTGAACCGCTGAACGCAGGCCTCGGTGGTGGCGCCGCTCCAACGGCGGCAATCCTGCGTCCCCGCGTTGTTTTGGCGGTGCTGGTTGTGCGAAACTGATCGAAAGCCACTAAGGAGCCGATGGTGCCGCTTTCCGAGGACGAGCAGCGCATTCTCACCGAAATCGAAGATCACCTCTACGAGAGTGATCCCAGTTTGGCGCGCGAGGTGGCTCAGACCACGATCTACACGCATGCATTCCGCAACCTGAAGTGGGCCACGGTCGGCTTCATTGCCGGCACCGTGGCGATGGTCGCCCTTTTGTCGGCGTCCTTCGTGTTCTCGTTTGTGGGTGTGCTCGTCATGTTGTTCAGCCTTCTGTGGGGCTTTGACAACCTTCATAAACTCGGCCGAGCGGGCCTTGAGCAGATGACCTCCGGAATGCGCGGTAGCGCCGGTCTCAAAGATGCCGTCGGTGGTGCCGGCGCCAAAATGCGTGGTCGGTTCAACCGCCCCGACGGCGACGAGCAACTCTGATTTCTCGCCCGTTCATTCGGGTAGCCCTGCGAGTCGCGGGTTCGTCGTGACGTTCACTTCATGGTGATGGGGCGAGGGTCGATCACGTCGCTCCATCGCTTGCTGCTCGGCACCTGGGCCCGACACCGTTCGGCGACGGCGGTGGCTGCTCGCTCGGCCTCGTGCGAAACCGAGTTCGGATTGCTGAGCTTCGCGTAGCGCAGGGTGGTGACGGCTGCGGCAAGTTCGTCGACAGGGCCGACCGCGCGGTGACGTTGCATTGCGCGCGAGGCGAATTCCATGGGGGTTTCCGCCGGTGAGAGAACGATGCCGATGAGACGAAGGGCTTCGGTCGCGTCGTCCCATGCGAGTTCACCGCGTCCGACGGGATCGCCTGCCACCCGCATGCCACGGCGCCGCCGGGCAACGATACGAAGGAGCGGGACCGCGCCGACGATCGCAGCGACACCACCGATCGCCGCCACGAGTTGGAGCAGCAGGCTCCAGTCGCGCCCGTCATCCTGCTCGCCGGACGTCGTGCTGGCGCCGGCTGGCTCGGGGAGCAGGTCGTCGGGATCAGGCTCGGGTTGGTCGGGGGCACCCGGAGCGGCGTTGGTGCCGCCGGTCGGGGTGGGAGCGGGGAGAGTGGTCGGGACCAGGCCGTCGCCGAGCTCTCGGTTGCCGGCGTCGTTCTCGCCGAGCTGGGCCGGCGTCAGCCGGGCGAACGATTGGTTGTGGGCAGGCGCCCGACCCGGGGTCGGGTCGAGGACCACCCACCCGACGTCGGCGAAGAAGACTTCGGGCCAGGCATGGGCGTGTTTGCCCCGCACGACGTAGGAGCTGCGGGCGACATCCCACTCACCCCACGTGAAGCCAACGGCGACTCGGGTGGGGATACCGATCGAACGGGCCATGGCGGCAAAGGTCGAGGCGAACTGTTCGCAGTAGCCCTCGCGCACGTCGAAGAGAAAGCGCTCAATGCTGTCGATGTCGTGGTCGAGGGCGACATTGATGTTGTACGAGAAGTTGTTGGGGTCGACGAAGAAGTTCTGGAGCGCCACGACTCGCTCGTAATCCGTTGAAGCGCCCTCCGTGATCGCCTCAGCAGCACGGGTGATGTCTGGATTCCAGCAGCCGTTGATGGTGGTCTGACCGTCGAGGCATTCCTCTGGAAGCTGGGTGTGTTCCGCGGCAAAGTCGGCACGGAGACCGTCGGTCGCAGTGGCCGGCAGCGCCGCCGGGTCGTAGTTGGGCACCTGAGACTCGATGACGTAGGTGAAGCCTGCCCGGGCCTGCCCCTCGAACCCGCGTTTCACAACCAACGCGCCGGTCTCGACCTCGTACTCTAGTTCGACGTTGCCCGAGGTCAGAACGTTCGAGATCTCGTAGGCTGCCGGCAGATAGATGCCGCCAAGGGCCGTCGTGGTGATCTCTTGTCGGACGGTCGTTCGGTTCACGGTGGAAGCGATATTGGATGGGACCCGACCGTTGGCGTCGTCGAAGCTGCTTGAGCGACGCCACTCCCGGCCGTTGAACTCGGTGAGGGTCATCTGGCGCCAGTAGTGACGATCCATGCGGCCATTGACGCCCACCGAGAACATTTCACGCTCGGATTGGTCGAGCAGGCTGGCACTGATCTCAACGAGAGGGCTCGTGACCCGACGGGTCTCGGGTCCGTTGTCCCACTCGGACGGATCGAGGAGTTGCTCACCCGCATCTGGCAATGCGGGGCCGGCCACCATGCCGATCACAAGGGCAACTCCTGCGGCGACCACACCCGCCCGCATCGTCGACGAGAGTCCGGCCGCTGCGCCGGAGTCGACCCACACGTTGTCGCGAGCCTGGCGCGAGAGGCGCAGGCTCAAGATGACAGCGCCAACGGCAGCGGCGAAGAGCGCAGCGTGGATCACCGGATGGCTACCGTCGCCGAGGAGCACGGTGAACACGAAGATCGTGGTGGCCGGGGTGACGGTCTCGAGCATCGACCGGAGGCGGAACGCAGCCCAGTCGGCGAGCACCGCAGCCCACCAGAGTGCAAGCCCTGCCGTGGCGACGAAGCCTCGGAGGGGTTCTACCGGTGCCTGCTGGAGTTCGAAGGCGTTCCACGCCGCTTTGAGGTCGGAGCGCAGCAGGTCCAGTGTCTCGCCAGTCGGGACGATCAATCCCGATGTCTCGGGAAACAACACGACGTTGCCGACGACCAACATGCCGGCGGCACTGACCACGGCCGAGATCCCCATCCCGAAACCATTGCGTCGCACGATGAGTGCCAGGACGTGGGATGCGACGACGAGGGTGACCAGGTCAGCTCGCCAACGCAGGTCGACGAAGAAGCGAGCAAGGCCGAACGTGACGACGAGTGAGAGCGCGGCGACAGCGATCTCGGTGGTGACATCGGTGATTCGGCGGGGACTCATGGTGTCCCCAAGGTCGAAGCCGGCCGCCCGAGTCGCCAGTGGGCTCCGAGTTGTCCCGGGCCGCTCAAGTGAATCCACTCGCCGGTGCTGACAGGATCTGACGCCGTGGTGCCCCACGAGTCGGCGTCGAGCGTGATGACGATGGCCGCTCGGAGCCGCAAGGCAAAGCGGCGGCGGGCGACGGCGTCCGAGGCGAGGATCGGGTCGGCGGAAATAGCGACGACCGTGCCGGCCCCGCCCGGGATGGCCGGGTTGATCTGTTCGGCACCGTCGTCAAGGAGAGCGAGGAACTCCAGCAGGGACTCAAGTTGCGGATTACCCGACACGAGCGGGGTCGAGCGGCCGTCGGTCGTCTCGATGAGCGTTGCATCGCCCGCCGCGAGCACGGAAGCGGCGAGCGACCCAGCGATCGATGTGGTGCGATCGAGGGCATGGGCGGTGTCGCCGGGGGGTCGCGTG